>RDXH01000134.1 GCA_004292745.1 Oscillatoriales cyanobacterium | reverse complement strand
TTCAGCCGAGGCGGGTTAATCCGCTCAAAGTAAAAGTGAAGGGGGAGGGACTTGAAGCCTCCCATGTCTATAAATGACTATACTTTTGCCAGCTATTGCCGTAACATAAAGTTAGTTATTTTTCTCGAAAATACCCAATCTATGAAACTCCACTCATCTTTGGTTTATAAAGCTGCTTTGGTAGCAAATGTGCTCCTAGCATCTGTCACCACTTTCGGTATCGGTGCTCAAGCCCAGACGAAAGTTTCTACTGGTAACTATAGATCTCAATGCAGTTTTTACGGACAGAATCAACCACAAGCACAAACAATCGGCTGTTCAATTAAGCAGAGTCTCAAACAAATTACAATTACCTGGGATGATGGATTCACAACTAATGTGGTGACTTCACCAGATGGTGTTTGGCAATCAATGCCATCTCGATCTCTCGCCGGAGTAACATTTTATACTACTGGACAAGTATCTAGGATCGAAATTTACGAAGGCCCCGGTAAAGGTATTCTTGTTGTCAATCCTCTTTGAACTAAGGTCAAAATAATCTGGTTTATTTGAAATCATGGTGCATCTATCCGAGAGATGACGATCGCGGTTTCGGTGTCGGCGCATTGGGAAGAGTCCGAGTTGGTGGCGGTGGAGTCTGGATATTTGCGCCGGTGCGACTTGTAAACCACCAGATGCCAATACCTACGATCGCGATCGTCATCATCAGAGATAAAATAACAACCGAGGTTTTATTTTTTTGAGACATATATAGCGTTTCTAAAATAAATGAAGGGTTCAGGAACCGCAATAGCGTTACCCAACACCTTATTTTAAATGAAGAGTTTGGTTTTTCAACCCAACCTACATATTTTGGATTTCACTTTATTCGCCTTTTCAATTCATCCCGAAAAGCAATCACCGCATCAAACTGTTCCTCTGGCTTGACATAATTAGCTAACAACTCCATGTCACATTCTGGCAACAACTCACTCCTGACAACGCATTCATAGCCCTCCGCCCGCAGATGATGAATCGTAAATCGTCCTGCTTCCCACACCCAAACTTCCGTCACTCCCAGCCCTCGGTAAATCTCCAACTTATCCACAATGCCACTACTGAGCACAACCTCGATCGCTAAATCTGGAAAATCCTTTTTTTGTCCCAAACAATAGCACTCATCAGGCTCCAACCCGCGCTGCTTGGAAACCTTGCGAAACGTTGCCGAACCGATCGCATGAAAGCGGGTACGTGTATCCTGAAAATATGCTTCCATCAGCATCCCCATCATTTTTTTGATCTCTTCATGCAGGGGAGATGTACTCATAATTTCTAACATTCCTTCCAAATAGCTCAACCGCAAAGCTGGAAAATCATCGCCAAAAGTGGCTAACAATAATTCATACTGTTGCCAACTCACGCCCTCCAATATCACGCGCTGTTCTGGCAAAGATTCAACTATCACTGGAGACAAAACTTGAGAAGTCATAGGATTCACCATCCAAACTTGTTCTTCTATCTTAATATAAATAATCTCTAATGATTAATCGGTTAAATCTAGTTTACTTAGCAGAAACTCATATGTTACACCATTTTCAATAACAGGCAAGATGCCTGTTCCACAAGAGATGAATTTTATTGTGGAACAGGCATCTTGCCTGTTCATAAAAGGCAAATAGCTCATAAACCAGATATCGGTACAAAATCATAACCGTAACTGGTGCGATTTCCCGGTTGCACAGTTACTAACTGAACTGCTCGATTGCGATCGCCAGAAGCTAAAAATCGAATCGCACCAGAAGCCCCCGTTACCGAAAAATCCGACGCTGAGAGAGCTTTTTGAATACCGCTACGAGTCGGATTCACCTGTAAACCAGCAATTAAAGCTTTCGCCGCGTCGTAGGCTAAAGCTGTACGCCAACTGACTTCAGCATTCCACAAAAGTTTTGATGCTTGGGGAAAACTGGACTGGGGATCTGCCAGAATGTGCCAAGGAACTGCGATCGTCATACCTGTTGCTTCCGCCGCACCAATTTGTAGTATTTTAGCCGTATAAGCGCCATCTCCAGCTAATAATGGGAGCCGTTTCGCGTTGAATTTCACTACTTGCAAAGCTTGCTCTATGGTGCTAGAGTTTGATGCTAACATGATGACTTCGGCTCCTTGGGCGATCGCTTTTTCAAGGCTATCAGCAGCATTAAAATTGCCGTTAGCTAAATCAAACTCCGATATAATTTGTCCTCCATCTGCGTAGATAGCCGTGGTAAATTCATTTTTTAAAGAGTTGCTGTAACTGCTGGTAGAATTGAAAAAAACCACAACTTTTTGCTTTTTCAATTTTCCTAACATATAGCGAGAAAGAGCATTAGCCGCAAATCGATCGCTCGGTACTGTCCGAAATATATTACTACCAACCCTAGAGAGTTGTACAGAGGTACTGGTAGGAGAAATTGCTACTAATTGATTTTGTTGATAAACCTTACTGGCTGCGAGGGTGACATCAGAGCCAAAATGTCCGACTACTCCTAAAATTTCCGATTTTCTGGCTAAATCACTGGCTATTTTGGAGGCTATCTCTGGGTTATTATCATCATTAGCAATCAGCACTTTTAAAGGAATACTGCTAATCCCACCACTTTGGTTGATTTCATTTTGAGATTGAGCCACGCCCCGCAGCATTTCTTGAGCTGCATTGATATCGCTACCAATGGGAACAGCCACAGCAATAGTATAGGATTTTTTGTCGCCAATCCGGGCGTTATTGAGATAAATTAAGGCTTCTGGATCGTTGCGATTTGTTTGTAGGGAGGCTTCTAGATTGGAAATAGCTGTGTTGTAGTTGCTAGAGGCGATCGCCGCTACAGCTTCTTGTTTTTTAGCCGTTGCTCCCCCTGGAATTAACAGTTTTTCTCCTAGGCTCAAACGCTGCTCAATGGATTGTTGTGACTGCGAGGCGTTGGCTGTTGTGGAATTGTCAGAAATCAATTTTTCCGAAGACTTACTCCCTAAATTGATGCCTTTACTGTTTGTCAGCCACCAAATACCTGCACTGGCTAGCCCCATGGTAATTGCTAAGGATAACACTAGAATAACTGTTTCATTTTTTTGAGACATGGGTGTAAAATTTTAAATTGTGGATAATTTGTATATTTTTGATGAGTAAATCAACTTGTCTGCCGAGGGTGAGTATTTATATTCATGGTTAATGCTCATCAACCGGAACGGGTAATGGGTAACGGGCAATGGGTAATGGGTAATGGGTAACGGGTAATAAGTCATCATATTTTTACACTACATTATAGCCAGAAACCCGATTGCTGATATAGCAACAGGCTTAAATATCCATCGATGTTGCTTGTCTGCGGAAGCAGACGAAAGTTTGACACGCTTTTAAACCGCCCAAGAAACTGCAAGCCTAAAAAAATAAAAAACCCCCAAGGCTGGGGGTTTTTTGCTGAATCTACTACTACCTTAGAAAAGAGTGAGGACGTAAATCAGCAAGAACAAAACAATCCAAATAATGTCTACGAAGTGCCAGTAAATTTCTGCCATTTCGATACCAGTGTGCTTAACATTCGAGTAGTGTCCCTCGCGGCGACTCCGCCACAGCACGCCCAAAATCAAGCAGACACCAAGAAAAACGTGCAAACCGTGGAAACCTGTCATTATATAGAAACAGTTAGCAAATATATTCTCAGTCAAACCGTAACCCAGGGTCATGTATTCGTAAACTTGACCTCCTAAGAAAACAATGCCCATTACAGCAGTAATGGCGTACCAAAGTCGCATTCCTTTGATATCATTCTTTTTCACCGCGCTGTCACCGAAGTGAATGACAAAACTACTGGAAACCAGAATAATTGTGTTGATTGTCGGTAACAATAATTCTACTTCTGTGCCTTCCGGTGGCCAAGATTCTGCACCACTTCGCAATAATAAGTAAGCGGCAAACAGCCCTCCAAACATGAGGGATTCAGAAATTAGAAAAGTCACGAGCCCAAACAGTCGCAAATCTGGGTGTTCTTCGTGATGTTCGACTACACTCGCGGCCGCTACTGGGGGCACTGACGAGTTGAGTACACTTTCTGGGCTATCAATTGTTGAACCTTGCATAAAAGTCTCCAATATTGAACAGGTGAAACTAATAGTCCGGCAGGGGTTTAAACCCCTGCCTCAAAGCGCAAGTCCTCTCAAAGAGGACTGAAGAGAAGAATTTTCAACTCCTGCCGTCCTCTTTAGAGGACTTTCGCTATTAGACAGGGACTTCAGTCCCTGTCGGATGTCAACTATCATCCGTTGCCATCATCACCATTGTTGACATCCGATGCGGATGCAGCCTGAGAAATGGCAACTGCTTTTTGATTACCTGCTGGAATCAGGACTCCTAAAGGATCTATGTTCGGAACGAAATTATTCATCCCGTAGTCGTAGGGGCCGTGAGTGACAACGGGTAATACTTCCCAGTTTTCAATGATGGGCGGCGAAGCAGTTGTCCATTCCAAAGTTAAGGCTTCCCAAGGGTTGCTGCTGGCTTTGGGGCCGTACATCCAACTCCAAATCATGTTGAAGAAGAAGGGAAGTACCGAAAATCCGAGCAGAATTGAACCGTAGGTGCAAATCTTATTCAATGACTCGAATTGGGGGTCATACATGGCAATCCGGCGGGGCATTCCTTGCAAACCCAGTTGGTGCATGGGTAAGAAGGTTAGGTTGGTGCCGATGAAGGTGAGGACGAAGTGAACGCGGCCCCAGGTTTCGTTGTACATTCGGCCGGTGATTTTGGGGAACCAATGGTAAATTCCGGCGTAGAGGCCGAAGACGGAACCGCCAAACAGCACGTAGTGGAAGTGGCCGACGACGTAGTAGCTGTCGTGTACGTGGACATCGAAGGGCGCAGTTCCTAATGTCACTCCGGTCAATCCACCGAAAACGAACATCATCAATAAGCCGATCGCAAATAACATCGCACTCGTGTAACGGATTTTACCGCCCCACAGGGTAGCTGTCCAGCCGAATATCTTAACACCGGTGGGAACTGCCACAATTAGGGTGGAAACGGTGAAGAACATCCGCATCCAGGGAGGTGTACCGCTGGTGAACATATGGTGCACCCAAACGAACAATCCGACTAGGCAGATGGCTAAGCTGGAATAGGCGATCGCCTTATAGCCAAAAATCGGTTTACGGGCGTGAACTGGGATAACTTCGGACATGATCCCGAAGATGGGCAGAATCATCAAATAAACTGCCGGGTGGGAATAAAACCAGAATAAGTGTTGATAAATAATGACGTTGCCGCCTGCATCTGGTTTGTAGAATGAGGTGCCGAAGTTGATATCAAACAGCAGCAATGTCAAGCCCACTGCTAATACTGGAGTTGATACCAGTGCCAGCACTGAAGTTGCTAAAATTGACCAGCAAAATAGGGGAAGTTGATCCCATTTCATGCTGGGAACTTTCATTTTGAGGATGGTGACAACAAAGTTTAGCGAACCTAAAATTGAGGATGTTCCTGCTAGGACGATCGACAAAATCCACATTGATTGAGCTGTGTTGGCTGTAATCACGCTCAGTGGCGGATAGGATGTCCAACCAGATTGAGCTCCTCCGAAGAAGAAGCTGCTCATGAGGATGATGCCGGCGGGGGGATTCACCCAAAAGGCGATCGCGTTGAGCTTCGGAAACGCCATGTCTCTAGCACCAAGCATCAGCGGTACTAAAAAGTTGCCGAATCCGCCGATCGCCGCTGGCACGATCCACAGGAAAATCATGATCGTCCCGTGGTTAGTCAGGAAAGCGTTGTAGAGGTTTGGGTCGAGAAAGTCCGAATCGGGGGTGTAGAGTTCCGCCCGCATCGCCATCGCCATTAATCCGCCAATCAGGTAGAAAATAAAGGCTGTTACTAGGTATTGAATACCAATTACTTTGTGGTCAATGTTGAAAGTAAAGTAGTCATACCATTTCCAAGCCTTTGGATGGTGGGAGTAAGTATCACCTTTAATTTCTGGCGGTGTATTTACCGGAAGTTGTGCTTGTGCCATTTGATATGTTGGGAATTTTAATTAGAAGGAAGAAGGAAGAAGGAAGAAGGAAGAAAGAAGAAGGAAGAAAGAAGAAGGAAGAAGGAAGAAAGAAGAAGTCATATAAAATCATCTTTTCATCGTCCTGTATTAAACTCTCTCTTCTCTTCCTTCGCGTCATAAGCGCCTTCGCGGTTAAATCACTCCGATACAACCGGAATTGATATCACCCCCCAAGGGGGGAAATTCAGGAAGAAAGTCCAAGGACACTGCAACACATCGACCCTTCAACTGAGTTTATCCGCTCGCGAAGTCGAAGGGCGAGCGGGAAAAGCTTCGCTTTAAAAATTAAAAATGTTGAATTACTTGTGGCATTTTTAATTTTTAATTGGCTTTTTTTTAATTTCTAGTCGGTTGGAGTTGAGCGACGATTTCGGGTTTAATCCCCATTTCGCTAACGTAAGGAGCTAGAAATTCTGATTCTGACAAGTTAGCCGGATTAACTGCGATCGCGCGATCGACATCTAGCTCTTGAGCAATCAGACTTTCTTTGAGCCAATTTTCGTATTCTTCAGGAGTATGAACAATCACGCGAGTCCGCATGGCGCCGTGGTAGCCGCCACAAAGTTCCGCACAAAAGACGGGATAGTCACCTGGTTTGGTGGCGACAAACCGCAATTCCGTGGGAATTCCGGGAATCGCATCTTGTTTGAGCCGGAATTGGGGAACCCAGAAGGAGTGGATCACGTCAACGGCCGAAAGGTTGAGTTGAACCGATTTACCCGTGGGGACATGGAGTTCTCCAGAGGTGACTCCGCTGTCGGGATAGTTAAATATCCAGGCGTATTGCATCCCGGTGACGTTGACAGTCACGCCTGCGAATTTTCCTGTCTCCGAAGGTTTCGCTCCGAAACCGTATTTGGCGGTTGGTGTGCCACCCATTTCTGCCGCCATTTCTGATTCCATGGTTCCTGAGTCGGCGATCAGGGGAGCGGCCATTGCACTGCCTTTGGGCATTTTATGACCTGCGTGGGTGGAGTCGTGAACGTGAGCCATCACCTGACTGCCACCGGGATCGAAGCCTCCCATATCTCTAAAGACTTCCACGCTGTAGATGCCCACACCAATCACCAGAATTGCGGGTATTGCCGTCCAGAAGATTTCTAAGGCAAAGTTTTCGCTGATGGGTACGCCATCGGTTTCGTCTCCGGGGCGGTAGCGAAATTTGACCGCAAAATAGACGATCGCGCCTTCTACCACTATAAATAGGGCTGTGGCGATCGTGGTCATCAGATTAAAAAAATTGTCTACCAGTGGCGCTTGTTCTGAAGCTTGCTCTGGCATTAGGTTGTTGTTTTGACCATACCAGAAGCTGATCGCTGCGATCGCTAGCCCACCAACTAGGGTCAACAGCGAAGCCGGTATTTTTCCTGTTTCTTTTTCCATCCTTCAACTCCTTGAGTAAGGGCTGCGACGCCTGGACTGAGGAGTCGCTGGCTTACGGCTTGTTTAATTTGTTGACTGCGGTTTTACTAGCCGTCCTACTCCTACTAGGGTAGAACAATCAGCTAAATTTGGTTTGTGATTAATGCTATTTTTTAACTTTTTTAATGGTGTTGAGTTTTTAATCTTTAGTTTCAGTATCATTTATCACAATTATTTGATAAATAATTTTTCTTAATTAAATCTTTATTTTTGACACCAAAGCTAGACGTGAGGGAATTGGTATCATTATAAACGGTTGAGGGGAAAGATTAAGCTTTTTTTAAGTTTAGCAAAATAAGATAAATCTTTTGTAACATGAAGTCAATTCTTCAGTCCTCCCATCTAAAACTTCAAAGATCAAATCTCAAATCAATGGGCGGTTTATTAAAGAAAAACAGTGTTAAGCTCACAGAAAGCCAGCAGAAAAAAAAGTTCACTATTTAATTAAGTTCCATCGATAACAAAGGCTAAGGTGAATTTCATGGCAAACTCAGTTTTAAATCAGCCAACCCCAGCAGGAGTGCAGTGGCAGCCACAGGATATTGTCCGCGGCTTAGTCTGGAAAATTGCGATCGCCACCTGGCTGCTGATGGCTGTAGGCAGTGCTACGCGGGTGATGAATGCGGGACTCGCTTGCCCGGATTGGCCGCTGTGCTACGGTCAATTAATCCCCGCAGCGCAAATGAATTTGCAGGTATTTCTGGAATGGTTTCACCGTTTGGATGCCGCGGCGATCGGCTGTCTGGCGATCGCCCTTTTAGCACTATCTTTGTTTTACCGCAGCCGCCTCCCAAAATGGCTCCCGATTGCCAGCGCTGGAGCACTATTTTTAATCGTTTTTCAAGGCGTATTGGGCGGCTTGACAGTAACCCAACTGCTCAGATTTGATATCGTAACCGCTCACTTGGGAACAGCTTTACTGTTTTTTTGCGCTCTGTTAATCATCGGTTTCATGCTAACTCCCTACGAAGCTACAGGCAATACGGGGAAATTAGCTTGGGTAAGTTCGATCGCAGCATTGTTAGTTTACCTGCAAAGTTTGCTAGGAGCATTAGTAGGCTCTAGATGGGCGTTGCACCAATGTTTTGGTTCCTCAGAATTGTGCTCGGTAATGAACAGCCACATCATCGGCGTAGTACCAGCTACCGCAGCCACTTTAACAGTAGCAATCATGGCTTGGCGGCAGCCCGCACTAAGTGCAAACTTGCGAAAACTAGGAAATTTAGCTAGTGTTTGTCTGATTGCTCAATTAGTGTTAGGATTGGCAACTTTCCGGCTGCATCTTCAGGTAGAACCCCTGACAGTCGCCCACCAAGCTGTCGGCGCTGCTTTGTTGGGAATCTTGGTAGCCTTTAGTGTTTTGTCGTGGCGCGATCGGGTTTTATCAGCTTGAAAGAGGCGAATTTATTAATCGGCGGTTGAAACCGCTACTACACAAACAAAGTCCGCCTCTGCGGACTAAGATGGGCGGGTTTATCAATCTTTTCACCTACAAGAAATATCTCTCGTAAAACCCGCCCCTACAGCCCATGAAAAATGACCACAAGTGACAACTAACCACTAACAATTAATAACCGATGCAAGAAGTTCTTACAAACAATAGCCCTCGCCTCCATGAAAACTTTTCGCAAGTAGTGAAAAGTTACTATCAACTCACAAAACCGAGAATTATTTTACTGTTGCTAATCACCACATCAGCCGGAATGTGGATGGCCGCCAAAGGAGAAGTCGATCCCCTATTGCTAGTATCAACCATCACCGGAGGCGCTTTGGCTTCCGCGTCGGCGAATACGATTAATTGTGTCTACGATAGCGACATCGATTATATTATGGAGCGCACCCGCTGGCGGCCGATTCCTTCCGGGCGTGTTAAGAAACGGGATGCTTTGATTTTTGCGATCGCCCTAGCGACAATATCCTTTACATTACTGACAGTTGTTGCCAACTTATTAGCAGCATTGCTAGCCATGTCTGGCATCGTTTTCTACGTCCTAATTTACACCCATTGGCTGAAGCGCCACAGCGTCCAAAACATCGTCATCGGCGGTGCAGCAGGCGCAATTCCGCCGCTAGTTGGCTGGGCTGCGGTGACGGGAGATTTGAGTTGGGGTGCGTGGCTGTTGTTTGGGATTATCTTCCTGTGGACACCGCCACATTTTTGGGCATTAGCAATGATGATTCGCGACGAATACGAGGGAGTGGGCGTGCCGATGTTGCCAGTAATTGAGGGCGATGAAGAGACTGCCCGCCAAATTTGGATTTATACCTTATTGATGCTTCCTGCAACTTTGCTGCTAGTTTATCCGCTGAATTTAGCTGGCGGGGTTTATGCTGGTACTGCGATTTTCCTGGGAGCGATTTTTGCCCAAAAGGCTTGGTTGCTGTTGCAGACTCCAGAAGATAAGAACGTTGCGCGATCGCTCTTTAAATACTCTATTCTGTACCTGATGCTATTGTGCGCTGGAATCGTGGTTGATAGTTTGCCTGCGACTCATAATTTTACTACTGCTGTGGTGCAAAATGTACACACTTTAATTAGTGCAGTGGTGATGTAGTCTGCTGTTAAATTGCAATTCTTAAAATGAAGCCCGCACCTTGCGGGTTTTGTTTATGGTAAAATAACAGTAGTCATTCTCCCATCTGCGTTCATCAGCGTTAATTTGCTTTGATCTGCGGTAAAAAAAGAACGCTCGAAAATCGCTACAATTAAGCTATTAAATTTGCCTGCAATACTATGATTGCCATCCCCTCTGGATTTAGCCCCGAAGAGTACCTTTCCCTGGAACATGACAATACAGTCCGCCATGAATATCAGCGCGGCTTAGTCTACGCAATGGCGGGAGGTAGCGACGATCATGATGAACTGTCGTTGAATCTAATTGAACTTTTGCGCCAAAAGGTTCGAGATAGTTGTTGCTCTGTGCGATCGGGTAATGTGAAGGTGAATTATGCGGATGAGTTTTTCTATTATCCCGATGCCTTTGTGACGTGCGATCCGCGCGATCGGAGCGATCGCTATGTGAAGCGCTATCCTAAGTTGATTGCTGAGGTGCTGTCTCCTTCGACGGGAAAATTCGATCGCACTGATAAGTTTGAGGATTACCGACAGTTGGAATCGTTGGAAGAGTATGTTTTAATCGCGCAGGATGAGATGCGAGTAGAGTGTCGCCGTCGAGTGAAAAATGGGGGTGGGGAACGTTGGGAAACGGTGGTTTATGGTGCGGGAGATTTAGTGATGTTACAGAGTATTGAGCTGGAAGTTGCGATCGCAGAATTATATCGCGGTGTGAGTTTGGGGCGATAAATAAAGTAAGCTAGAGACAAAGGTTTACGGTGATGGAACGCAATACAACTATTTGGAAATTTTTGAAGAAATATGCTAAATATAAAATTAAAAGTGGAGGAAAGTTTTGATGACTGAGAATGCCGTGAAAGTAGATATCTCATTTCAATCACTGCTGGAAGCTATTTCGTCACTGGGAGTTGCTGAAAGATACAAGATATGGGAATTTTTGGAAGCTGAATTATTCTCGAATGAGGACGATTCTCCCGAAGACATTGCTGAAATTGAAGCTGCCCGTACTGACTACAAAGCTGGAGACTACACAACTTTCGATCGATACATGGCCGGGCGGGCAAATAAATCGACATGACTTACACAATTATTACGCCTAAAGCTGTGCAAAAGCAGCTAGATGCCTTGCCCGATGATGTCTACGATCGTATCGCTGTCAAGATTTTGCAACTTACCGAAAACCCGCGCCCGGATGGGGTAGTCAAGCTGAAAGGTGCTGATAATGAGTACCGTATTCGGATCGGTGATTACCGCGTTCGTTATGAAATTCGCGACAAAGAACTCATCATTCTCCTATTACAATGCAAGCATCGAAAAGATGTTTATAAAAGTTGAAATTGGCAAAACCAGACGAATCTTAACTCTGTACTGGACAAATCAAGTCAAGCGATATTGGCAGGAGAATCCCAATGAAAGTTAAATACGATGCAGAAGCAGACATTCTGATTTTTATCTTCCGTGATGCGTTTCCAGCTAATGCTATCTCTGAACCTGGAGGCGTGATTGTCAGTTATGACGAAAATGATGAACCAGTTAGCATCGAATTTCTCAATGCCTCTAAACGTCAACTGTTGAATCCTCAAGATCTCATGCTAACGATCGCAACTTAGTTGATGCGCTTTATCGAGGTGGCACGGCAATATTATCAGATCAATAAGTGAGGGGACTTTGATGACGTTACACGAGTATGATGTTGTTGCCTTGAACGAAGAAATTCAGGCAATCCATAAAGCAACTTCTGGGCCGATTTTGCTCCGCCCCGGACAAGTTGGCACGATTCTGATGAGCTTTGACGATCGCGCTTATCTAGTAGATTTTGCCGATGCTCAAGGAAATCAGTTTCAATTTCTGCGGTGTTGGCATGATAGTAGGTGAGTGCGGCGTAGACTTCGGCGAGGGTGAGATGAGAAATGCGATCGCAAATCTCTTCAGCATTCAATCCTCGCTTGTACCAGGTTACAATCCGGCGAACAGTAACGCCTTTACTCTTGATGTGGGGACATCCACCGTGCAATCCGGGAGTGCGTGTAATGAGCGTACCAATATCAATAGATACTGCTGTGGTCATAAACTATGGAAGTTTGAAGGGACCGATCTCTATTACAGCATGGCGATCGCAGAATTATATCGCGGTGTGAGTTTGGGGCGATAAATGAAGTAAGCTAGAGACCTTGGTGAAATACATTAGCGATCGGCGGTATTTTCCTATTGTATTGGGTATTGTACCGCAACTGCGATATAATAATTATAAGATTTATAGGCAGCACGGTAAACAATCTGCAAAAGCTCAAGGTTTCTTGTATGGGGTGCTTCGATTAATATAAGGCTATGGACTATACCGTAATTGACTTGACCTCAACACAAAGCCGCTCTAGAATTGCTGACGATCTCGTCAGTGAAAATTTTCTCCAAGCCTTCACTGTCCATCAAAATACAATTCAAAAAGCTCCTTTGCTGTTAAATGGTGATGCGCTATCGGTATTGCGCGATCTGCCAGATGCCTGCATCGATTTCGTGATGACATCTCCACCCTATTGGGGCAAGCGTGAGTACGAAAACGGCGGAATTGGATTGGAAAATGACTATAGGGATTTTGTCAAGCATTTGGCTGCCGTTTTCGCTGAAATGAAGCGGGTGCTGAAACCTGAAGGTTCTTTTTGGTTAAACCTTGGGGACAGCTACAACAGAAAAGGTTTAATTGGTGTGCCTTGGCGCGTTGCCTTTGAACTTGTAGACAATCAAGGCTGGATTCTGCGTAACAGCGTGATATGGAACAAGTTAAAGGGAGGAATGGATAACAGCAAAGACCGCCTTGGCAATGTTCATGAAAATGTCTTTCACTTTGTAAAACAGCCTAAAGGCTACTACTACAATGCTGATGCTATTCGCTCAAAACCCCGTGAGTCAAAAGTTGTTAATGGCGCTATTGTATCCGCTACTGGCGTATCTGGTGTTCGGTACAAACGGCAGATTGAACTATCGACAGCTCTCTCAGATGCAGAGAAAGCAGCAGCTTTTTTAGCTCTTGAGCAAATGTTGTCCGATATCAGAGCAGGTCGTGCATCTGATTTCAGGATGATTATTCGTGGACAGCAACGCGCCACACACTCAGACAATGAAAAGGTGTCAGGACGAGCAAAAGAGCTTCGCGATAAAGGCTTTTATTTTCTTAAATACCACCCCAAAGGTAGCAAGCCGACTGACGTATGGGACGTACTTCCCGAAGATACTCAGCGACGGGAAACTCATTTTGCACCTTATCCTATCGATCTTTGTATCCTCCCATTACTGGCAACTTGTCCAGAGGGAGGCACGGTGCTTGACCCATTTTGTGGCACTGGAACTACACTTGTTGCTGCCCGAAATCTTGGTCGGAGGTCAGTAGGGATCGACATTTCACGTCGCTACTTAGAACTAACAAAAAAAAGATGTGAGTCTCTATCATGAGTAAAGTAGTGGAGTTATTCGGTCAGTCAGTGGCAAAATCTGGTGTGAACTGGCAAGAAGTTGTGACCGGGCAGCAGTGTGTTTATGCAAATAAAAAATGTTATAAGATTCGCAAGAGCGACCCGGACACTGCGATTGGTTCATGCACTGTCCTTTATGGGCGTGAACTAGAACCCGTCATCATCTGCCCAACACGGCTGATTGAGCGCCGCCAGATCTTCACAGATTGTTTTCATCTATTGACCACCCATGAACCTGGAAATGAGCTGCATATAGTTTCCGAGGTTTCTATCCCTGGTGGTAGCGTTGATTATTTTCTTGTGTCAGCAAAAGACGGCAAGGTAAAAGATTTTGTTGGTATTGAGCTTCAGACACTCGATACCACTGGTACGGTATGGCCTGAGCGACAGAGGTTGCTCAAGGCATTAGGCGTTCCTCGCGGTGATGACAGCGAAGATTCAAATAAGTCCTTCGGTATGAATTGGAAGATGACAGCGAAGACAATTTTGGTTCAGATGCATCATAAAATTCACACTTTTGAATATGTGAATAAGAAGTTGGTATTGGTGGTTCAAGACAAATTGTTGAATTACATGAGCCGCGAATTTAAATTCGACCATCTTCGGAACCCTGCAAGCATCGGCGACTCAATGCACTTCCACGCATACCGGATGAATGTGCAAGCCGACAAGTCATATAAACTAACGATGCAGTCACGATTGAGTACCGATGCGGATGGAATTGGTCTTTGTCTTGGGCTTCAGGCAGAAGCTCGCGTTGAGTTAGAACAGATCATTCAAGCTCTTCAAGCAAAAATATCTGCATCTACTCTTTTTGTTCCGGTTTAGTGCAATGAATCATCCACACACGATCGCAGCATAACAACGCCCATGCAAGCCAAACTTCAAGAACAACTTTCTCCTGCTGATGCCGAAGTCATTTTGAGACGCTTGCCAGAACGAATTCAAGCGGCTTTGATCGCACGTGCTGCGGAAATTGAAGATCCGATCGCAGTTTCGATCGCCATTTCGATCGCCAGTTTTCAAGGGCACAGAAGCATTAGCTTTCGTAGATTGCAAACCAGGACGCGGGCAGTAAAATCGAGAAGTCCCAGGCGATGAAGTTTTTGATAAGGTGAAAGTGCGATCGCTAAAATTTGGAGCCATAACAGAATTTGTGGGAACATGATTTCTGTGCAATTAGCCTTCTTGCTTCCATGCCAACAAACGATTCTGAACTGCAAGCCCAAGCGCGGAGAATTCTAGATGCGATCGCCTTTACTCCTTTCGAGCAATGTCAACCCTTGACTCGTGAGTTTGGTAACATTCCTGCTCGCCCTGGCATCTATGCAGTCAGGCACATAACTGACGGATTACTTTACATCGGTAAAACCAAGAGCCTACGAGGACGCTTCAGCGGCGGGCACAAGGCTTTTTTATGGGCGTGGCTCGATAAGTACAATGACGAGGATGTGCGAATTGCAATGCAATTAGTCTCTTACTGTGAAAACCCTGCGTTACTATTGGAACTAGAAGCCATCATTCTAAGAGCCACTGAACCTCCGTACAACGTTCAAATTCCAACCCAAAGGTGAATGCCATGCAAGCCAAACTTCAAGAACAACTTTCTCCTGCTGATGCCGAAGTTATTTTGGGACGTTTGCCAGAACGAATTCAAGCGGCTCTAATTGCGCGTGCTGCGGAAATTGAATATCCGATCGCAGCAACGATCGAAATGGCGATCGCCAGTTTTCTCGATACAGAAGCATTAGGTTTTGTAGATTGCAAACCAGGACGCGGACAGTAACACCGAGAAGTCCCAGGCGATGAAGTTTTTGATCAGGTGAAAGCCCGATCGCTAAAATGATGAATAGATGTTGCTGCCAAGATAACCATGACGACCATCACCCTCAACCTCTCTCCCGAACTCGAACAGCAGATCCGCACTGAAGCAGCACGAGTGGGCGTTGAACCCGATCGCTACATCCTCAACGCCCTGCAAGAACGCCTCCAGCCTAGACTTCCAACCACCCAACCTACTGAAGCCGACTTGCTGCAACAAATTAACATCGGCTTTTCTGCACAAACCTGGGAAGAATACCATGCCCTCATCGCCAAGCGTCATGCCGAAACCCTGACTCCCGAAGAACACGAGCAACTGATCCAAATGAGCGATCGCCTTGAAAAACTCAACGTTGCCCGCATTCAAGCCTTAATTCAACTCGCAACCTTCCGCAACCAACCTCTGACAGAGCTCATGCAAACCCTCGGCATCAATCCTCATCCCGATATTGTTGATTATGTCTGAATCCCGCCTCACACAGCAGCAACGACAATTCATTAAACAACGCGCCAATGGTTGCTGCGAGTATTGTCTCAGTCAAGCTAAATTCTCTCCAGATCCCTTCTCCATTGAACACATTATCCCTCGCTCCAAAGGTGGCACCAGTGACTTGGATAATCTGGCGATCGCAGCTCAAGGGTGCAACAACTTCAAATACAGTCATAGTGAGGCGATCGACCCCGTTACAGGTGGCTCCGTCCCACTTTATCATCCTCGACGGGATAACTGGAGCGAACACTTTACTTGGAGCAGCGATTCGACTCAAATGTTGGGCTTAACACCGACTGGACGCGCTACCATCGATCGGCTCAAACTCAACCGAGAAGGGGTAGTCAATCTTCGAGGAGTCCTGTATTCGATCGATCTACATCCACCTCACAATGATTCGTAGCAAAAAGGGAGTTTAGACCATGTTTGCCCTCGTCCGCAACACCAGCGCTGCTATCCGGGATTTGAAGCAACAATTAGGTAAATAACGGATGCCCAGAAAAATCAGGGATTTGAAAAGCCTATTATTGAAAGCAGGATTTGCTTGTGAGTCTGCTAAAGGTAGCCACACCAAATGGTCACATCCTCTGCTACCAGGAAAGCTGACCCTATCAGGAAAAGACGGCGGTGATGCCAAGCTCTATCAGGAAAAAGATGTTGACAATGCTCTCAAACAACTAGCTGAAATTGAGGAAAAAAATAGATGAACAGTCATTATACAATTGTTATTCAATGGTCAGATGAGGATCGGTGCTATGTCGTTAGTTTTCCAGAATGGGGAGACTACTGTCATACTCACGGGGATACTTACGAAGACGCATTAAAAAATGCCCGCGAGGTTTTGGAACTTCTCACTGAATCGACGTTAGATGAAGGTAAACCCTTGCCACAGCCGCAATTATTCGGTCAATCTTTACAACACGCATAAGCATTTCTAAACATCATTAACATAGATGTGTAGTCCTAACCCTATGTCTGCCAGAGATATTTATCATGACGCAGTAAAATCAGCCCTCACTAAGGACAATTGGGCGATCGCAGCCGATCCTTATCTAAGGATATTAGTTCTTAGTCCGCGTCGGCGGACTTCGTTTTTGTAGTAGCGGTTTCAACCGCCGAATCCTAGAGGGGGTAATATCAAATCCGGTAACATCGTCCTGTATTCATCTCTCTTCTCTCCCTCTGTGTTCTCTGCGTTCTCTGTGGTTAAATCACCTGACGATGCAGCCGGAAACGATATAACAAGGCCAAATGAGGAACTGAAACCTCGCAGAACGTTTATCCTCTCTACCTCACGTTAAGCTAAAAACAGATAACAGAGAGTCAACCTACGCAAAAGGTTAATATCAATGATTGCGATCGCCCAAAAAACCCTTTCCTTCGAGGAATTTCTTAACTGGGATGACAAATCCGGCAAGTCATTGGCGCTAGTCAATGGAGTTACTATGCCCCTGAGTGAACCGACAGCCAAACATGAGGATGTCGTTGATGGTTATCGCACTTGTTGTTTGCGAGCGATCGATTATTCAGCAAAACCTAATTAAATATAATCGATCGCCCGCACAAGAGATTACTTGACTTGCACTTTTAGATCGCTGCGTTTGCGTTTCCACAACAAACCACCAAAAACCGCAGCCGCAGTTACTATCCCCCCGATTTCCGAAGGTTCTGGAACAGCTTCAGCACCATCCATCGCCCGCATTTTAAAAGAGAAATTATCGTGGTTTGATTCTAACTTAATCGGAAACGCTAGGGGATTTGTCGGATCGATTAGCGCATCAATGCCCGTAACATTAAACTCGGAAACGCCGTAACCGAGTAAGGCAACAAAATCAACCACTTCATTCGGGCGAAACTTACCGATTTCTTGACCGCCAACTATTACAGAAAATAGTTCGTCAGCATCAATTCCACTAGGCAAACTGAGAATTTTTGTAAATAGCGATGGTTCGGTTGGGTTGGGATTAAATGCGATCGGACTTGACCCCCCAACCTCGCCGATTTTGAACGCAAAACCCGCCGACGTTGGCGGATCAAACCACAGGCGACTTGTGACATTATTAAAAATATGCCAACCATCCTCAAAATTATCAGGTAATAAAGGATTGCGCTGAGAACTACCGCTGACGGGATTGAGCAGAAAAGCATGATTTGCACCAGTCTTGCTGTTAATCCCTTGACCGACTATTTGACCGCGATCGTTAATGCCGTTGATTTGCTGTAAAAACCACCCAGAATCAGCAGGAATCAGGCTGTTAAGGTTAGCCATTTCGCCGTCTTCCCAGATTAAACCGTGACTTAGGCTGCCATTGACACTGGTGTTACCAAAACCGACTGCTTGTCCTTTATTATTAATTGCAACCCCGTAATTGACATTGCCACCGAGAGTTTTGAGTTCTGTAAGTTTACCGTTTGAC
>RDXH01000387.1 GCA_004292745.1 Oscillatoriales cyanobacterium | reverse complement strand
CCCCAACGGGAGTTCCCTCTTGTTTCCCCCCAAGGGGGGGGTAGGGGGGAGTTCCCTCTTGCTTCCCCCCAACGGGAGTTCCCTCTTGCTTCCCCCCAAGGGGAGTTCCCTCTTGCTTCCCCCCAACGGGACTTCCCTCTTGATTCCCGCCAACGGGACTTCCCTCTTGATTCCCCCCAAGGGGAGTTCCCTCTTGATTCCCCCCAAGGGGGGGGTAGGGGGGGGTTCCCCCCCAACGGGAGTTCCCTCTTGTTTCCCCCCAAGGGGGGGGTAGGGGGGAGTTCCCTCTTGCTTCCCCCCAACGGGAGTTCCCTCTTGCTTCCCCCCAACGGGAGTTCCTTCTTGATTCCCCCCAAGGGGGGGGTAGGGGGGGGTTCCCTCTTGATTTCCCTCAACGTTGGTTCCTGCTGATGCTAATTTTTGCCAGCTATTTTGGGTCAAAACCATAGTTGCGATCGCCCCAAGGCCAATCGTCACATCCTGTACTGGAAGATTCCAGCCAAATCTGTGGTGGATTTGGGCCAAAATTCCTGTCTGCACAAAGGCCACATCAACAACTGACGGCAATACAATAATCCCAAATATGCTCAGCATTGCTGTACTCAGCCAAGGTATCCATTCGCGCATTCGCTCCAGAGGGTCGGGTCGATCGAGCATCGAATACTTGACTAAACTGTAAAATATGGCGGCTAAAGCACCACTGGCGAATGGTGTCGCCAGCCAAGTTAGGGAAATAGTGCCGATGGTTTGCCAGTCAACAGCACCAAGGCCCGCAGCTACCCAGCTAAAACCGGCGATCGCACCTACAACCGCATGAGATGAAGAAACTGGTAAACCCATACGGGTAGCGATTTGCAGCCATAAACCACAAGCTGCTAGCACTGACACCATCCCGATTAAAAATACTTGGGGCTCCTTGGCAAAGACTTCTGCATTTACGACTCCCGTTGCCAGAGTTTCGGAAACTCCTTTGCCGAAAAGCACCGCACCTGTAAATTCCAGTATGCCAGCCACAATTATTGCCTGCTTGAGCGTTAGCGCTTTTGATCCTACAGATGTTCCCATGGAGTTAGCGACATCGTTAGCACCCAAATTGGCCGCGACGTACAAAGCTAGTGCTGCGATCGCCAACAAGGGTATAATTTCGCCCACAGAAATATTTAACATAAAGTTTTTTTGACATAAAACTGGCAGTTCGATATATGATAAGGGATTGTGAGTTTTGGAAAATCTTATGAAAGGCGCAGAAATAATCCGCTCCCTGGAGATGGAAGAAATAGATAGAGTCAAGGTAGAACTCAGCAAAGTGCTCCCCGAAATTTACGTCGGCGACACAGTGCGAGTCGGGGTGAAAATTAAAGAAGGCAATAAAGAACGGGTTCAGCCCTACGAAGGCACTGTGATTGCCATGCGTAACGGCGGAATTAATGAAACTATTACTGTGCGCCGTGTATTTCAGGGTGTGGGTGTAGAACGGGTGTTTTTGATTCACTCGCCCCGGATTGCGACGATCCAAGTGATGCGACGCGGGAAAGTCCGCAGAGCCAAGCTGTACTACCTGCGCGATCGGGTGGGCAAAGCTACCCGCGTCAAACAGCGGTTCGATCGCTCTCTTTAGGAATACACTCAGGCTATTCCCCATTCAAAAATTGGAAATTGCTAAATCAAAAAAAAAGTTTCCAATTTACGAGCGCACTGTGTTAGAATAAAATTCAACCTCACCTGTGCGCTCTTAGTTCAGTTGGTAGAACGCAGGTCTCCAAAACCTGATGTCGGGGGTTCAAGTCCTCCAGGGCGCGCTGAATCACCAAAACTTAAATTCTGCCCGAAAGCGCCCGGATTATTAGCTGGTAACAGCTTAAACCACAAGCTTTTGGGTAGAATTAATTTTTGTGGGCGGTTCGCAAAAATATAGCATCAACAAATGCTCGGTCTAGGATCTCGATTATCAGTATCGACGATCGTTAGTTAGACTTAGATTAGGTTTGGCTTGTTAAGTGGTTGCTTTAGATTTGAGATTGGAAATTGGGTTTAAAACAGTAGCCGAAAAATCTAGACTTGTCTAGATTTTTCAGACTTTGACGAAAGCAAGCAATAATCGTTATAAACTGGAGAAGCGCTTGATTGGTGCGGGTTGCTAAAGCTGACTGGGCGTGAAAACCACAGAAACACACTTGGCACAAACTCATCATCGAAAAACCAAATATGGAAGTCCTCTGCTAATAAAGGCAGTCTCTAACTGGGAAGATTAGGCCAACCTGAGCAATCAGGAAGCTTATAGCACTTAATCTAGGCTAAACATAGACCGCTAAGTTGGATTTACAGATTTCTGTAGGTTTTTAGAAGCGGCTAAGTGGTTAGTGTCAAAAAATCTGAGACTCGATCGCCACTGAGACAATCTAAAATCTAAAATCTAAAATCTGAAATCGCAAGGGGGATTCAATTGTGGCAAAAAAAGACGAAGCTCAAGAAACTCAAGAAATAACCGCGCCTGGGTTTGACCCTGCGGGTTTTTTTAAGGAAACGAGAGAAGAACTCGAGAAGGTAGTTTGGCCGAGTCGCCAGCAGCTAATCAGCGAGTCTTTGGCAGTGCTTTTGATGGTAATCCTCTCAGCAAGCCTGATCTACTTGGTCGATAACTTCTTTAACTGGGGCGCAGCAAAGGTGTTTGGACCATGACTTTTGCATCAGAAGAATCTGAATATTCCACAGAAACCACCGCAGAAAAAGGCTCGCCAGAAGTGCCGGCGGTCGTGGCTCGCTGGTATGCTGTTCAGGTTGCTTCCGGCTGCGAAAAGCGGGTGAAGGCAAACTTGCAGCAGCGGATTCAAACTTTGGATGTTGCAGATCGCATTGTTCAAGTGGAAATTCCGCAAACTCCGGCGATAAAAGTTGGTAAAGACGGTTCCAGACGTCAGTCAGACGAAAAAATCTTTCCCGGCTATGTACTCATCCGTATGTTTATGGACGAGGATACATGGCAGGTGATCAAAAATACCCCGAACGTAATTAACTTTGTCGGGGCAGAGCAGAAACGCCGCTACGGGCGCGGCAGGGGTCACGTCAAACCGCTACCTCTGAGTCACTCAGAAGTAGAACGGATCTTCAGAAATGCTCAGGAATCAGAACCAGTTGTCAAAGTATCGATGGCAACAGGAGACCACGTTGTGGTACTTTCCGGGCCATTTAAGGATTTTGAAGGTGATGTGATTGAAGTTAGCCCGGAACGGAACAAGCTCAAAGTTTTACTCTCGATTTTTGGGCGCGATACGCCTGTAGAATTAGAGTTCAATCAGGTTCAGAAACAGAACTAACTAATGGCAAAGAAAGTTGTTGCAGTAATTAAGTTGGCGATTACGGCGGGAAAAGCCAACCCAGCTCCTCCCATCGGCCCTGCCTTGGGTCAGCATGGCGTCAATATCATGATGTTTTGCAAGGAGTACAATGCTAGAACCGCAGACCAAGCGGGTCTAGTGGTTCCAGTAGAAATTTCGGTTTTTGAAGACCGCAGTTTTACGTTTATTCTCAAAACCCCGCCGGCGTCGGTTTTGATTCAAAAAGCGGCTGGCATTGCAAAAGGTTCGGGAGAACCTAATCGCAAGCAAGTAGGCAAGATTACCCAAGCTCAACTGCGAGAAATTGCGGAAACAAAAATGCCTGACCTTAATGCTAATGATGTTGAGGCGGCCATGAAAATTGTGGCTGGAACGGCTAAAAATATGGGCGTGGCGATCGCGGATTGAAGTCAGTTGATAGTTGACAGTTGACAGTTGCAGTTCCCTGAGCGTAGTCGAAGGGTCAGTTGATAGTTGACAGTTGACAGTTGCAGTTCCCTGAGCGTAG
>RDXH01000133.1 GCA_004292745.1 Oscillatoriales cyanobacterium | reverse complement strand
AATGAACACTGCAAAATACCAAAAAAATAATTGCAGCAACAAGGGCGTATTACGGATAATTTCTACATATAATCCTGCTAAACTTCGCAGTAACCAGTTGTCAGAAAGCCGCGAGATTCCTACAGTCAAACCTGCAATGGTTGCTAGAACTATACCAATTACCATCACTCGCAATGAGTTAACCAAACCGACAAGATAAGCTTGTTTATAATTATTTTCGGGATTGTAAGCAATTACTTTTTCACCAATATCAAAGGATGCTTGGGAATTGAGGAAGTCAAATCCGAAGGCGATGCCTAGTTGTGAATAATTGGCGCTGAGATTGTCCCATAAAATTGCGCTATTACTAAAATTAGGGCGATCGCCTGTCCGGCAATTTTCCAAAACCGATCGTCTCTGAGCAGCTTAATCATATTGGTTATTTGTTATTGGTTATTTGTTATTGTTTTTTTTATTTATGGGTTATATTGTTGACCGTTGCATCGGAATGATTTAACCGCAGAGAACACAGAGAACACAGAGGAAGAGAATAGAGAGATGAATTATTCAGATGAACAGAAGATTTGATATTAGGTGTTATTTGTTATTGGCTGGGTCGCTCGCGCAGTCTAAGGGTTATGGATTATTGGTTGTTAGTTGTTAGTGATTTTACCAATAACTAATCACTAATTACTGCTGACTAATAACCAATAACAACTAACCAATAACAACTAACCAATAACCAATAACTGACAAAAATTAACGGAACGGTGGCGAGTACATCAAACCTCCATCTTTCCAGAGTTTGTTTTGACCCCGGTCTAGTTTGAGTGTACTTTTGGGCCCGATATTCCGATCGTACATTTCGCCATAATTGCCCACTTTTTTCACAATGCGAGCAGCGTAATCGTTGGGGAGTCCTAAACCTTTACCCAAATCTCCTTCTTTTCCTAGCAAACGTTTGACGTTAGGGTCTGTACTGCTGGCTACAAGTTGGTCTACATTTGTCGAATTAATTCCCAAATCTTCCGCTTCTATCGCTGCAAAAATGATCCACCTTACCGCATCTGACCATTTAGGATCGCCGCTTTTTACGGCTGGGGCTAAAGGTTCTTTTGACATCACTTCTGGCAAAATCACGTTGTTTTCGGAAGTGGGTAGAGTTGTGCGTTTGGAGACAAGTTGCGATCGATCGGCGGTGACTCCCTGACATCTACCTTCTTGATAGGTAGCAAAGGTAGCGTTCACATCTTCAAAAACGACTGGAGTATATTTAACTCCCAATTTTCGCATTTGATCGGACAAGTTTTGTTCGGTACTGGTACCTGTTTGGACGCAGATCGATTTACCTGCAAAATCTTTTAAACTCTTAATACCGCTGTCTTTTTTGACCATGATGCTTTGAGAGTCATAAAAGATGACCGGGGCAAATTCGAGCCCGGTGGTGCTGTCGCGACTGACTGTGTAGGTAGTGTTGCGACTGAGAATGTCTATTTCCCCCGCTTGCAAAACTGTAAATCTTTCTTTGGCGTTGAGATTGCGGTATTCTACTTTGTCAGGATCGTCAAATATTGCGGCCGCGATCGCCCTGCATACATCTACATCTAATCCCGAGTATTTACCCTTTTCATCTACAAAGCTAAAACCCGGTAGTTGACCACTGACTCCACAAATTAGTTTACCGCGACTCAGGATTGTATCTATCCGACTTGAGCCTTGTTGCGATTTACCTTCGGTAGCAGTTGTTTGTGCCGCTTGTCCGGTTTGTGGTGTTTGTCCTGTTTGTAGCGATCGATCCCTACAAGCTGTCAATGGTACTACCATTAACATAGTTGCCCACAACAGAAATTTCCATTTACGCATAGGTTTTAGTAGAACGCTTTCCTGACAATCCTACCTTGTCGCTGACGATAACTGTGGTCGATCGCACCTGAGACTAAATTTGCCTTCATAACCTCTATTTATCGAGGTGGAGACGGGAATTAGCGATCGACCAAAAAGGGGGTGCATCACCGGGATTTGCTATCACTGAAAATTCTCCCTTCAGAATCGGCTGTTTGCGCCCGGAGTTGCACAGCGCCAGCCCAGGGACAACCCGCTGGTGATTTTTGTGCTTGAGGAGCGATCGCCCCCTTTCTCCTGTAATATTTATGCGATTCCAATTCAATAGGATCACAATAGCTCAGGGGCTAGTCGCTGCTCTGCTAAATCGCGGATGAGAGAAAGCCGAGACTGGATGTACTCATCTAACACATCTGCTTCTTTACCATTGAGCGCAGAGTTCATCTTCAACTGTTTGAGTAACCACTGTACCAAGGTGTCATCATCCAAAGTCACCAGCACAGTGGCTTGGGTGGTTTCAATTAGTGACCAGAGTTGACGTAACATGACTGGAGTCATAAAATCTCCTTGAGGGTGAATACCCCTTTAGATGGGCGGGCCTAACGAGAAGCTGATCTTGGTATTTTGAGCCGATAGACGAAAAGCACCTTAAGAGCCATCGACTTAATGATTATTTTATATTTGACCACAATAACTGAAAAGAGTAGTGTCCAGGGCTACAACACACAAGACGTTATAAGAGTTCCAAATCTCTTCACATAGAAATAAAAATCTTGATTAAACTTTAAAAAAGTTTACATAACCTCCCCCGTGAGGGCATAGATCGTCAAATCTCAGATTTAAGATCTAAAGTCCATTGACTAGCACTGAGCTTTTGAAAACCACCAAGAATCACCTCTAATTCAGCAATCAGGGAAGCAGCGCCTTCGAGATCCTCTGGCTGTGATTCGGCGCGATGTTGAAGTTGGGCAGCAATCTCAGGCATTAACCGCACCGCAGCCGTAGCGCTGACACCCTTAATTTGGTGAGCATAGCGCCCTAGGGCTTCGGCATTTCCAGCAGCGAGGGCTTGTTTAGCAGATTCTAAATAATTGCTAGTATCAACCACAAAAGCTTGTAAAATCTCCCGTTCAAACTCTAAATCAGCCCCAGTAATTTCGTGCAAATGTTCGACATCTACTAAAGATTCTAGATCGAGTTTTATATCTATTTTTAGCTCCTTAGCAGAAGTCTGTGAATTGTCAAGATTAGATATTTGATGCTTAATTCTTAAATGTGTAGACCATTTTTCTAGTATAGCTTTTAACTTGTCAATAGAAATTGGCTTGGTGATATAATCATCCATGCCAGCGGCCAGACACTTTTCTCGATCGCCCTTCAAAGCATTGGCAGTCATCGCAATCACCACTGTCTGTTGGTGTGGCTGCATCTCACCAGAGCCAATGGCTGCGGCTTCGAGGCGACGCAATCGAGCAGTAGCTTCATAACCGTCTAAAACTGGCATTTGACAATCCATTAACACAATATCATACTTCTGGATCGCCACCATAGATAAAGCCTCTTCCCCGTTATTAGCCACATCCGCAGCACCTCCCAAAACTCTCAGTTGATTCAGACAAACTTTTTGATTAATGGGAGTATCTTCAACTAACAAAATCTTCAAGTTAGCTAACTCCTGTTGGTTAGCAACTAATTCTCCATCGACAGTACCTGTGGCTGTGGAATTTGCCTCCTCTTCCTTCACTACCGCATCAGGAGCGATCGCCTTTACCAAACATTCCAACACCCGATGAGTTTTGACAGGTTTAATTAAGTAACCACTAAAACCGGTATTCAATAAGCGTTTGGCCTCTTCTATCTGAACCACAGAAGTCAAAACTACCCACTTAGTTTGCTGCATTGCTGACTCAGAAATAATTAAGCGTTCCAGGCTTCCTGTGAGCATTTCCGGCAACTGAATATCAACCAAAGCAATATCAATGGGGATATTTTGGCTGATAGCTTTGTACAAAGAGGCGATCGCCATCCAGCCACTATCAGCTTCCTGAACTTCCATTCCCCAAACAACAGTCATTCTCCGCAGCATTTCTCGCACAGGCGACTTATCGCTAGCCACCAAGATTTTTTTACCCGCCAGCATTTTTTGCAAATTCACTTCCGAAGCCGTCGCGGTATTAGTTACCATCTCCTTAATAGCCGGCAAACTAAACCAAAAAGTCGAACCAGCACCGGGGGTACTTTCCACACCAATTTCACCGCCACTCAACTCAACCAACTGCTTGGAAATTGCCAGTCCCAAACCAGTACCTCCATATTTTCTAGTAGTAGAAGCATCAACTTGAGTAAAGGATTGAAATAGCTTGTTTAGGTCTTCTGGATTAATTCCGATTCCACTATCTTTAACTTTAAATATCAAATATTGTTGTCTTTCTATCCCCAAGATTAACGGTTGTATTTCCTGGCTTTTTTGGGGAATCCTGGTCGTCAATAAACCTTTTTGACTGGAAAGAGAAACCTCAATCATGACTTCTCCTCCTTCGCTAAATTTAATAGCATTATTTACCAAATTAGTAAGAATTTGACGCAGACGTACCGCATCACCTCTAATTTGTAGCGGTACATCTCTGTCAATCAAAGCTACCAATTCTATACCTTTTTGTTGTGCAGGAGTTGCCAACAACTCCAAGACTTCCTCCAGACAGATACTGACATTAAATCCTAGAGTTTCCAATCGCATTTCTCCTGCTTCTAGTTTCGAGAGGTCAAGAATATCATTAATGATTGAGAGCAGATTTTGACCACTAACTTTCAATGTCTGCATAAAGTCAAGTTGTTCGGGAGTCAGATTAGTTTTCAATAGGAGATCGGTCATTCCCATCACCCCATTCATGGGAGTCCGAATTTCGTGACTCATATTGGCTAAAAATAGCGACTTCATCCGAGACGCTTCCAGTGCAGCTTCCCGTGCTTGTTGGGCTTGTTCAAACAGAGTAGATTGCTGAATGGCGATCGCCAACTGTACGCTCAATCTGCCCAACAAATCCACCTCAGAATCAGTCCAAGCGCGACAATCGCTGCACTGGTGAGCAACCAGCAATCCCCACAATCGATTTTGACTCGTTTCTAAAATCCCTTCCTGCAAGCCAGTCTGGGGATTTTTAGAAAAGACTTGTGTGTTCAAGTCTTGCTTTTCATCAGCGATAAAAATCGGGACTACTAAATTAGCCCTTACTTGCAAAGTAGCCAGAAAAGCCCGATGAGTTTCACTCAATTGAGCAGTATAAATATCTTCAATAGCTTGAATTTTTCCCGCCATATACATCGCTTTGTAACTCTCACCAAAACAATTCTCTAGAAGCTTTCTGCCCAGCATGGGCATCCAATCATTGCCGACGGATTCAACCACCACCACTCCGGTTTTATTTGATTCAAAACGGTAAATTACAGTGCGGTCAGTTGCTAGTAATTGTCGAATTTCTTGGACAGCAGTGTTAAGAGTTTGAGTGAGGTTAAGAGACTGGCGAACCCGCTGAGCCACCGCCGACACCAACCGTTCCTGTTCTGCTTGTTCCCGGAGCATTCTTTCGGCTTTCTTGCGTTCAGTGACATCGCGAATTACCGTAGCAAAACACAGTGGTTCTCTGTTCTTCGGGTGTTTCACCAGAAAAACGTTCATCAAAGCATCAAACCGTTTACCGCTGTGTAAATGTTGCAGTATACCTTCTCCTTGCCACTGTCCCTGAGTGCGAATTTTTGGCAAAATCTCTTGAATAAACTTCTGTTGAAAACCAGCACCGATATAATCCCAAATCTCTGTATAGAGAGCTTGAGAAATATTTTCCAAACCCACCAGTCGCCGTCCAGCTTCGTTGACAAACAATGTTTGCCCTTCCAGGGTAGCCATGGCGATAAAATCGCTGCTGTTTTCAATAAGAGAAACAAATTTTTGGCGTTCTTCTTCTGCTCTTTTCCGTTCAGTAATGTCGCGTTTGACACAAACATGACAAATGACATCGCCACCATCATTAATCACAGAATATGCAGCTACATCGATCGCCAAAGTTCTCCCATTTTTAGTTAAATTAGTAGTTTCACCCCTAAAAGTTCCATTTTGACTTAAACTTTTGGCAATTTCCCAAAATCGCTCCCCCGTAATCTGCCGAGGCGTTTCTGCTTCTAATTCGTCATCGGTATATTCTAGGAGAGATTGGTGAGCGCAATTTTGTTCGATAAAAAACCCATCAGCATCAATAATCACGATCGCATCGTTGGAGTTTAAAAATATTTGTCGGTAAAGTTTGAGTCTTTCCTCATCCCGCTTGCGTTCAGTGATATCTCTGTTTACAGTCACATAACAAACTACATTGTTAGCTTCATTTACCACAGAAAAAGCCGAAAGTTCCACCTCCACAGTTCCCGCTTCC
Organism: Oscillatoriales cyanobacterium; assembly: GCA_004292745.1. GTDB lineage: Bacteria > Cyanobacteriota > Cyanobacteriia > Cyanobacteriales > Microcoleaceae > Microcoleus > Microcoleus anatoxicus. The sequence goes on along the minus strand of RDXH01000133.1, from coordinate 6,228 downwards.
ACAGTCTTACAACAGGTAATTTCACCTCGATAGCTTCCGGTGAGAGCTAAGCTTTCCAAAATCGATGCAAAGGTGTCTTCTCCTAAGTGGACTGCCGGCGTTTCTCGTCCCAATGCTGATTCGCTGTAGCCCAGCAAAACCTTGTGAGCTAGATTTCTTTCCCAATAATATCCTTGGGGGTCGATAATTGCGATCGCATCATTGGATTTTAAAAATATTTCTTGATATAGTTGCAGCTTCAATTCAGCTTGTTTTCGTCCGCTAACATCGAGAAACAAACCGTAATAAAGCATAGCCCCAGACTCTTGGACTTCAGGATGTGCATCCCCTCGAATCCATTTAAGTTTTCCAGAGGGGGTGACAATTCTGCCTTCCCAGCGCCAAGGCTGCAAATTTTCAGCAGCCAGGATCACTGAATTGACAAATTCATCTCGATCTTCAGGATGAATTAAGTCAACAATTATCTGAATATCTTGCTGAGCAGCAATAGGTTCAATTTCATACAAATCTCGGCAACCTGCACTCAAAAAAGAGAAAGCCAGGGAGCCATCGGGATGCAAATCAACTTGATACAACGTACCGGGTATATTAGCCGTAATTTTTTGTAATTGGGCTTGGCTTTCATGTCTAGCTCGATCTGCTGTGGAGGATTCTGTAATCTGGCGAGAAAAACCCAAAACTGCGAATACATTTCCCGCAGCATCATAGACCGGCCGTTTTTGGGTATCAAAGATGTGCTGTTTGCCGTTAGTAAAGGCGATGGGGGTGTCAGGATTGTGAATTGTTTCTCCGGCGAGTGCGGCTCGATCGTCTTCGCGCCAGCCTCTAATTCCGCCATCGCGATCGCCAAATACTACTGTTTCCGAAAATCCTAATTCGATATCATCTTTGCCAATAATTTCGGGAACGGTTTTCCCTAAGTATTCAGCAAAACTTTGATTGACTAAAATGTATCTAAAATTTCGATCTTTGGCAAAAACTCTGTCCGGGGTAGCGTCAATCAAACTTCGCAGCAATAGTTGTTGATTTTGTGAGGACAAATCTAGGGGAAAATTCTGAGTAGCTGATACCTCTAATTTTTGCTGTTTAGATGATAAATTTACCCATGCTTGGGCACAGATGTGAGCAGTCGTATGGAGCAAGCACAGGCGATCGAAATCAAAAACCTTCGCCGCCACTGCACCGATGAACAACACTCCCAAAAATTCTGCGCTTTCATCCAGCATCACCGGAGCCATCAACACAGATTGCAACTCAACAATTGGGGGGTGTTCCAGATTGTGCGCCCAATCGCGATTTCCTCCCAGCCATTGAGTGCGAGCCTCCAGCAAGCGAGACTCAATTTCCGATGTTGTTGCTTCAGTTAACGGCGCTGAGTTTTGACAGTAGATGCGATCGTCCGAATGGGTCAAAATAGCGATCGCTGCTGTGGGAATCAAGCGTCCTAGATATTCGATACAAGCAGACCAAATTTCCTCAGCACCGAAAGCTAATTGCACTTTAGCAGTCAGTTCATTAAAAACTTGCACTTCCAAGGTACGCTGGCGGACTTTTGCTTTGAGGCTGGCGGCTAGGATTTGCATAGTGCTGATTACACCGATTTGCTGATGTTATGTTGATTGATTATCAAATTTTTTTCAACAAAAATGGTTAAATATATTTGACAACAATACAAATTTTTGATACTTATCCTGCATTCTACCTTTAAAAAAAACAGTATAGCAAACCCCAAGGCAGTTAGGAGGTTTTGCAGTGCTCAAAGCATTGATGTTCTGGCATTTTCCTTCTAACTTATTTTTATCCTCAGCCAGTTGACCCCTAGGGAAGAGGAAGGGAGCCTTCTTGTGTTATTGTTTCAACATATGCGATCGTCGCACTCTAGCGGGAGCGAAGCAACAGCACAAAACACCTGCTTCACTCCGGTGGCTGGGCGTGAGGACGAAACTATCCCATTAAAATTACGGTATCTATGACGTGGATCACACCGTTATCAGCTTCGATATCTGCCGCGACAACAGTAGCATTTTTTACCTCAAAACCGTCTGAGCAATCAATTTTAATCGGCGAACCTTCCAGGGAAGTGACAGAACCGAGTTTGGCCAAATCAGCCTTCATAAACTTCCCAGAGACAACGTGAAACATCAGAATCCGGCTCAGTTGGGGAACGTTCTGTACTAAAGTGGTGATAGTTCCCGGTGGCAACTTGGCAAAGGCGTCGTCATTGGGTGCAAAAACAGTGAAAGGGCCCGGACTTTTGAGCGCGTCTACCAAATTAGCCACTTGGACTGCTGTTACCAGGGTTTGGAACGAACCAGCACCTACAGCAATATCAACAATATCAGGCATTCAGTTTTACCTCATCTCATAAAAATTCTCCACTAAGTATCGTAAACTGATGTGGGAAACAATACCTACTTTATTTGTAAAAAAATTGCTAAGTAGAAGGAAGAAGGCCCTTCGACTCCGCTGACTGAACCGCTTCAGGAAGAAGGAAGAAGAAAGAAGACTTATGCAGTCAGCTTTTCGGTCATCCGTATTTTACGTTTAATTAAGTGGAGTTACTTAATAGGGGAATAAATAAATATTATCGCCTATTGTGAGTACCGAGAATTAAATTACCCAATTTCCAATTGCCGATTCCCCAAACTAATCAGGGGCGCACTGCGCCCCCTACTAATTAACTAACTAAACTGGTAAACAATTATTTGACACCGATTTGCACTTTCACCACGCGGTTCTTTTCTGCTTCGGCTTTGGGCAAATTCAGGCTCAAGACCCCATTTTTATACTCAGCTTCTACGCTTTCATTTTGAATGCGGGTAGGTAGGGGAATTACCCGGCGGAAAGAGCCGTAGCGGAACTCGGAGCGAGTCATGCCTTTTTCTGTTGTCTGAGTTTCCGATCGCCGTTCGCCGCTGATAGCAACCGCTTCTGCTGTGACTTGCACGTCCAAATCTTCAGCTTCCATACCCGGAATTTCTAACTTGAGATGGATGGCTTCGGGAGTGTCGTGAATTTCGGCAGGCGGGACAAAAGCCACACCGTTAGAAGAGCGATCGACTGCTGGTGTCAAACTATCAAACAACCGATTCATTTCTCGCTGTAAGGAGTCCATTTCCCGCAAAGGTTCCCAACGAATAAGCGTCATAGTTGATAACTCCAATCTCTTAAGTTTCTAGAGGTTGAGGAAAACTAGATTCAACCTGTATTTAATATATTCAACATCCCGAAACTAGGGGATGCGGTTTTCTGGAATTGGGGCGATCGCATTTCCGAACATAGGCGATGGAGCCAGCTTCCTGGGTTCTGGACGCGATCGTTAGAAAAGGTTAGCTAACTCCAGCGCGAGTGTCCAAAAGAAGCGTAGGTATTAAACAAAGCACCCACCAAACCAAAAGTAGTGCCAATCACCAAAAACCCCTGGAGGGGACAACCACTGCCGAAAGTAGCCAAAAACTGTAAAATCAGGTCTTCCCCAGAACGACCAACCCCTTGGAGAGCAGGCACCAGACCGAGCAGCAAAAAGCTAGTCAATCCCACGCCGATTAACAATAAAGGGGCGAAAAAGCTCAAAAGGCTCGTCAGCAGTACCGATCGAAGAAAATTAGGAAAAATGCTCATAGGAGTCACTAAATTCAGCTAAACTGCCGAAAGGTGTACAAGTCAACAAGACCTGCCTTGTTCCAAGATAGGTAGCGATCGCCATTCGCGGCTAATTCCGTCAGAAATCTTAAATGTTAGAGAAGAAACTTGTTTAAGATTTGTAGATAGATTTCATTTTTTCCAGTAGTTATACAGTCCCAATCCCCGTGAGCCCTACTACATCTTCGAGTCTCACTTTATGGAGTCGGCGGTTGCTAGCAGCAATTTTATTGGGAGGCCAAGTAATGCTGCACTTGCTCACCCGCAAAATAAACCGTCGCAACACCCTCGACCAAATGGCAGCAGTTGGCCCAGAATCCCTGTTGATTGCTTTGCTGACTGCGGGTTTTGTCGGCATGGTATTTACAGTCCAGGTAGCCAGAGAGTTTATCAACCTCGGTGCCGGTAATGTCGTCGGCGGAGTCTTGGCCCTGTCTTTGACTCGCGAACTAGGCCCAGTTTTAACCGCCGTGATTGTCACCGGACGAGTAGGTTCGGCTTTTGCGGCGGAAATCGGCACAATGCAGGTAACAGAGCAGATAGACGCCCTGCTGATGCTCAGAACAGACCCGATCGACTATCTCGTAATTCCCCGCGTCATTGCTTGCTGCTTGATGCTACCAATTTTAACCATCTTGTCCCTCGTCACTGGTATTGCTGGGGGACTGCTGATTGCGACGACGATGTACGGAGTCTCTCAAACCGTCTTTCTAGAATCAGTCCGCACTTTTCTGACACTGTGGGATATTTGCAGCGCCACCATTAAAGCTTTTGTCTTCGGTGCTTTGATTGCTGTGATCGGAACAAGCTGGGGTTTAACCACCACAGGTGGGGCCAAGGGTGTCGGCCAATCGACTACAACTGCCGTGGTGACAGCTTTGCTGGCTATTTTTATCTGTAATTTTTTGATGACTTGGGTGATGTTTCAGGGGACTGGTAGCAGCGTACTCAAAGGCCTGTGACCATTGGTGTCAATTTAAGATAGAAACCCATAATAAATGTAGCTTGCACTCAAGTTTCGATCCCCCTCGCATCCCCCGCATCGTTGCGGGGACTTTGAGTGCTTCCTGTCCCCCCCTTGTTAAGGGGGGCTAGGGGGGATCGAGTTGCTCATTAGCAGACGGTATACTGATACTACTTTTGACGTTAAGTTGACACCAATGGCCTTTAAGCTGGGAAACGGTAAAATATAAATTATTGACAAAATTCGTTTGGCTTAAGCCCGTGAATACAACTGCCTCTTCTAGCACACCGACAAATACGATCGAACTTGAACCGAGTTATGCGATTCCCCTAGTCCTCGTGCTTGCCGCCGTACCGCTGCTGTTCGTGCAGAAGTGGGTGAGTTTGCCACTTTCGCTGTTCGGCTTGTTTTTGATGTATCAAGCTGCTACCATCCGTCTGCAATTCACCCCAACCAATTTGGACATTTATCGATCGCAAAACTTAATTCGCCAGTTTCCTTACCGAGAATGGCAAAATTGGCGGATATTTTGGCCCGCAGTGCCAATTTTGTTTTACTTCAAAGAAATTAACAGTATTCACTTTCTGCCGGTTCTGTTCGATCGTAAAATGCTACAGACTTGCTTAGAACAGCGTTGTCCCCGTCAAGAGTGAAAAAGTTGTTAATTTTTAATTTTTAACTTTTCCATGCCCCATGCTAAACAAAATTTCCCGTCAGTAACTCAGGGAGTCAACGCCACTGAGCTTGTAAGAGAAATCTCTCGCAAGCTGTATTGACCAGACCCCTCAAACGAGGAAACGTTATTTAGGTCACGACACCGGAGAATGCGAAGCTAGTTTTCCGCTCTGTCGTTTTCAATTAAACAGCTCTAAAGTCACTGGAACAGTGTTGAAAGCCAAACAAGCCCAAATAACCAGGTCGAAGCTAACATTACCCCGCAAGGGAGGACTGAAATGTCTAATTTTGTTTTTGTTCTAGACACCGAGAAACGACCGCTTAACCCGGTTCAACCCGGTCAAGCACGTAGGTTGTTGAAGACCGAAAAAGCTGCGGTATTTCGGAAGTACCCGTTTACCATCATCTTAAAAGTAGCAGTAACAACAACCCCCGAATCAATCACTTTAAAAATAGATCCTGGTTCAAAAACTACAGGCATCGCATTAGTACAAGGAGGAAAAGTCATCTTTGGTGCAGAGTTAACCCATCGCGGTCAATCGATTGCAGCAAGTCTTGACTCTCGTCGTTCACTGCGTCGTTCACGCAGAAATCGTCATACCCGTTATCGTCAAGCAAGGTTTTTAAATCGTACCCGCAAAGAAGGTTGGTTAGCACCATCCTTGCAACATCGGGTAGAAACAACCCTAACTTGGGTAATTAAATTCATCAAACTTGCGCCCATCGATTCAATCGTTCAAGAGCTTGTAAGATTTGACCTGCAACAACTTGATAATCCTGAAATTTCAGGAGTCGAATACCAGCAAGGCGAACTACAAGGTTACGAAGTTCGTGAATATCTACTCAACGTGCGACCCGTTTCCGTGAAAACAAAAGCTTAACAGCTTAAAGTGTAGGCGGAGCAAGGAATCAGCCTCTCGTATGGACTGAAATGAACCTTGACAACT
>RDXH01000386.1 GCA_004292745.1 Oscillatoriales cyanobacterium | reverse complement strand
GAAGCTGATGAGAGTAGCGAGCGTTTGGGTAAGTTGATTCGCAATGCTGAGAAGGATAAAATTCCGGTGATGGGTGTTGTGGGTGCGAAGGAGGTTGAGGCGAATAGTTTGAATATTCGGACTCGTGCTTCTGGGGAGTTGGGTGCGATTTCGGTTGATGAGGTAATTGGAAGATTGCAGGCGGCTATTAGTAGTTACGGGGATTTTTAGGATGATTTTTTAACCGCAGAGGTCGGCGGATTAACGCGGATTAACGCAGATAATAGTTGGATATTGTCTGCGTTTTTTGTAATTCATTAGCTAAAATAGTAGAATTAGGTAAGTTAACAGGAGTTAAATCAATGGCTAATCCGTTTCCGGGGATGAATCCTTATTTAGAAAGTCCTGACTTTTGGCCTCAAGTACATCACTTGCTAATTAGTAGCATTTTTGAATCATTAGTGCCGCAGTTGCTGCCAAAATATATTGTCGATATTGAAAAAAGAGTTTATGAGCTTAGCGGGGAAAATTCCCTATTAGTGGGAATTCCTGATGTCACTGTGCAGCGCTCTCCAAGTCAAACAAACCTTACTTCTTCTAATGTCGCAGTTGCCACACCGCCTGTGACAGCTTTGAAAGTAAGACTACCAGTACCTGTGGAGTTTAGGGAAGCGTATTTAGAGGTGCGAGATACAGAAACTAGGGAAGTTGTGACAGTGATTGAAGTGTTGTCACCCGCCAATAAGCGCCCTGGAAAAGGGCGACAAATGTACGAAGAAAAGCGAGAAAAGGTGTTTGGTAGTCGCACTCATCTGGTTGAGATTGACTTGTTGCGAATTTGCCAACCTCTGCTAGTTTTTGGGAACGATATTGAGGCGAATTATCGAATTTTGTTAAGTCGGGCAAATCAAAAGCCTTTGGGGGATTTGTACCTTTTCAATTTACCCGATATGATTCCTCAGTTTCCCTTGCCTTTGCGTGGGGGAGATGTGGAAACAATTGTAGATTTACAAGGGTTATTAAATGGGATTTACGATCGCGCAGCCTATGATTTTAGAATAGATTACACCGCCGCACCCGTTCCCCCGTTGTCGGAAGCCGATGCTGCTTGGGCTGATTCTCTGCTTCGGGAGAGGGGATTGAGGGGATCATAGAATTAGTAGTCCTGAATGCATCAAAACCAAAGCACTGAGCGAAGTCGAAGTGTTTTCCGTTTTTGCGGGAGGGATACATCATCTTGGCATTATAGTGGATTACATAGATGAACACTATTGTAAAACCAAACTAATGCAGAGCCTCCTATAAAAGCGATTATTGATGTCATAGTTAAAGTAGATACAGTATCGTTGTTTTTATAACTACCATCATAGAGGGAGGCTAATACAATCATGCCTGCTACTATAGACAAACCAAAGAATCCCACCATTGCTACAATAAGGACGATGCAAAGTATAGAAGTTTTTTCCTAATGTTAATGCTTAACCTATGATTCCACCGCATTTTGCGGTATCATAATTGAGTTCAGGACTTACGCACGAGGAGACTCGAAACCGAGTTTCTGCGTAGATATTTAGTTTCAAATCGACGATTTTTCAGAGAAACCCGGTTTCTTTGCGTAAGGATTAAAAAAACGCTGGGATAATGTAGAACATTTGCCCGATTTACCGAATTTTCCCCATCATGTTCATGTCGGAGATGAGTTAATTGTTCAAGCTAGTGAGTCAAGAAATATTTTACAAATTATTACTTTAATTGAACAAGAAATACAAAATGGGTAAAACGGAATTAGTCTTATCGGATTTTGAATAAGATTTTTAGCCATTTTACCCACTTTACAATTCACTAAGAAAAAAATCCTCCGACTCCTCCGTCTCCGCCAATTCCGGCTAGTATTCCTCCGGCCTTAGCACCAACGGCAGCCCCTGCTGGACCCGCGAATAATGACCCAACAACTGCACATACAGCCACAGATACAGCAGTTCTAACAGCAGTTTTTCCTGCTTCTTTCGCCAGTTCTTTACCGTATGATTTAGCCATGAGAAAACCTCCCAAGAATAATTTTTTGATAATTCCACCGCAAAATGCGGTATCATAATGACTGCTCAAGCAAACAAGAAAATTCATGCTTGTTCACTTATATCTCACCATTTTACTCCCTAT
>RDXH01000132.1 GCA_004292745.1 Oscillatoriales cyanobacterium | reverse complement strand
CCACTCCGGTAACAACTCCCACTCCGGTAACAACTCCCACTCCGGTAACAACTCCCACTCCGGTAACAACTCCCACTCCGGTAACAACTCCCACTCCGGCGACAACGCCAACTCCGGCGACAACTCCGGTATCAATTCCTACACTACCCCTTACCCTCTCAACCACGCCCACTCAAATTACTCAGCCATTAAATTTCGTCGATCTCAGTCAGATCGAGAAGATAATTACCACATCCACGCCAACACCAGCACTAGCACCAACGCCGATATCGGTAACAGTACCAACGCCAACGCCCGTAACGACTCCGATTCCTGCGATCGCACCAACACCCACACCAACACCCGTACCAACGCCAACACCTGTAACGACTCCCATACCTGCGATCGCACCAACACCCACACCAACACCCGTACCAACGCCAACACCTGTAACGACTCCGATTCCTGCGATCGCACCAACACCCGTACCAACGCCAACACCTGTAACGACTCCGATTCCTGCGATCGCACCAACACCCACACCAACACCCGTACCAACCCCAACACCTGTAACGACTCCCATACCAGCACCCATAGTTTCCATCCAAACCTCTCTCCCCAATACCACCGATAGTGGTGAAGCAACAGGAATCCCTGAAAATCTACGGGGAGAAGGGTTTTACCTGCTAACAGACGGATCGGATACTGCCATTCCAGAAGTAGCAGCTAAGACAGGAATTTGTGCTTTGTCGGGTAATGACTTGCTCACAGCTACAGAAAATGACGATTTGATTAATGGTAATCAAGGAGCAGATACCCTAGCCGGAGTTGGCGGCAATGATATTTTGCTGGGCGGGAAAGGTTCTGATTTTCTAGATGGCGGTTTTGGCAAAGATTTTCTCAGTGGTAACAATGATAATGACACCTTAATTGGAGGAGATGGTAATGATGTTTTGCAGGGTGGCAAGGGAGATGATATTATCAATGGCGGTGCTGATGATGACGTATTAATTGGGGATTTTGGTCAAGATATACTCATTGGCGGTACTGGAAATGATGCGTTTATTTTTGCGGAGAATCAGGCGATCGCATCCATCGAGCGGGCTGATGTAATTATGGATTTTTCTCAGGGTGATGCAATTGGTTTGAGTGGAGACATTGCCTATGCTGAATTATCTTTTGAGCCTGTGTTATTACAGATAGATGGTGGGATGCCAGCGGCTTCTGTGGCGATTAAGGTTAATTCTGATTATTTGGCGATCGTCTTTGACATTGATGCTAGCTATCTAACTGCTGATGTTTTCTTCACTACCTAGTAGATTATAGATAACTAAACTTGTACTCGGTGATTGAAGCCTTGTTCTCTGCTACTGTGGTTTCATATAAAATCTGTAATATCAAATCCGTTGACATAGGAATTATTATTTCTCTCTTCTCTTCCTTCGCGTCCTTCGCGCCTTCGTGGTTAAATCATTCCATAACTCCTCGGCCATAAAAAAGAAGGATTATGTATTGACTTTGCTTGATTTCTTGTGGTATATTTTAGATAATGGGAGTGGTGACAAAAATAAAAATTTCGTCACCACTCCCATTATTAGATTATACTTAATTAAATCCTCGAAGTCAAGTGTTTAACCCTAAAAAAAAAGGGCGATTTTTTTTAAATTAATCAAATAAAAATCGTCCTGTATTCAGATATATATTTTCGGACTCTGTGTCAAGAGTGTTCTAGTAAGGTTAAATCATGACCATGGAACGGTCAAGGATATTAATTACGCTGGAACTTGGATTTTTTCGGTGCCAGCCAGTTCAAAAGCTGTGTGAATTGCGCGCAAAGCTGTTACGCCTTGTTCTTCATCCACCACGCAGCTAATTTTAATCTCAGAAGTCGCAATCATTTGAATGTTGATTTGGTGCTGGGAAAGCGCTTCAAACATTTTTGCTGCTACTCCTGGATGGGCGATCATCCCGGAACCGACTACGCTAACTTTGGCAATTTGTGTATCGACGGAAACTTCGCCCCATCCCAATTCTGGGGCGGCTTTTTCGAGGACTATTTTAGCAGCTTCTGCATCGATTTGTGCTACGGTAAATGCAATGTCGCGAGTTAATATGCCGTCGATATTGTGGCAGCGCTGGGACTGAATGATGGTGTCTACGCTGATGTTTTCCTCGGCTAACAATCCAAAGAGTTTGGCTGCTACTCCGGGGCGATCGGGCAAATGACGAATTGCTAGACGTGCTTGGTTGGAATCTAGGGCTACAGCCCTGACGGCGGCGGGTTTTGCAGATGGGGAATTGAGGGCGAGTGGGGAGTTGGAGACATCAAAAGTTTTGCAGAGTTCGGCAACGGCCCGATCGCAATCGACAGCATCGATCGTACAACTAACTTTTACCTCGGAAGTGGAAATCATTTGAATGTTAATTCCCGCATCCGCTAAAGTCTTAAACATTTCGGCTGCAACCCTCGGACGCCCGATCATTCCGGCCCCTGCAATGCTAACTTTAGCTATGGGTCGCTCTTCGGCTTTGACTTCCGGTTCTCCCAATTCAGGGCGAGAATTTTTGCCGAGGGCGGGGATAATTGCATCTGCAACAGCAGTGGCTTGTTGTAGAGAAGTTCGCGTGACGGTAAAGGCAATATCGTTAGTATTTCCTTCGTGAATTGATTGGATAATTAAGTCTACATCGAGATTTTGCTTGGCGATCGCACCAAATAACCGCGCTGCTACTCCGGGGCGATCGGGCAAACGCAGCAACGACACCCCCGCCTGATCCAGGTCAAATTCCACCGCATCCACGGCTTTGGCGAGCTCCAAGCCCTCTAAAGGCCGTGGTTGGGGGGGAGGCGACACTACCCGCGTACCGGGGGCGTCACTCCAACTAGACAGCACTACCAAGGGCATTCCGTAATTCTTGGCAATTTCTACCGCCCGCGGGTGCAGCACTTTTGCACCCAAACTCGCCAATTCCAGCATTTCGTCGCAGGTGATCTCATCCATCAACTGGGCGTTGGCTACTAGGCGCGGATCGGTTGTCAAAATTCCGGGTACGTCAGTATAAATTTCGCACCTGTCGGCCCGCAATGCAGCCGCGATCGCCACTGCGGAAGTGTCGGAACCGCCTCGCCCCAGGGTAGTAATTTCTAGTTCTTCGGCATCGGCGATGCCTTGGAAACCTGCCACTACAACAACTTTACCGCTTTTGAGCTGACTTTCAATGCGAGTCGGATCGATGCGCAAAATCCGGGCGCGGGTGTGGGCGGCTTCGGTGACGATGCCGACTTGGGCTCCTGTCAGGGAGATGGCGGGTTGGCCTAGTTCCTGTAATGCCATACTCAGAAGTGCGATCGACACTTGTTCGCCAGTGGAGAGCAACATATCCATTTCCCGCTTGTTGGGCGTTGCGGAAATTTCCTTAGCCAGTTTTACCAAGCCGTCGGTGGTTTTACCCATGGCGGAAACGACGACAACTAGGGAATTGCCTAGCTGTGCGGTTTTGACAACTCGTCTGGCTACTTCGAGAATCCGTGAGACTGTTCCTACGGAACTTCCGCCATATTTTTGAACTATTAGTGGCATATACTCTACAGAAAATAATGCAATACTTAAGTTAATATACGCAAATTTTAGATGATAACCGATGAAGGTTTATATCGTTTTTGAGGATGGTGTTAGCCCTTGGGGCTTTTTTCTTTGACATTGGAGGCCTACCCTCTGGTTCGGCGTTACCAGCGAGAGCCGAATGCTGAAAAAATATAATGTAGATTGGAAAAGGAAGATGAGTCAGTACAAGTTAATTATTTTTGACTTTGATGGTACTTTGGCAATTACTCACAATGCTATTATATCTTGCATTACTAAAACTTTTGAAAAATTCCTGCTAGTACCACCAAATCCAGATGTAATTCAATCCACGATCGGTATTAATTTAGCCAAGACTTTTCAAATACTCCATCCAGCTCTAGAAGCAACAGAAATTCCCCTATGGCTTGAAACTTATCGTTACTATTATCGCACCGAAGGTGAAAAACAACTGGCTTTATTTTCGGGGACTAAGGAAATATTGCAGCTAGCCAAAAAAGCGGAATTAAGTCTGGGAGTGATCAGTAACAAACAACTTAATTTTGTTAATTTGTTTTTGGAAAGATTGACTATTTACAGTTTTTTCGATTTGATTATAGGAGATGATGGAGAAATGGTTCAAAAACCAGACCCAACTGTATTTTACTCAATTGTTAAACCGCTTTTTCCTGAATTGAATAATAGTGAAGTTTTAATGGTTGGTGATACAGCGGTTGATTTGCTGTTTGCTAAAAATGCTCAGATTGATGCTTGTTGGGCGGCTTACGGCTATGGAGTTCGCGATGAATGTGTTTCCCTAGAACCCACTTTTGTCATTAACAATATTGAAGAACTTTTTTCAATCATTATATAGCTTTTTTAAGTTATTGGTTATCTGTGTTTATCTGCTTTTTCCCCACAATTTCTTGATGACATACGTACCAAAAGTACAGTGCTAAATTTATTAGAGCTAATAATTTAGTGCCATCTTCTAACATAGCGTGGACTCCTTGACTATTGGCTGCGAAGATATCTTCTAATCTGGAAATTGCAAATAAAATAAATGCTGCTATTAATGGCAAGTAAGGAGTAGTTTTGATGAACTTCCCAAATCTCAACCCCCAAACTAAAATGCCAGCGGCATAACACAAATAAATTAATTTCTTAGATACTCCTAAACCCGAAAGAATCAAAGTCATCCTAAATCTGTCATCTAGGAAAAATACTCCCAATAATAAAGCACTAAAAAATAAGAAGCTTTGGGCGGAACTGCGATGATTTTTTTGGCGCATCACCCCGAACGTAAACGCACAAATTGTTACGGGAATCGACCAAAACAATTCGGATATTCCTGTTAAAATGCCTTCGTAAGGCAACCAGAAGTTAAACGGATCGCTAAACAGGCGTTCAACTCCATATCCCTTGCTGGTAATTTTGGCATATATACTGATTCCAACCAACATTAGGATAGTTAAAGTGTTAAATACAACCAAAAAAGGGACGGTAAAAAAATGTTTTTTAAGTAAGTTCACAAAACTAAATAAATGGATTTTTTTTTCAAATAAAGAGGGGGGCTTCATAGAAAATATCTCCTATTAATAGAGGGATTTACTGACTCAGTGGCAGCCAAACCACGAAGGTAGTGCCGCGATCGCTGGGAGATAAATTTGACCCGACAGAGGGTAGCCATTCAGGATTGAGGGGGGAGTATACTTCTATTTTTCCTTGCATTTGGTGGACTAAATCGCGGGCGATCGCCAAACCTAATCCGGTTCCGGGAATTTCTGTCTGGGCTTTTTCTCCGCGGTAGTGTCGCTTAAATAAATGCTCTAAATCCTGGGGGGGAATTCCTGAACCTGTGTCAGTGACAGCAACTGCTATGGCTGGCAATTGATGTTGTTTGGTTCCGTCGGCTTGTTGTGTTTGATGGTCTACTTTAATGTAAATTTTGTTACCAGGATCGCTATATTTCAAGGCATTGTCAATGAGATTGCTCAAAACTTCCTGCAAAGCTCGATCGTTAGCTGAGACTGCGGGCAAATTTCCTGGAATCTCTGCTACTAATTTGAGGTTTCTTTCGGAGGCGATCGCAGAAGCTGAAATTAACAGCGGTTTTAACACTTCTGTAACTGAACAGGATTGATCTTGATTGCTTACAGGTGACAGAGACAGAGGAGACTGACGATTTAATTCAGCCTGGGACATCTCTATTTCTGAACTAACAGAGGGTAGTCTCAAATTAGCTTCGCCGATGTCAACAGTTCGATCGAACTGTAAGAGCAATTCTTGCAAGCGATCGCTCTCTCGGATAATACTCAAAGCCACGTTCTGGTTTTTGTCTTCCGGGACGAGCCGCTTTACCAGCAGCTTACCAAAAGTCCGCAAGGCTGTCAGCGGACTTTTGAACTGGTGCAGTAAATTCTGCATCGTGTCATAAACCTGAGTTTGGATTTGTCGCTGCTGGCGTAATTCTTGCTGCATCCACTGCGATCGCTGGTCTAAAATGCAGGCGAGGGCCAGGGTGCGAGCAATTTGTTGTATTTGAGCGTCCTCTCGATCGTTCCAGGGCCTGTCTTGTCTGCCGCTGACCAGAAGTCCCATTACTACTCCTTCGTGAATCAGAGGTGTCACAATTTGGCGCCGAGACAGCCAAATATTTTCTGGGCCTTGGCACTGATGGGAATTGCTGTTAAAACCTGGAATAGACTCTGGCTGGATCGCCGCCATTTCTGAGTTTTCTCGACTCTGAGTTTGGTCTGCCAGCAGTCGCGGGATCGCCTTTAATGCTGAGGTTGTGGGAGATTGCTGCCTGATGCCCTGATTTTGGAGCCAGGACTCTGAGGTTTCCGGGTAAACTGCGATCGGTATCAATTTTGCTTGGCTACCTTCGATCAGTTCTTCCGTCAGGTATATGGCGCTGAATGTCGCTCCCAAACTGACGGCGATCGCCACCTGCGATCGACAAAGCTTTACAAATTCGGAACTGGCTGGCTTTAACATGAGCGCCACATTAAGATATTTAATGGAATTATTAAGTAAATTACAACTTCTAATTTATCGATTACAGACTGCTGTGTTCTTCCTGCGCTGAATGGTTTTGGGATAAATTTGTTTAAATGACCAGTTTACATAGCTTTGAGACTGCCTAATTTTTTGGAGCGATGGATACTTTCCGGTTCACCTACCACCATTGCAACACTAGGGCCCAGGGGTACAAATGTTAAGATTATGTCGAATTATTAAATCAACTTGATATTTTGAGCTAGAACGGATATACTCGGCTCGGATTTGGTAGCTATAATTACAACCTGTCTGCTCACAGAGGAGGTAAATAAATTGGCCAGGAGACGCAAGCGCAAAAGTCGCCGCCGACAAGAAGGACGCAGGATTTTAGAGTGTGTGCCTCAATATAGCATCGAGAGCGGCGAAGATAAACCCGTAACAGCGGCTCGCAAGTTTATCCATGCTGAAGGCATTGCCCCCCCAGCTTTGCTGTTGGTCAAACGCAATGAGCATACCACCGATCGATACTTCTGGGCTGAAAAAGGTTTATTTGGAGCTCAATACGTAGAAGAGAACCATTTCTTGTTTCCCAGCTTAAAAGTGATGTTGGAGTCGTCTACCACAGAAAAAATTCCTGTGGTGTCAGCCAGTCGCGCATAGCTCAAAAGCCAGAAGCCAAAACCCAGAACCGAAAACCCCCAAACTAAGAACTAAAATGCTGAGTTTATAACGGTAAATTCAAAAAATTTAGTTCAAAACATTGAGGGCAAAGTTAGTGCAACTTTTTAACAAAAGCTCCAAATAGATCATTGTCTAGAGGGTGTCAACTGCAAATTTAAGCGAAAATTCCTTAGAAACTTAGGCCCAAGGAGCCATCGCAATAGAAGCGATCGTCACAAGGGCGATCGCCACAGTCGGCACTCTCAAGATAATGGCTTTTGTGGGAGCTACTGTGAGTGATGGTGTGTTTGAGCATTAGTTGGATGGAACTAATCACAAACAAACTAAATTCAAGCATTCATAGTTTAGTCTGCTCGAAGTGTCAGCTATAGAGACATTCAAAATTGAGGTCTCTGACAATGCTAGACGGACAGCATCTAGATTATCAGAAAAGGTGACGTTTAAACTGTCAATCGATCGGTGTCAGAGCCAAAGCTTTTTGCATGACGGCGAGTTCGTCGCGATGACCTCTGACAGTAATTAAGCTCTTGGTTTGGCTTCCCGACTCGGCGACGGATTCCAGTTTGAGAGAGACTTGTTCAGGGCGTCCAGCTTTTTTCCAGTAAAATATTCCTGCCAGTGGCGATAGTAACACCAAAGCGAGAAAAATTTGACCTTGCTGAGGAACTAGCATCGCCAAAACCAGTCCCAGGCACAAAGCGCCCCCTGCACTCAGGAGGGTTAAAAAAATAGCTAAAAACCAACTAGGCCGGACAAAGCCTTCAAAAGTGACTTGGTAGTTAGGAGCATCGACGGCTGCAACTCGGTAAGCTCTCTGGGCAAAATACTCTTGTAGTTGGGTTAACAGTGACTCTTGGTTACTCTCGGAAGCGAGTTTAAGTTGTTCGGTTCGGTCTTTGACAGAAGCCTTGATGAAAAAAAACAAGCCGACAGCTAACAGCAGCGTCAGCACAAAGGTGGATGGCAAAACAGGATTATTCATCAGCTAAAAGTTTGTGTAAGGGGAATTAAGTAGGAGGAGGAAGCAAGAAAGCCCTTCGATAGGTTCTTCAGTGATGCGATAGAGCAAAGCGAAGGCCCACCCACGGGGCAAATCGCTTTGCAAGTAGTGCCGACATCTGAAGAGTTGAGGCATCGGATTAAAATTGCACTAACCGCCGCTGTGGCTAGTTTCTAAGTCTTGGTGCTGACGTCTAGACACCCCTTTTCCCTGAGCAATGTATCCATGCCAAAGATTAGCGAGGTCTTGAGCTTGATGTCGCCACTCTGGGAGAATTTGATACATCCGGCGCGGGCGGCCGCGTCCTTCTACTTTTTTCCAGTAACCGGTGATGACGGCTTCATCTTCCAGGAATTTAAGTGCGCTGTAGAGTACGGTGTCAGAAAGTCGGTAGATGGGGAATTCCCTCTCTAGTTGTCCGATTAGTTCGGTTCCGTAGGAATCTCCGCGTAATAAGACGGAGAGAATGTAGCACACTGCTAGTTCCTTGTTTAGATAAACAGGAGGGGGGTCTTGAAAAAATTGATAGATATGTTCAAACTTCATCTGTCTTTACCGCTGGAGACTCTCTTGATACCGTCTGGTTAACGTGAGAGGAAAGCGGGGCGGGTTGTGCCGCTTCCTATGAACTGAGCTTGGGGGATAATCGTTACTGAATCTAGATGTCCTCTTCCAATCTATCGCAGTGACTCTTGGCAAGTGTGCGATCGACAACGAATTGGGAGTTAGTTCGAGAGTTGATGTTTTAACTCAAAACTCGAAATTCCTAATTTCCCTTTCTAATTTGTAGAGTTTGCATGACTGGTTGGGTTTTTCTGGTTTCTATGGTTTCTATGGCTATTCACTCTTGAGCTTGCCTTTAAACCGGACTCAAACCTAACATAGCGCGCAGTGTAAAAGTTAAAAAGACGAAAGTTGCTACGATCAAACTAACCAGGGCGATGGCCGTAGCTGGTCGATCGAGTAGAGGTTTGAGTCGCTCGAACAGGAAAAAAAAGATTCCCAGACAGACAGTAATCAAAAAACGGGGATAACGGGAGACGTTATTAATGAAATCTTGCATGAGCTTGGTGGGGTAAAGTGTACCAGTGTCATTTTTCACTGGTAACACTTGTGAACGAGTGAGACAATTTTGGCACAGCCGGAGCTAAATGGGTCGATCGGGCGATCGGGACTGCATTGGGCTCGATCGGGCATTTGGGCGATCGTCCTAACAAATATAATTCTAGCGACAAATTTTCAATTGTCGCCACTGGATTGTCCAGTGAGTGCGGGGACATCAACGGCGATCGCAAATTCAGATTGTATTCAGTTCTAGTTGTGATAAATATGATAAGGCTGCTATTTCTACATAAATGTCTGCTGTCGCACCTTCTCAAATATTGCCACGTCCATTTCTGAAATGGGCTGGAGGTAAAAGTAAGTTGATTGAACAATATCAACCTTATTTCCCTCAAAAATTCACAACTTACTACGAACCTTTTTTGGGCGGTGGTGCTGTTTTTTTTCACTTAAAGCAGCAGCAACCTGGTTTGGCTGCTATTTTAACAGATATTAATCCTGAATTGATTAACGCCTATTGCTGCGTCAGGGATCGGGTGGAGGAGTTAATTCAAATGTTAGAGGATCATCAGTTAGAACACAGCCGGCACAATCAAGGGTACTATTATTGGGTGCGATCGCACTCCTATAAAACAGATACAGAAAAAGCAGCACGGCTGATTTATCTAAATAAAACTTGTTACAACGGACTCTACAGAGAAAATTCCAAAGGTGAATTTAATGTTCCCATAGGCAGATACAAAAAACCTAACATTTGTCAAGCAGATTTATTGCGAGCCGTATCCTCTGCCCTTGCTTCCGTTCAAATTGAAGTTAGGCAATTCGATCGAGTCAAGGATTTTGTCAAAAGCAGTGAAGACTTTGTTTATTTCGACCCACCTTATCATCCTATCAGTGCCACAAGTAACTTCACAGCCTACAACCGGCATAACTTCAAAGAAGCGGAACAACTGCAACTGAGAGAGGTTTTTGCAGAACTCGCCGAACGGGGTGTGAAAGTGATGCTGTCTAACTCTCATTGTGATTTTATCAAGAAAATTTACACAGACTCTCAAGCTTTTAAAACTGCTAGGATGCCACAATTAATTGAAATTTTAGCAGCTAGGGGAATCAATTCCAATAGTTGTAAGCGTGGCAAAGTCAAGGAATTATTAATCCGTTCATTTTAAAGACGTAAGCCAACATCCAAAAAACAGAAGAGCCAGATACCAGACAAAACATAAGACTAATCTCCAAGCATTATGGAATAATAATTGGTTTTCAAACAATCAATTTTTAGGTTAGTTATCTTACAGATGTTTATTGGCCCAAGTGATAAACCCTTCGAGCTTGTAAACTCCCAATAGATTTGGATTATCAGCAATTTGTTTTTTGAACCACTCGATCGATCCTTGCCTCATGCCATCACCACCAACTATCACAATAGTTGGCACATGATAGCAATTTTTAATATTTAAATTAAGGTAAGGATACTTTTCGTCAACAGAACCTTTATCTTCTTGCCACTTACACTCAACGATTAAACCCTGAGAAATTGCCCCAGAACCAACAATATAAAAATCGACATTTATTTCAGTTTCATAAATGCTAGACCCGATATATACCTGTTTGGCATAGCGCTTAGGAGAATCTGTAGAAAATAAAAGCCAATCCCGCTTGCGCTTTTTCGGTAAATGAGGGCAAATTTCGAGATAGCCGTGAGCTTGTAAAGTGCCTGCAACAGTTGTTTCTAAAACAAAACCAGTTTGATTAGCCCGACAACCCCTATTCATCTTGTTGGCTCCTGAATATGCTGTGAATTAAGCCGATCGCACTTCAATCACTCCCCGATCGAAAACCCGCTTATCAGTACCGATCGCACTCACAAACATCCGGTCTTCATAAACATCAAAGGTAGCAAAACTCAACCGACTAGCAGCATACTCCGTCCATTCAGAACGCCCCACCGGACGAGTACCAGCACCAGCACCACAAATTAAATAAGTAGTGCCATTAATCGATCGAGTCCGTTCATAACTATGCTCATGTCCGTTAATATAAAGCTGCACGCCGTACTTTTGAAACATGGGTGTCAAAGTCTTAATAAAAGGTTGATTTAATCCGTAAATACCAGAGGAATAAACCTGGTGGTGTCCGAAAACAACTTTCCAAGGTGCAGTGCTCTGGCTCAACTCTTTTTCCAGCCAAACTAACTGATTTTTCCAGTCCGCATTATCATTAGTATCTAGGGCAAAAAACTGGACTGATTCGCGCCGAAAAGTGTAGTAGCGACCAGCCATATTAAAGCCGGGGTATTTAACTTGCAAGTCGCCGTTAGCTGTACGGATATCGTGATTTCCCAGACAAGCATAAAACTTGACACCCTGTTGTAATAAGGGCTGATAGGGTCGTTCAAAAACAGCATTAATTTTTTCAAATTCGCCGTTATTATAGATATTGTCACCGGCGAGAATAGCCAAATTAAAAGAGTTTTGCCCGTGATATTGCGCCATCGCCTCAGCCACAGCATATTGTCCCTCGGCACCAGTACCGGTGTCTGCGATCGAAATAAAGCGTAAAATAGGTGGTGTGGTGGGTAAAGGAGCGATCGCCCTTTCTCCCTCAACAGCAGAAAGTACAGCGGCATTGGCATCTGTGCCCCAAGAAGTCTGAAGGTTTCAACCGCCTTGAATCCCCTTTCGGGGTTAGAGGGGTATGGTTGCCCCTCTGTGGAGATATGGTTGTCTCCGAATCCCTTTCGGGTAATGTTCGCTTTGCCAATGTTATAGGGGCTTGCGCACGGCTAGCAGCACTGTTTCAGTGACCTTGAAACTGTTTAACTACTAGCGACAGGGCTCTTGACTAGCGTCGCATCCACAGGGTGTCGTGACCCAAATAACGTAGACCTCGAAGGTCTTAGGCTGGTCAGAATAGCTTACTTGATTTCTCTTGCAAGCCCAATCTCTTTAGAGTTGGGTTCCTGACATTGATTCAGTGACAACTAAATAAAATGATAAATTAAGATTGAGCTCTAGCAACAACCAAGACAGTTAGGACGTTTTTAATCGCTGCAACTATTGCTGTGATTGCATTTTCATTTTTCCTTCTTCCTTCCCCCCAAGGGCGGTAGGGGGGTAAATTTTTCCTTCTTCCTTCTTTCTTCTTCCTTGTGCTATAACTCAACTAAAATTAATCCGATTTAAGTATATTTGCAAGGCCCAAAGGCAGAAAAAAATGTCAGAAGAACAACCAAACCAGCCAACTCCAGAATCCTTTGAACCTCCAACAGCGGAGATTGACTCAGCCCCAAACTCTGCAACTCCTGAAAGTATGGCAGCAGAAATTAACAAAATTTCCACACCAAAAGTTGGTGTAAAATCTGATAGTAAGTCTGTAGCAACCCGCACTCAAGGTGGTTTTTTAGAGAAAGTCGGTTTACTTTGGCAAAGTATTGTGAAGCTAGTGCGATCGCTATTACCCGCATCCCTCACCCAGAAGTTATCCGATCCCATTTTGAATGCAGCAATAGCAGCAATTGCGATCGTCACAGTCGGTTTAAGTCTGAATATTTTTTCGGGAAAACCAGCGGAGAAAATAGCCAATGCGCCTATCGCCCAAGTGATAGAATCGCCGACCAATTTTTCCGATTTTGTGGCACCGGAAACGCTACAGCAGCCACAGCCTATCGCCAAATTGCCAGAAGCGATCGCATCAGAAAAAGCCAAATCTGAATTCAAAAGCAACTTACCGGATTTAGTGGCACCGACAGCACCGAAAGCGGTAGAAATTGTCCCCCCACCGCCGCTGACACCGGAACAGTCTCTGATTGCTGGGATTCAAAATAAAGTTGATGAAATTACCGCTCGAATTGGTGGCGGTTTAGCTAAGTCCTTTGAAGCTAATTTTTCCAGTAGTCGGTTGACAGTAAAAGTAGCTGAAGATTGGTATGGGCTGAGCGAAACAGAACAAAATCAGATAGTAAATCAAATGTTTAAAGAAGCTAATTTACTAGATTTTAGTAATTTAGAAGTTTTGAATAAGGAAGGTAAACTAATAGCTAGAAGTCCTGTTGTTGGTTCAGAAATGATTATTCTGGATAGAATTGGAAGTTAGTTATTGGTTGTTAGTTATTGGTTGTTGGTTATTGGTTATTGGTTGTTGGTTGTTGGCGGTTCCCGGCCCTTCGACTCCGCGGTTCCTGAGCCTTGCACTGAGCGTAGCCGAAGGGTAGTCGAAGGGCAGCAACCGCAAAGTCGAAGGCTTGTTGGTTGTTGGTTGTGGGTTATTGTAACTAACAAATAACAAATAACCAATAACAACTAACAACTAACAAATGACAACCAACAAATAACCAATAACAACTTAGTCATGACTATTAAGGCTTCTTAATAGTCGGTTTAAAACCTTGCTTTTGGAAATAAGTTCGGAATACCTCGTGAGCGACTGGTGCCGCTGACACAGCACCAAATCCACCGCCTTCAACTATAACTGCGATCGCAATTTCCGGTTTGTCAGCAGGAGCATAACCCACATACATAGAATTGTCAGGATGACCGGGCATTTCCACCGTCCCTGTTTTGCCAGCACTCAAAGGAATAGTACCATCATTCAACCCCTTACCAGTACCTTTTAATACCACATCAGTCAATCCCTGGCGAATTACATTCAAAGTAGCCGGCTTAATACCTGTTTGAACTTTTTTAGTAATTGGAGTATTTGTTTGAGAAGCCAGCAAATGTGGCTGCACTCGCCAACCGCCATTGGCAATAGTTGACACCATCACAGCCAATTCTAAGGGAGTGCAAAGTACCAAACCTTGACCGATCGCCATTGTTACCGTATCGCCCACATACCAATCTTCTCCATACATTTTCCGTTTCTCAGATGGGATCGGAACTTGACCGTGATTGGCGGCATCTAACCCCAAAAGTTCTAAGTTAATAGTACCACCAATTCCCATTCTCTTAGCCCATTTCGACATTTCTTCCGGCCCGGCGGCCATTCCTACTTGATAGAAAAATGTATTGCTGCTGTAGGCTAAAGCATCGCGGAAACCGATCGCACCGTAACCAGCACCGTGTTCGTTAAACGAAATTCCGCCAATGGTAATTGAAGAAGAACTAACCAAAGTCGAGTCAGGAGAAAATTTGCCCGACTCCATCCCGGCTACAGAAGTGACAATTTTAAAAGTGCTACCGACTGGATAACCTTGAACTGCTCGATTTAAAAATGGTTTGTCAGGTCCTTGCAGTCGGTCCCATTCTTTTTGACTTACCTTACGGGTAAAAATATTGGGGTCAAATGTCGGCCAACTACCCATGGTTAACAAAGCTCCAGTTTTAACATCGATCGCCACCACAGCACCAAGGCGATTTCCCAAAGCTTTTTCGGCAGTTTTCTGCATATCTAAATCTAAAGTTAGCTGTACAGGCTTGCCGGGAATCGGAGCTTTTACACCTAAATCTTGGATTTCTTCACCCTTAGCATTTACCTCAATCAAACGGCTTCCCCACACGCCCTCTAAACTGGGATTAACTAATTTCTCAACTCCCATTTTACCGACGATCATGCCCATAGGATATCCAGGATTAGCTTTTAATTCATCTAAAGTAGCTTCGCCGACGTATCCCAAAAGATGGGATGCTAATTCCTGATTGGGATAGTCGCGGCTGGATTCTGTACGAATCTCTACCCCCCGCAAAGTATTGGCTTGTTCTCCCAAAGCGACGAAGGTTGCAACATCGATATTCTTACTAATTGGGACTGGTAGGGCAGATTTATAGCCTGCTTTTTCGATTTTTTTGAGGATTTCATCCACAGGGATGTTGACTATGGGGCTGAGTGTAGTGGCTGCTTCTTGCCACTGCTGGGGCGATCGCTCTTTTGGCCACAAATATACAGATCGAGATACGCGATTGGCCGAAAAAATTTGCCCGCTACGATCTAAAATCTGACCGCGCACTGCCGCTACAGAAACTGGCCTAATCCGGTTGTTTTCTGCCCGTTGTCGGTTATAAGCTCCCTGAACCAGTTGCAGTTCAGCTAGCCGAAAAAGGGGCAATGTGACTAAGGTAGTGACCAGGAGCATAAAAACCATGACTTGGAGCGATCGACTGCGACGCTGTGGAGGATGATCCAAGGCATTTTTGTCTAATTTGACTTGAGATTTAAAAGAAAAGTCACTAGCCATATAAATGAATCTACTCTTTTTTTTCAACTAACAGGTTGCAGCGGTTCCCATCCGGGAAAATTTGCCGATCGCCTAGATTGTTTTTTTTCAGAGTAAATCAAACCCAGATTCTGCCGATGGGTAGAGGAATTAGGGAGATTGTTTAATTAAGCTAAGTTTAAAGCTCTTGAATATTCAAATATCAAATTTTTTGACAAGACAACTGTGAAGGAGGTATGGGCTATGGAACCGATGGATTTGTTGATTGCTTGGCTGGTGACAGGTAGTAGCTTGCTGCTAATTTCTCAATTGCCGATCGGCGTTGAAATTGACAGCACACCAAAAGCAGTGTTTGCTGCGGCGGTGTTGGGGATTTTGAATGTTTTAATTTTGCCAATTTTAAAAGCCGTTTTTTTAGTGCCGAACCTGCTCACCCTGGGCTTACTTTCGGGCCTATTTGCGTTTGTAATGAACGTGATTATTTTTGCCACTGCTGCTAAATTGGTTGAGGGATTTAGCTTGCGGATGGGGATGTTGAGTGCGGTATTAGGAGCCCTCGCCTTGGCTGTAGTGAGCAGCTTCATTAATGGCGTACTAATTTAGCGATCGCATTCCCCGATGCACCATCGACTTAGGTAGGGGCAATGGCGGGTGGAATTTCCTCCGCTACTTGATGAGCCCCTACCAAATAATCTAGGTAATTAATCCGAACTAATAAACAATTAATAATAACTAACAAATAGCCAATTTATAGGCTGCAACTTTATTGTCAATACCAGTAATATCTGTACCGACAACCACAGCTTTAGCCCCTAAGTCTAAGGCTTTTTTTGCCATTTCGGGGCTGGAAATACCACCTTCGCAGATAACTGGAAGGTTGATTTCTTTGATAATTTCAGCCAGCAATTGAAAGCCTGGTGGGCCCAGATGTTTGGTCTCGAAAGTGTAACCAAAAAGAGTAGTTGCTACTGTATCAGCACCTGCTTGGGCCGCCGCGATCGCCGCTTCTATGGTATCTACATCGGCCATGACTAATTTGCCCAATTCAGTGTGAATGCGGGCAATGAATGTCTTTAAGTCTGCTTCTGGTAGGGGACGGTTCCTGAGAGTAGCGTCAATAGCAATGATATCAGATCCTGCATCGGCGATCGCCCGCGCGTCTTCAAATCGAGGAGTAATGTAAATCTCGCATCCCGGTAATTGCTGTTTCCAAATCCCGATGATGGGGGCGGATATTTGTTGTCGCACGGCTGCAATGTGGCTGGGGGTATCAATTCGCACCCCTGCGGCCCCTTGATTGACAGCCGATCGAGCCATAGCAGCAATCACGATGGGATCGTGCAGCGGCGAGTCAGTAGGTGCTTGACAAGAAACAATTAATCCTGTAGGAATTTGACAATTAATCATAAACAAGGAGGAATGGGGAATGGGGAATTGGTAATGGGGAATGGGGAATGGGGAATTGGTAATGGGGAATGGGGAATGGGGAATTGGTAATGGGGAATGGGGAATTGGGAATTGGGAATTACTACATCACTGCTTTTGGGCTAATTTTTTATACAATATTGTCAATCTCAGCATATATCAAATTACCTATAACGTAGATATTTTACAACAAATATATTACATTTAATAACTTTTGATTGCCTCTGTGAGAATCTGCCTGCATTACCAATTCCCCCTGATCCATCAGATCCTGATCCCCCTCGCATCCCCCGAATCGTTGCGGGGACGAAAGAGCTTCTTTCTCCCCCCTTTTTAAGGGGGGTTGGGGGGGATATCCGGGGAGAGAAAACACGCCCTAGGCCCCATTACCATTAGCCATTAAAGCAACAACTTTCTCCAGCAATTGCTGGGGTTTAATCGGTTTTACCAAACAATCATTAGCTCCCGCCGTCACCAAATATATCTCACTAGCTGGAATTTCTTTAGCAGTTAAAGCGAGAATTTTCATATTTTTAGTAGCTGGTTTTTGGCGCAAGTTTTGGATAATTTCTGTGCCATTCATACCCGGTAAACGCATATCGATAATCACCGCATTCGGCTGCAATAGTTCAATTTGTTCTACCGCCCCCGAACCTTCAATCATCCACACCACCTGAAGTCCCGCTGCTGTCAATATATCGCAAATCTCCATGGCAGTTTCTTCATCTTCTTCTATCAGTACCAGACTACCTCGCAAGGAGGAAGAATGCAGGGGTAAAGATGAGTTTAATTTTTCATGCTTTAATTTGGAGTCTTCCTCTTTAGTCTGATGCTGAATGGGTATGAAAACTGTAAAGGTAGAGCCTACATCTACGGTGGAGTCTACTTCGATCGCACCGCCGTGGAGTTCTACTAGCTGTTTAGTTAATGCTAATCCCAAACCAGTGCCACCGTATTCGCGACAGTAAGGAGAATCCAATTGCTGAAATTTTTGAAACAAGAGATAACGCTGATCTTCGCGAATTCCAATGCCCGTATCTTTGATTTGAAAAACCGCGATTCTGCCTGGGGATATAGTATCGGGAACCTGCACTATTGGTGTGCGCTTGTTATCTTCTGTTACCCAAATACGGAGGATAACTCTGCCGCCTTCGGGAGTAAATTTAATCGCATTTCCTAAAAGATTAAAAAGAATTTGTCTCAAGCGACGTGGGTCAGCGGTGAAGAGGTCCCATTCTTGATTTATCCGCTGTTCTTGTACCAGTTCTACCCCTTTTTCCACAGCTTTTTCCTTGAGGGCGTGCAGACTTTGAGATGCTAATTTTGAAAGAGAAAATTCGCTGATTTTTAAGACTGCTTTTCCCGCTTCTACTTGTGACAAATCCAAAATATCGTTAATTAATTCTAATAAGTGATCGCCGCTGTCGCGGATAGTTTTTAGGTACTGTCGCTGTTTGGCGATCGGCACTTCTTTACTGCCCACTTTGCCATAGGACCAGCGCAGCAGCGTGTCGGAAATGCCGATGACACAGGTGAGGGGAGTCCGCAATTCATGACTCATAGCTGCTAAAAATTCGCTCTTGGCTCCGCTAGCTGACTGGGCGGCGGCGAGGGCATCGCGAAGTTCTGTGGTGCGTTCAATTACCCGCTGTTCTAAGGTGCGCTTTTGTTGCTGCACTTCAGCATAGAGTTCGGCTTGATAAATGGCGATCGCCAAATGTTCTGCTATTTGCTGCAAAAATATTTTTTTACTTTCTTCCCAGTCGCGACAAGTAGAATGGTGGGCAATTAGCAGTCCCCACAATTCATCTTGAACCACGATCGGCACTAGCAATTTAGCCCGTACCTTAGCTTGTCGCATCAAATTTAAAAAGCAGGGTTGGGAAGCATAGATTTTTTCCACATCTGTAACGGCAAATGTTAAACCTTTTCGATATTTTTCTTGGTCAATAATTCCCTGGGGTAAGCAATTAGCATCTTCGCCAAAATTCAGAACTGAGGAAATAGTATTATTTGCTAAAGATTCGTAGGTTACGCGACCTAAATACTTGCGATTCTCCTGATGTAATGGCCTGTTTACAGGTTGATTAAATAGCGTTAAATTTTCTATATTTAAGTCGTCTTTGTCCGTTTTTTGCGCTTTTTCAAATTGATAAATTATCAAGCGGTCTACTTCCAAAAAATCTCGCACTCGTTCCACTGCTTTTGACAAAATTGCTGGCAATTCTAAACTCTGACGAATCTGAGTTGTTACCTGATTTAAAAGTCGCTCCTGTGCGAGTTGCTGCTGCAAAGCATCTTCCACCGGTTGACAAAATGCTACACAAGAATTAGGGATACTAACTTGACCTTGACCAACCCTGTCTAAATTGTGAATTTTCAAAGTTTCTTCCTTTCGCACTTGTTCCGATAAATTGCTCTCTCTCGTCCCTGGGGATACAGCAAAAAAATCGTTTTTTATCCTAGAGCTATCGGCAATAATTCCCAGCAAGTCGAAGGTAAATTCACTTTGAAGTTCCGGTGAATTTTGCTTGATATTTTTGAGTCTTTCTTTGAGGGGTATGGGGTCTAGGGTGAGTGATGTCTCTGGCGTTGTTTTGGAGAGTTTGTCGGCGAGGGGAAACAGAAAATTTGCGATCGCCTCCGGATCGAAAGTCAACTCCACATTCCATAGAAGAGCAAGATTATTTGCACTTTCTTGATGGTGGTTTGTTCCGAAATTATCTTGCTTTGCGCGCACCAAGGCGTTAAACTGATCAGACACCACGGCTGCAAACCTTTCGCATGAAATTTCTTCCTCATTCTCCAAGGCCAGGAAATCTTGCTCTCCCAGCAAAATCGCCCCTGGAAGTTGAGCCATTTGCTGTAACAACTGGCACACAACCTCAAAGGTTGTTAGTGCTAAAGTAAGATTTAAGGTTTTTGGTTTCAATCTAGGTATTTTCCCGGTTGCTTTAAATAATCAAACAAGAACAACTGTGTTTTGGGGATGTAACGTCAGTTGCAGCAGCCACTACCACTTCCAAAAACTTCTGAGGCAAGTAGTAGTCTAGAAATTTTAGGCTTGAACTTCAAAATATTCCTCAAGATAAAAAGCTTATCTGGTGGGGAAGGATAAACAATCTTATTTTAGTATAATGTAAATATAGAAGTTGTTAACTTCTACTTATTGACACTACAGGGTAAATGAGCAATCTAAGTAACCTCACCCCCGATTCCACAATCGGACATCTGCCGTCTCACCAGTTCCAAGTGAGTTCTACAACTCTGGGACAAGTCGTGGCTCAAAAATTTGGGCAACAGCCAGAACTGCCAGGAGTCATTATTACTCATAACTCCCAGGTACTGGGCATGATTTCTCGCGTCAAGTTTCAAGAGCAAATGAATATTCCCGATCGCGTAGAACTGTATGGGGAGCGCCCGATTAGATTTCTGTTAGATTTTCTGAGAATTCCCCCTTTGTTGCTATCGGAAAAGTGGAAAATAGACGATGCAGTACAAGCAGCTCTTAATAGACAAAAAGACCTGGTATACGAACCCATTATTGTGGAAATGGAAAACCGCAATCTCCGCATTTTGGATGTCCATACTTTGCTAATGGCTCAGTCTAATCTTTTAACACAAGCTAACAAAATAATTCAAAAATATCGCTTAGAAAGACAAAAATATGTCGCCAAGATTCAACAAGAACAGGCAAAAGTCCAAGAATACAGTCAACTGTTAGAGTCGCGGCAGCGTCAAGCGGAAAAGTCTCATCAAGCTCCCAATCCCCAGCAAGCTGCACTGGTCAAACAAGCTCAAGAAATCTCTCAACAAAATCAGCAATTTTTGAAGATTGCCAAGTTGATTTCGGCAGAAGGTCGTCTGGCATTTCAGGCTACTTTTCAGGGCGCTAATGCTATTTGCAACAACACAGATAAAATTTTAGGGGTTGGCAAAGCAATAGCTAATGATTTAGAAACGGTTAACCGCACTTCCAGAACAATCGGGGAAGCCATCGAACAAGTGAGGCATTTAGCAGTACAGGTGGCGGTAGTGACAAATCAAATGGGAAATCAACCTAATGGTTTGAGTCAAGTGAGTTCCGAGATTGCGAGACTTGCCAGTAAAACTTTTGAATTGGGGACTCAAATGGAGCAAATAGCAAGCAGATTTAAACTGCGCGTTCAAGCACTGACAGAGGCAGCCAGAGCTGGTGCTAATGTGGCTAAATCAGTTACAGAAAAAATCGAGCGGGCGGAAATGGCTCTGTTAGATTTGGAAGAATTCATATCTGAAAAAGATGTAAATTCTTCCAAATCTAAAAATCAAATACATTTGAATGAAGCTGAAAAATCGACTTCTCTAATTCAAGAAATACAGCAGGCAGAAGTAGCTGTTTCTGAGTTAGAACACATTGTCAAACAACAAGATTCCTCGCAATATCTGATTCAAAAAATTCAACAGGCACTGAAACACAAAAAACCATGAGTTATAGGTGAAAATTTTTAGCTATCTTCCACGAAAATTACCTGTTATTTGATGTGAATGTAAGACTTTAATATCAAGTTTTACTACAAAATAGAAGGTATTTAAATAGCAAAAGAAATCTACTCAAAAACAAAACCTACCCTGAGTGAGAAGTATAAATTTATGAAAATTCTAATAGTAGACGACGATAAAATTACGGTCAATTTACTGACACGCTCCCTGGAGGCTCACAATTATACTTGCAACACCGCAGGAGACGGTGAAACAGCCTTGCAGTTGGCGCAAATCTACGATTATGACCTAATTCTTTTAGATGTAATGATTCCGAAACTCGATGGAATTAGTGTGTGTCGAGAGTTGCGCTCCTGTGGCTACCAAATCCCGATTTTATTGCTGACAGCTTTAGACAGTAGTCGGGATCGAGTCCAAGGTTTAGAAGCCGGTGCAGATGATTATGTAGTTAAACCCTTCAATGTACCGGAATTGCTAGCTCGAATTCGGGCTCTGTTGCGTCGCGGAAAGGCCAACTTGTTGAGCCAAAATTTGAATTGGGAAAAATTGCAAGTTAATCTGGATACTGCGGAGGTAACTTATGGAGAAAAAGTGCTGCACTTGACTCCAAAAGAGTACAATTTGCTAGAACTTTTTCTGAGAAATCCCCGGCGCATATTTAGCCGCAGTGCTATACTCGATCGCATTTGGTGCCCAGGGGAGTTTCCGCAAGAAGAAGCTGTTACCGCTCACATCAAGGGCTTGCGACAAAAGTTGAAAGCAGCCGGGATGATAGTGGATTTAGTGGAAACAGTGTACGGGTTGGGCTACCGCCTCAAAAGTCTCCCGGAGGATGTCGATTTCCCAAAAGTAGCTCCAAAAATCACAGAAAATCCCGAAAGTCAAGCAGTTTTATCTGGCCAAGCCACCACGCCCATCGATGAAGTTAACATCAACTCCCATCAAGCAAAAGTCTGGGCTGTGATTGCAGAAATTAGGGCAAATTTCCAAGAAACTTTCACAGAAAAAATGGAGATATTTGAGCTGGCGATCGCGAATTTAAACACCGGAACTTTGGAGAACGAAATACGACAGCAAGCTCAGGCTCAAGCACACAAATTAGTTGGTTCTTTAGGAACTTTAGGGATGCCCAAAGGTTCGGAAATAGCGCGCAAGTTGGAAGATTTATTTAAGACGGAAAATATTTTTCAACCAGGGGCTAAACAGCAGATAGATACCTTAGTGAATTTGCTAAAACGTATCTTCGATTTGCCAGCAACAGCACCTGAGAATGCTCCTGTCGATCGCGTTTCGAGCCATCGTCAATTGCTAATCGTGGATGATGATACTTGGCAGAGCGATCGCCTCAAAACAGAAGCATCAGCCTGGGAATTTGACATAGAAGTAGCACTTTCTGGGGAAGCAGCCAAAATGGCGATCGCCAACCAGCCACCAGACGCGATTTTGGTAGATTTAAACTTTTCCAGAAGCCAGGAAAACGGACGTCCTCTCCTAGCCGAACTCCTCCGTCACAAACCAGAAATTCCCGTAGTTGTTTTTAGCGACTACAACCAATTGAGCGATCGGGTAGAAGTAGCGCGTTTGGGAGCTGCGGGCTTTTTACACAAATCCATGCCTCCAGCAGATATACTCAAAGCAGTCGATCGGATTCTTGAGCAGACTAGCCCAGCAGAAGCTAAGGTGATGGTGGTAGATGACGACATACATCTACTGGCAGCCATCAAAATTATTCTCCAACCTTGGGGATTTCAACTAACCACACTAGACGATCCCAAAGATTTCTGGGAGGTACTAGAGACGACTTGTCCTGATTTGCTAATTTTAGATGTAGAGATGCCCGGTTACAACGGTATCGAACTGTGTTTGGCAGTACGCAACGACTTGCGCTGGGGCAAACTTCCAGTGCTATTTTTAACCGCTCATTCCGAGTCAGAAATAGTCAGCCAAATGTTTGTCGCAGGAGCTGATGATTACGTCAACAAACCCATCGTAGAACCAGAATTAATTGCTCGTATTCTCAATCGTTTAGAGCGCATTCAACTCAGATACAAACTGGCACTCACACAACGTTAACCATCACTAACTAGGTGGAAATATAGCCTTTCTCAGTAACATGAGGTATGGCGGGATCGTCGGTAATAGGTAATAGGTCATTCCAGGATGGGTAATTTGAGAGCTAGGGTGGATCTCAGTTTTGCAAATATATTCGTAGGGGCTATAGCATGACCGCTGTTAATCTCTGGTTATCACTAATAAATTGTCGGCCGGAATGCTAGAGCATCGTACAAAATCGGGATGCTCCCGATAGCTGGTTAGCTACAGACAATTATTTCTGACCCATTACCCATTACCCATTACCATTACCCATTACCTATATAAAACAATGATACTTCCCCCAGACCTAGGTATTTATAATATCGAATACCCACCAATTCACAGCCCTGGGTATATTCAATCTCATGGCATTATTTTTGTATTAGAAGAACCCCTTTTTAAAATAGTACAAGTTAGCAATAATATAGGGGGTTTTCTCAACTTACAGCCCCATGAAATTTTAGGAAAATGTTTTGATGAATTTGTTGTATTTGAAAAAAAAGAATCTCTGAGCGCAGTTTTTTCACAAGAATCAAACACGACAGTAAATATTACTGTCTGCCTGAATAATTTAAACAATAAACAAGTCTTTAATGGCAAGTATTACCGCACAAAAAACTGTTTGGTTCTTGAGCTAGAACCCAGATTGTCCAATGAGTATAAAAACTTTTTTAATTTCTTTAGTTTAATAAAAGATACATCTAATAAAATTCAAAATGCGCGAACAATAAAAAAACTATATCAGATAGTTGCCGAAGAAATGCGAACAATTATCGGATTTGACCGAGTGATAATCTATCAGTTTGATACGGTAGATGCAGGGGAAGTTGTGGCTGAAGATAAAGTAGACAATTTGAATCCTTTATTGGGATTGCACTATCCAGATACGGATATTCCTCAGCTAGCAAGACACCTCGCAACCCATAATTTAATTCGGTTTATTCCTGATATCAACTTTCAGCCTGTAGAAATAATTACCGCCGATAATCCATTGAATAATCAGCCCCTAGATTTGAGTTTGAGTAGTTTACGAAGCGTGTCGCCTTGCCACATTGAATATCTCAAAAATCAGGGTGTTGCTGCTAGCTTGACGATGAGTATAATCAAAGATAAAAAGCTGTGGGGATTAATCGCTTGTCACCACCGAGAACCCAAATATGTCAGCTATGAAGTACGCATTGCTTGCGAACAGCTTGCAAAAATTATCGCTTTAGAACTCAGCGTAAAAAAAGATAGCGAAGACCGGGAATATGAAGCTTATTTAAAATCAATTTTTGCTAAATTTACAGAAGATATTTCTCGCGAGAACAGTTTTGCTGAAGGTTTACTCCAACATAAAGAACGGTTGCTAGAATTAGTTGGTGCTAGCGGTGCTGTTGTATGTGCCAAGGAAAATTTAACACGCATCGGCACAACCCCGGAAGCGGCAGATATTCAAGAGTTAATTACCTGGGTAGAAACTAAATTAAATAATGATATTTTTTATACAGATTCCTTGCCAAAAACCTATCCAAAATCCGAAAAGTTTAAACAAGTTGCTAGTGGTTTGTTGGTGATGGCGATATCTCAGATGCAAAAGCATTATATTTTGTGGTTTCGTCCTGAAGTAATTCAAAATGTCAACTGGGCGGGTAAACTGAACTCAACGCTGGAATCGGAGTCTGCTACTAGCAGTTTGTCTCCTCGCAATTCCTTTGAATTGTGGCAACAAACTGTGAGGTTAAAATCTTTACCTTGGAAGCAGTGCGAAATCGCGATCGCCCAAGAATTGAGAGTGACTCTTGTCGGAATTGAGTTGCGGAGAATAAATCAGCAATTAACCCTCGCTTTGTCTGCTACGAAGATGGGTTTTTGGGACTGGGATTTGCAGAAAAATTATATTACTTTGTCGAGGGAACACGAACAGTTGTTTGGATTAGCAGCCGGAACTTTTGACGGAAATTGCAAAAATTGGGCAGACTGCATTCACCCCGAAGATTTAAAAGAGGTCAGAAATAGTATAGCTGTGGCCAGAAGCGATCGCCAAGATTACGTTAAAGAATACCGGGTGGTTTGGTCCGATGGTAGCATTCACTGGATTGAGGCGAGGGGCAAATTTTTTTACAGTGAAGAAGGCGAAGCGGTGCGGATGGTGGGGACTGTCATAGAAATTAGCGATCGCAAAGCCAAAGAATTACAATTGCGCCTACTAGAATCCGTTGTCACCACCACTAATGATGCTGTTTTAATTACCGAAGCTGAACCCATTGACGAACCAGGCCCGCGGATTCTTTATGTTAATCCAGCCTTTACCCGGATCAGTGGATATACTTTAGAAGAAGTCTGTGGCAAAACTCCCCGTATTTTGCAAGGAGAAAAAACAGACCGGGCAAGTCTAGATTGCATTCGCACAGCTTTGAGCAACTGGCAACCAGTCCAGGTAGACTTAATTAATTATCGCAAAGATGGCACAGAATTTTGGGTAGAATTGAGCATAGTCCCCATTGCTGACGAAACTGGTTGGTTTACCCATTGGGTGGCTGTGCAGCGCGATATTAGCGCACGAAAAAAAGCTGAAAACGCCCTCCAACAACTCAACGAAGAGTTAGAAATACGAGTTTGGGAACGAACTTTAGAACTCGAAAAATCTCAAGCAGAACTCCTTCAAAGCGAAGCTTTATTTCGATCTCTCAGCGAGAGTTCTCCCGTGGGCATTTTTAAAATTGACGCTGAGGAAAAATTTATCTATTTTAATCCCTGCTTTCAAGCAATTTTTGGTTTCACCTTGGCAGAAGCTTTAGGGGACGGCTGGATGAAGTTTGTACACCCACAAGATATCAAAGGCATTCTATCATTGTGGTCGGCTGCACAATCACTCGCTCGCAAATTTACCTGCCAGTTCCGTCACCTCCGCCCCGATGGCATAATCCGCTTTTGTCGAGTTAAAATAGCTCCTATTATTTCCGAGGAAGGTCAACTAATCGGTCACGTCGGCACTGCCATAGATATTACCGAAAGCCAGGAAATTGAAAAAATGAAAAATGAGTTTATTTCCATCGTCAGCCACGAACTCCGAACCCCTCTTACCTCCATTCGTGGCTCCTTGGGTTTGCTTGCTGCGGGAGTGCTAAAAAATCAGCCGGAAACGGCCCAACAGATGTTAGAAATTGCGAAAAACGATACCGAACGCTTAGTGCGTTTAGTAAATGATATTCTCGACTTAGAAAGGCTCGATTCCAGTCAAGTTACCCTAGATAAGCAGTGGTATGATGCTGCTGATTTGATACAGGAGTCGGTGAAAAGTGTACAAGCTTTAGCTGATGAAAGTAACATTAATTTGTCGATTTTATCGAGTTCAGCACAAATTTGGGCGGAACGAGACAGGATAGTTCAGATGCTGGTAAATTTACTTAGCAATGCAATTAAATTTTCACCGGCACTAAGTACCGTAACTGTTAGCGTTGAAGATTTGGGCGATCGGGTTTTATTTGAAGTCAAGGATTCAGGGCGCGGTATTCCTGCCGATAAATTAGAAAATATCTTTGGGCGGTTTCAACAGGTAGATGCTTCTGACTCTAGGCAAAAAGGAGGCACTGGTTTAGGTTTGGCTATCTGTAGCAGCATCGTGCAACAGCATGGTGGCAGAATTTGGGCTGAAAGTGTGGTGGGAGAAGGAAGCAGTTTCTATTTCACACTCCCTGCACCCTCCTTGGAACAGGGGCGGGAATAAAAATCTGCTATATTTAATATTTTGAGTCTTAATTTATGTCAGCCAAGCAGATTCTGGTTATTGATGATGAAAAAAATCTCTGTAGCGTCATTCAGGCCTGTTTAGAACATTTAGGCGGTTGGGCAGTGCTGATTGCCCGCAATGGCAACGAAGGATTGCTTATAGCCCAAACTCAACTCCCTGACGCTATTTTGCTAGATGTGATGATGCCGGATATCGACGGACTTACTCTGTTTAGTTTGTTGCAAAATAATGCGGCTACTCGGATGATTCCGGTGATTTTCCTAACTGCGAAGGTACAGGCTCTCGATTTGAGCGAATTTGCTGATTTGGGGGTAGCGGGAGTGATTGCTAAGCCTTTTGATCCTTTGAAATTAGCACAGCAAGTGGCGGAAATTCTGCGGTGGTAAGTATTTGGCTGGAAATCCCGAATCATGGTACCACCAAAATGTTTTCCTTCATAATTTCCTCACATTCTTCAGATAATGTTTAATCCAAGGTGTTCCATGGAATATCGATCGCAGTTACCAACCTACTTATAAAATTCAGCGATTGCCAATAGCTACGAGATGAATTTTTGTAACCTCCTAGAGGACTAATAAATAACAGGGATATTTAAGCTTAATTTAGGCTGCATATTAGTTAATCATTGTTTAGGAACTGGGAAAATGAATAAAACTCTTGTCAATCTAACCTTAGCCGTAGTCACAGAGGAAGTGGAAAATATCTTGGATTCTTATCCGAGATATCCCTACCAAGAAGCTTTTGCACCTTCTGGCTTGAGACAGGATTTAATTGCTTATGTACTCAGTCGCACTCCCAATACCTATACTGCGCTCTCACCCTTGGATGCCATGTCAAATAAAACCGTCCAGGTGCGATGTTCTTCCGAACAGTTGATCAATATAGAAAACTTAATTCACACAGGGATTAGTGATGTCCTCCACAGCTATCACAAGACAGACCACCGCCTTCCTAGTCAAACTTGGAATTTGGGCATCGCGAGAATTGCGAACAGATGTTGAGCAGTTTCTTGGACCCAGGGGAGACGGGAAACAGGGAGCTAACACAGAGAGAGAATTTTTCGTTTTCTTATACAAAAAAATTAGCTAACACTAAATCCGGTTTATATATCCCCTTTATTTCTTAACCCGCGCAGGCGGGTTTTGTTTGTCGAGGAGCGGTTTCAACCGCCCAATCATAGAGGGGGTAAAATACTACTAAGTAAATCCACTTAATTAAACGTAAAATACGGATGACCGAAAAGCTGACTGCATAAGTCTTCTTCCTTCTTCCTGAATTTCCCCCATCCCCCCTTGG
>RDXH01000385.1 GCA_004292745.1 Oscillatoriales cyanobacterium | reverse complement strand
ATTGAAACCCTAGGGGCAGCAGGAGAATTTTTAGCACCATGAAAGTTGCATTAATTTTGTTGGAAAGCAGTCAGATTGCACACCCTTGAACAAACTACAGAGTTTATTTTAGGTGGCTGCGGTCATTTAGACGCAATTTTTGGCAAACTTACCACAAAATCAACTTTGTGGGCCTTTCGGTTATTGACAGGTTTATTGACCATAACTTGTTAGGTGCGATCGCAGCCAACAAATTTTTGAAGAGGCGATATCCCCCAAAGCTATTTCCTCTATGACTTTCAGCTAGCTTGTCACCCGTTCGGTGAAACGTAATTAGCTTGAAATGCGTCGAGGACTATAAGTAAGAGTAAGTGGGACTGGACATACAAAAACTATTTGATGTAATATGCACTTATCAAAAAAAGGTCAATTCCTTCGCAAAAAATTTATCATGACACCATCCAAATTTTACATCCCTTCTTTGGACGGCATTAGGACTATTGCTTTTCTGATTGTCTTTTTATCTCATGCAGGGCTGAATCATATTATCCCTGGAGCCTTTGGTGTAACAGTCTTTTTCTTTTTAAGTGGATATTTGATCACAACTTTGCTGAGACGTGAATATGAACAAAATCAGTTCATTGATTTAAAACATTTTTATTTGCGACGCATTCTGCGAATTTGGCCTGGGTTCTATCTAGCCTTATTCCTAGGAACTACCTTGACATTAATAGGTGTATTTAAAGAACCCATCAGACTATCAGCTTTGGTGAGTCAGATTCTACATTATTATAATTATTATGAAACTTTTTTTGGTGCCTATGGAGTAGCTCCTGGTAGTGGTGCCTATTGGTCTCTGGCGGTTGAGGAACACTTCTACCTTGTTTTCCCTTTTCTATACATGACTTTACTCAAAATGCGTGTGAGTCGCCAAAGGCAAATGTTGATTTTTTTGGGACTTTGCTTGGTGATTCTAATTTGGAGATGTGTTCTAGTGTTTGGGATGGGAGCAACGGAAGCTCGTATCTTGCATTTATCAGATACCCGAATAGATAGCATACTGTTTGGCTGTGCATTAGCGGTCTATGGCAACCCAGTATTAGATGTTCACTATGGTTCGGACCGACTGTGGAAGTATTTCTTACTACCAGCAGGAATCAGTTTACTTATGTTCTCGTTTATCTGTCGTTATCCTGAGTTTCGGTATACATTGCGTTACACTATTCAAGGTATTGGACTATATTCTGTTTTTATTGCTGCTATCCGTTTTCCAGATTGGGGAGTATTTCAAATTCTCAATTGGAGTTGGATGCGGTTTATTGGTTTGCTTTCATACTCGCTTTATCTAGTACACGATACTGTGCTTCAACTTGTTTATCTTTATTTACCTAAAATGCCTATGGCTTTGCAGGGAGCGATGAGTCTCCTGATTTCCTTTGTATTAGCCTATGCAATGTATACATATATAGATCTGCCATGCGCCAAGCTACGCAAGCAATTTTCATCCTGACGAATTAATTGGCAGAAAATATTGATCAAGTCCATTTTGGCCAACTTCGCACCAGATGGTCGGCAGCTTTGGTCGAAAAGTTTTAAGATAGAGGGTGGCTTTAAATTTTTTGATGACCTATGTCTCCTACTTCCGTTTCTCAGGTGTACTCTTCTGGTAATTCCAAGGGTGCGAATCAGTCTGGCAAGACTGGTATTTTTGCTGTTGAGTCTGGTAAAATTCCACCTCTGTTGGGGGCGAGTTTGGCTGAGTTAACGGAGTGGGTGCAGCAACATGGGCAACCTGGTTATCGTGGAAAGCAGTTGTACCAATGGATTTATGAGAGAGGCGCACGATCGCTGTCTGAGATTTCTGTATTCTCGAAACAGTGGCGCGAGACTGTTGCGGATATTCCGATCAGGCGATCGACTATTCACTATCGATCGGTCGCACCAGACTCCACCGTCAAGTATCTCTTAAAATTGGCCGACGGTCAAATCATAGAAACAGTCGGCATTCCCACCGAAAAACGGCTGACTGTGTGCGTCTGAGCCCAAGTTTCCTGATGCACCTCTTTCGGCTAGAACAAAGGGATGGTAGATGCACCCTGGTTTGAACCCTAGAGATTAATCTCTGGGGTTTTTTATTGATCTTCAGGAGACTGCTGAGGGAG
>RDXH01000131.1 GCA_004292745.1 Oscillatoriales cyanobacterium | reverse complement strand
GAATCTTTGGATCGAGATGAAAATTCAGCCAAACTCATAAGAAAAATTGGTCTGAGTTACGAAAGTGGCGGTGGAACTCCGTCACTCAAAAAAGCCTTTGCAAAAAAGGAAAAAGAAGCCTGCGGTCTAACTGTACTCAGTTGACCGTCAGGTTCGTTCACAGTCGATACTGCCGATAAACCTGACTGGCCGCTCGGTGCAATAGCGAATGCCGATAAACTAATCCCTTCATGTCATCGCAATAGCCACCGCCAATCACACAGGCCACGGGATAGCCCCCCGCCAAACAAGTAGATAAAACTTGCATTTCCCGGCGAAATAACCCCGTATCACTTAAAGCTAATTTTCCCAGTTTGTCTCCCTGGTGAGGGTCTACTCCGGCATCGTATAAAACCAAATCTGGCTTGACATCCGAGAGCAAATCTGGTAAATATTTAGCCAAGGTTTGCAAATATTCGTCGTCCTCCATACCGATCGGCAAAGCGACATCTAAATCGCCCTTTTGTTTGGTACCTGGAAAATTCACCTCACAGTGCATCGAAAAAGTAAAAACACTGTCGTCATTTTGAAAAATAACAGCGGTTCCATCCCCTTGGTGTACATCTAAATCCACAATCAATACTTGACGAACTAAACCCATTTTTTGCAGGACACGAGAGGCGATCGCCAAATCGTTAAAAATACAAAAACCAGACCCATAATTAGGGAAAGCATGATGAGTTCCTCCCGCAGTATTGCAAGCTAAACCGCATTCTAAAGCAAGCTTGGCTGTCAGTACCGTTCCAGAGGAGGCGATACAAGTCCGATTGACAAGGGATCGACTCCAAGGAAGACCAATTCGGCGCTGAGCTTTGGCATCAAGGGTCCCGTTGCAGTAAGCTTGAATGTAAAAGTCATCGTGGACAAATTGAATCCATTCTGAAGGAGGAAGTTCCGGGGCGTGAAATTGATCGTGGGAGGCGACCCCATCCGCCACGAGCATTTCAGAAAGCAGCCGGAACTTGGCCATCGGGAAGCGATGACCCGGTGGCAGGGGTGCAACGTAATCTTCGTGGTAAATAATTGGTAAGTCCATTGAGAGTATTGTAGAAGAAATAAATCTCCAATTGAAAGTGCAAACTACCAAAAAAATAAATTCGCTGGAGAACCTGTATATGGAACTAAAAATAGTTTGGGAATTGGAAACTAACAACCCCAACAATACTGACAATTTACATCATATCAGTCAGTGGTGGGCAAATCTCCATGGCAAAGCAATTACCTGGGTGGAGCGCATTATTCCGCTGGCCGGTGATATGAGTGAAATTCACTGGCATCCCCAGCGGTTTGACGAAAATTTTATTATGGTCAATCCTGAAATTCGTGGGGATACTCTGTATTGGTACAAACCAGATTCTCCAGTCGAAAGGAACACCATAGTTCAGAAGCTGGAACTAGACAACCTCCAACAGCAACTTTACATTTATCCTCAGTTAGAATCGGAGATAGTAATTCGGATAGCAATTCCCGAAATTAAATATCAAACCCTTGAACTGAAAAATGTCGAATTTGCCCTAGGCGAAGATAATCTTATGTTGCTATGGGATGTAGAACAAGAACTGGAAATCAAAATTGCTCTTACTGCCGAAAATATTCTGAAACTTCAGGAATTACTAGCAGATAAACACCATAAAATTTAAACAGCTTTTTCCATGAGATGATGTTGCAGCCCTAGGAATCAAAGACTTGGGCGCGATGTGGTGGCGGTTTTGTTGTCTTTGGGCATCGTTGAAATCTATTTGTGAACCACCAATTATAGATCGTTGATAAGGCTGCTATAATATAAAATTATCAGAAGTAAATTAATGATTAAATAAGTATACTAGAATATAACTCTCGCACTCACAGTAGAGAATTAAAATATGGCAGAACAAAAGATGTCGATCGATCCCGGAAATATCCAAATTTTAATCATTGACGATCAACCTAATAACTTGCGATTTTTATCAAACATATTAAGTAAAGATGGCTACAAAGTTCAGAGGTCAATTTCCGGTGAATTGACAGTAAATTCTGACTTTGATTCTATACCTGACTTGATTTTGTTGGATGTTGTCATGCCGAGAATGAACGGCTATGAAGTTTGTCAAAGACTAAAAGCTAACGAAAAAACCCGCGAAATCCCCATAATTTTTCTGAGCATACTCCATGAAGCTTATCATAAAGTTAAAGCCTTTGAAGTTGGTGGAGTTGACTACATTACTAAGCCTTTTCAAATCGAAGAAGTTTTAGCTCGTGTCAAAAATCAACTAACTATTCAACACTTATCAAAACAATTAAAAGAGCAGAACGCCCAACTACAGCGAGAGGTGGCGGTTCGCAACACGACAGAGCAAGCACTGCGGGAAAGTCAAGCACGGTTGCAGAAATTGGCGACTAATATACCGGGAGTGATTTATCAATTTGTGATGAATAGTGAGGGAAAATTAAATTTTGAATATATCAGTTCTGATTGTCTAAATATCTATGAATTAGAGATAGAAGAAATTTTAAACAACCCTGAACTTTGTTTTCAACAAAATCATCCTGATGACCGAAAAAATATTGAAAATGCTGTGGCGATGAGCGCCAAAGATTTAGCACCTTTTGCCTGCGAATGGCGGATTATTACACCGTCAGGGAAGATTAAGTGGTTGCAATCTAATTCTCGACCAGAAATGCGTAGCAATGGAGATATTGTTTGGTATGGGGTACTTTTTGATATTAGCGATCGCAAACAATCAGATCTAGAAAAAGCGGCAGCTAAAACAGCCTTAGAGCGACAAATTCAGCGAAAATTGCTAATTGGGAAAATAACTCAGCAGATTCGCTCTAGCTTACAACCGGGCGAAATATTTCAAACAGCAGTTACTCAAATTGGTCAGACATTCGGTGTGAATCGTTGTTTGATTCACACCTATATTACTAACCCCCAGGTAGATATTCCTTTGGCGGCCGAGTATCTGGAACCCGATTGCGAATCAATTCGCCATATCTCAATTCCGATTTGGGGGAATCCTCACGTCGTACAAATGATGATTCAAGATGGGGCGATCGCCTCCCATAATGTTTACTCAGAGCCTCTTTTACAAGCAGTGCTACCCATTTGTCGCGAGGTGCAGTTGAAATCGATGTTAGCAATTCGCACTTCCTACCAAGGGGAAGCAAACGGTGCTATCTGTTTACACCAGTGCGATCGCTACCGAGAATGGACAGAAGAAGAAATCGATCTTTTAGAAACTGTGGCTGCTCAAGTAGGAATTGCGATCGCTCAAGCTAAACTCTTAGAGCGAGAACAACAGCGACTGCAACAACTCGATCGACAAAATAAACACTTACAAGCAGAAGTTCGCACCCGCGTCCGCGCCGAACAAGCTCTGCAAGAATCTGAAGCAGAATTGCGAGCTATTTTTGCCGCCATGACTGACTTAGTTTTAGTGAGAAATGCCGAAGGGCGTTGTATCAAAATCGCTCCCACAAGTGCGTCGAGTTTGATTAAACCTCTCAGCGAAATGATTAACAAAACAGCCCACGAAGTCTTACCCAAATCTATTGCCGACCTGATATTAGCTACTATCAAACAGGTTTTAATAAGCAAAAAAAGTATCAATATTGAATATAATTATACTGT
The DNA here is from genome assembly GCA_004292745.1 of Oscillatoriales cyanobacterium. Lineage (GTDB taxonomy): Bacteria > Cyanobacteriota > Cyanobacteriia > Cyanobacteriales > Microcoleaceae > Microcoleus > Microcoleus anatoxicus. The sequence goes on along the minus strand of RDXH01000131.1, from coordinate 20,599 downwards.
AGAAGGACGCGAAATATGGCTCGATGCTAAAGTTTCTCCCTTGTCTGAAGATTCAGTAATTATTGTGGGACGAGATATTAGCGATCGCAAACAAACAGAATTCGCACTTCGAGAAAGTCAGCACTTCATTCAGGCGATCGCCGATTCCAATCCCAATCTATTGTACGTTTACGACTTAGTTGAAAACCGCAACGTTTACACCAACCGCCAAATTAGTGCAATGCTAGGTTACACCGCCCAAGAAATAAAAGATATGGGTAATGAAATGATGTTAAGGCTGCTCAATCCTGAAGATTTACCAGCCTTTTTAGAAAGTGTCGAAAAAGTGGAGCGATCCGAAGACGGCGATGTCATTGAATGTCAATACCGCATGAAACACAAAAACGGCGAATGGCGGTGGATGCACAGTTGGGATACAGTATTTGTGAGACAAACTGATGGTAAACCTAAACAAATTCTTGGTACGGCTAACGACATCACCGACAGCAAAAGAGCCGCAGAAAAATTGCGTGAATCCCAGCAAAGAATTTCATTTCTATTGCAGCAAACACCTATAGTGATTATCGAATTAAACATTAATTTAGAAGCGATCACTTGGAATCCGGCTGCGGAAAATATTTTTGGATATAGCCAAGCAGAAGTTATCGGTCATAACGTCCCAGATTTAATCATTCCCGAAAGTTGTTACCAGCAAATATCTCAACTTTTAAACAACAATATGACTGGGGAATTTAGTGCAACTTCTACCACCTATGAAACCCAGACAAAAGATGGCAAAAAAATAGTTTGCGAGTGGTATAATACTCCGCTAATTAATGAAAAAGGTAGAGCGATCGGCATCGGTTTAATGGCGGTGGATATTACCGAACGCCAGCAAGCAGAAATGGAACTACAAGAAAGTGCATTGCGGCAAAGAGCGATCGCGCGAATTATTGAAAAAATGCGGCAGACATTAGATATCCGAGAGATTTTTCAGGCCACAACACGAGAATTGCGCCAAACCATGAAATGCGATCGAGTCGCCATTTACCGTTTCAATCCAGACTGGAGTGGTGAATTTGTAGCGGAATCCGTTGATAATAACTGGATTTCCCTCATCCAAGAACAGCAAATAGACCCCAACTTCACAGAAGATACTGTAGAGAACGAAAAGTGCCTCGTCCAAAAATTTGATAGCAGCTTACAAGAAGTATGCGACACCTATTTGCAAGAAACCCAGGGCGGCCCTTACAGCCGTGGTAAGACTTACCTTTGCGTTCAAGATATTTACAAACAAGGCTTCGATAATTGCTACATCCAACTCTTAGAAAAATTTGAAGTCAAAGCCTATATTACCGTCCCCATTTTTTGCGGAGAAAAACTTTGGGGATTACTCGCATCCTATCAAAATTCAGCCCCCCGCCAGTGGAGCGAAGCTGAAATCAACGTCGCAGTTCATATAGGTACGCAGCTAGGAGTCGCCTTGCAACAAGCTGAGTTGCTAGCCCACACTCAAAGACAGTCAATGGAACTAATTAAATCTCAAGGAAATGCGGAAGTTGCCAATCGTGCCAAAAGCCAATTTCTCGCATCCATGAGCCACGAACTCCGCACCCCACTCAACGCTATTCTTGGTTTTTCTCAAGTCATGGCTCGAAACATTTCCATCACCAAAGAACAAAAAGAATACATCGAAATCATCAATCGCAGTGGCGAACATTTGTTGGAACTCATCAATGATGTATTGTCCATGTCTAAGATAGAATCTGGTCAGATTAGCATCAATGAAAATAGCTTCAACCTCTACAAACTTATCAATATACTGAAAGAAATGTTGCAATTAAAAGCCAACTCTAAAGGCTTGCAGCTAATCTTTGACCTACCGGATAATTTACCAAAATACATTCAAACCGATGAATCAAAATTGCGGCAAGTTTTAATTAACCTCATCGGAAATGCTATTAAATTTACTGTGAAGGGAAGCGTTAGTCTGCGAGTCACAAGCCAACCAGAAGAAACTTTAGATGGAGCCAAAAAATGCCAATTAATTTTTGAAGTAATGGACACCGGACCAGGTATTTCTCCGCAAGAAATTAACACTTTATTTCAGCCCTTCGTGCAAACAGATACCGGACGTAAATCGATGCAAGGAACTGGTTTAGGCTTGCCGATTAGCCAGCAGTTTGTCCGAATTATGGGAGGTGATATATCAGTTAAAAGTCAAATCGATCGAGGCACAAAATTTACCTTTAATATCCAAGTGAATGTGTTAACAGAAATTGATGATAGAGAAAAATCTAGCACCAAACAAGTCATTTCTTTAGAAGCTGGACAGCCAGTTTATCGGATATTGATAGTTGAAGATGTACTAGAAAACCGTCAACTGTTAATCGAGATTTTGAAACCATTGGGATTTGAAATTATCGAAGCTTGTAACGGTGAAGAAGCTGTGGCTTTGCACGAAAGCTGGAAACCGCACCTCATCTTGATGGATATGTTGATGCCCATTATGGACGGATATGAGGCAACCAGAATAATTAAGCAAACTCCTGAAGGCGAAAAAACCATAATTATTGCCCTGACTGCTAGTGCCTTTGAAGAACAGCGACAAGTAATTTTTGCGACTGGTTGTGATGATTTTATCTGTAAACCCTTTCGGGAAAAAGTTCTATTTGACAAAATAGCCGATCGCCTAAAATTGCGTTATATTTATGAAGAAGAAAATCCATCTAGTTCTGTACCACCCCAGACATCTCCGAAAATTTTAACCCCAGATGATTTGAGTGTAATGCCCACAGACTGGTTAGTCAATTTATACCAAGCAGCAATTTGCGTTGATGACAGCGGCCTACTGCAACTTATCCAGCAAATCCCTGAAAGTGAGGCAAATCTCGCTAAGGCTTTAACAGATTTGGTCGAAAACTTTCGGATAGATATCATCATCGATCTCACTCAATTATATTATGATGAACGACCATCCACTCCCAGTGACTACTAAAGATATTATGATCGTTGACGATATGCCGGATAACTTGCGACTTTTATCCACCATGCTTACATCTCACGGCTATCAAGTTAGAAAAGCTATTAACGGACAACTTGCTTTGCAAGGAGCACAAATGTCTCCTCCGAGTCTAATTTTGTTAGATATTAATATGCCGAAAATGAACGGCTATGAAGTTTGTCAAAAATTAAAAAAAAATGATAATACTAAAGATATTCCGATCATTTTTATTAGCGCCCTAGATGATGTATTAGAAAAAGTAAAAGCTTTTCAAGTAGGAGGAGCAGACTATATTACTAAGCCATTTCAAATAGAAGAAGTTTTGGCCCGTGTTGAAAGCCAACTTTCCTTGCGCTCTTTGCAATCAAAACTGCAACAACAAGCTAGAGAGTTGCAAGAGCGCAATGCTTTGTTGGAACAAGAAATTACTGAAAGAAAGCGGGCTGAAGAAGAAATTAGGTTTTTGCTGGAAACTACGCGGGCGATCGGCGAATCGGTGGATTTTAACTCTGCTTTAGAAGTAATTTTGCACCAAGTTGGCGAAACAATCGGATGGGATCTAGGAGAAGCTTGGATTCCTGATTCCGAAGGAACTTTGTTGAAATCGAGTCGCGGTTGGTATGGTAGAGATAGCAGCATGGCAATCTTCCGCCAGCAAAGTGAAAACTTGACATTTGCTAGAAATATCGGGCTACCAGGACGAGTTTGGGTTTCCGGGAAACCTGAATGGGTAGAAGATGTTTCCGTGGGATACCCAGAATTTATGAGAACTAAAATAGCGCTAGAAATTGGGTTTAAAGCAGGTTTTGGTGTACCTATTTTAGTCGGGGATGAAGTCTTAGCAGTCTTAGTTTTTTTTAAACTTGTATCTGGTCCCAAGGACTCGCGATTTATTGACATTTTTAATATTGTTTGCACTCAATTAGGTTCATTAATTCAGCGAAAAAAAGCAGAAGAGTCTCTGAAGATAGCTGAAGAAAGATATCACAGTATTGTAGAAAATGCCATGGAAGGCATTTTTCAAAGTACCCCTTCAGGACAATTTATCAGCGCTAATCCAGCCTTAGCGAAATTGTATGGTTACGAATCGCCTACGGAACTGATGTCCAGCATTCAAAACATTTCCGAGCAACTTTATATTGATGCCGAACGCCGTCGGGAATTCGTAGTTGCTATGGATGAACATAATGCTCTTTCTGGCTTTGAATCGAGGGTTAAACGTAAGGACGGTGCTTGGATTTGGGTATCGGAAAATGTCCGGGCAGTTCGCAATTCCCAAGGTAAATTAATTTACTATGAAGGTACTGTTTCTGATATTACAGAGCGAAAGTTAGTCCAAGAAGCCCTGAAATTTCAACAGGATCAAACTGAAAAGTTGCTGTTGAATATTTTACCAAAACCCATAGCCGAAAGATTGAAAGTTGAGCAAAGCACAATTGCTGACAGTTTTGAAGAAGTAAGTGTTTTATTTGCTGACATTGTTGGCTTTACTGAGTTGTCAGCTAGAATGTCTCCGACGGAACTTGTAAAGCGTTTAAACGTGATTTTTTCCCAATTCGATCAATTAGCAGAAGAGTACGGTGTGGAAAAAATTAAGACTATTGGTGATGCTTACATGGTAGTTGGAGGATTACCTACACCCAGAGATGACCATGCTGAGGCGATCGCGGAAATGGCCCTGGAAATGCAAGCAAAAATAGCAAAATTGTCCGCCCAAACAGGGGAAGATTTGGCAATTCGCGTGGGTATCAATTCTGGGCCAGTAGTTGCGGGAGTGATTGGTGTTAGCAAATTTACTTACGATTTGTGGGGGGATACTGTGAATGTGGCGGCGAGGATGGAAGTTACAGGAGTTGCAGGCAGTATTCAAGTTACGGATGTTACTTATGAGCTTTTGAAAGATAAGTATTTGTTTAAGAATCGAGGTTTGACTCCGATCAAAGGTAAGGGGGATATGGTGACTTATTGGCTCCAAGGAAGAAAGTAGAAATCGGGAATCGGGAATCGGGAATCGGGAATTGGGCCTTTTGGCTTCGCCATCAGGTAAATTGTCTCGAAACATCCCGATCGTGCAATAATGATAGCACTTGCACAAAAACTCTATTAGTAGAGTGGGCATTCCCCGCGTTACCGCTACATATAGAGTTTCAACTGTCAACCCGTGTAAGTTCCAAATCAAACCGGCTGTTGCTCTACACAATTTTTTCCTAATGGCTGAAGTCCCCCAAAATCCCGCAGAACTTGCAGAAGCCCTCAAAGGCTTTACCGATATCAATTTTCAATTACCCGATCCCGAAGACGAACAAATACCAGACTTCGATTTTGACAATCAGGTTGACAATGCCTGGAAAGTGTGCGATCGCTTTGACTTGCAAACAGATATCTGGCGGGGACGGATTCTCCGAACAGTCAGAGACAGAGAAAAAAAAGGCGGCGATGGACGCGGCACTGGCTTTTTGAACTGGCTAAAAGAACGAGAAATAGGCAAAAGTCAAGCCTATTCTTTAATAGAATTAGCTAAGAGTGCCGATACATTAATCGAGCAAGGAGATTTAGACCCAGATTCCATTAGAAACTTCAGCAAAAGAGCCTTTGTAGAAACCGCCAAAGCATCTCCCGAAGTACAGCTAATGGTAACAGATGCGGCCGGAAAAGGCGATCGTATTACCAGGCGTGAAGTTAAACAACTCTCCGACGAATGGATGGCAATGAACTCAGATTTATTGCCAGAAGAAGTCAAAGAAAAAGCATCTACAGGTTCACTGCCTTCCCGCTACCTAGCCCCCTTAGTCAAAGAAATGGAGAAACTATCTCCATCTCACCAAATTGAAATTCAAAAAGAAGTAGCAGAAAATCCTGATGTAGATACAGTCAAACAACTAACTTCCGATGCCAAGAATTTATCTAAATATCTCGATTCTGCGGCCCAAGTCCAGGCGCTCAATCAGTCTCATTTAGATATGGAAATGGCCTTAGAAGAATCCTTACGAGTAGGCTGTTTGGGAACCACCGCCGACGTTGTAAAACAGGCAGCGCAACTAGAACAAACAGTAATCAAACTATACACTATTTGGAAACGTTTAGGCAGTTTGACAGATAGATTGTATGTGGATACAGGAGCCAGTACGCCGAATTTACGATTACTTCTAGGATGTTTAGACACGCTTTCGGGAGAGAAGATCGAAGTTGATTTCGGAGATGGATCCGGTAGCATCTGAATGATTCAGATCTCTATTCTCTCCCTCTGTGTCCTCTGTGTTCTCTGCGGTTAAATCACCTGACGATGCAGCCGGAAACGATATGACTACAAATTTACATCTGCACTATTTCAGTAACAGGCAAGATGCCTGTTCCACAAAGACTGAATCTGATTGTGGAACGGGCTTCTAGCCTGTTCTTGAAAATAGTGCAACATCAGCAACAGGCAAGATGCCTGTTCCACAAAGACTGAATCTTAATTCTTAATGCCCGTGGCTGCAATACCCCGCATAAACTGCCGTTGACCGACCAAAAACAGCAACACCACTGGCACAGTCCCAATTACCACCGCGGCCATCAACAAGGGCCAACTGCTAGTAAACTGTTCCTGAAACTCAGCCAAAGCCAACTGTACGGTACGCAACTCTGGGCGCGTCGTAAACACCAGGGGCTTAAACAAATCGTTCCACTCGCCGATAAACGTAAACAAAAACAGCGTCACCAATGCAGGGCGGGCCAAAGGTAACATCACTTGCCACAAAACCTGCCAGCGGTTTGCCCCATCCAGCATGGCGGCCTCCTCCAACTCGACGGGAATTGTCATGAAATATTGACGCAGCAGAAAAATCCCAAAACCGTTAGCAGCCGTCGGTAAAATTAGCGCCCCGTAGGTATTGAGCAAATGGCCCCACTTCAAAACCAAGAAAATGGGAATCACCAAAAGCTGAAAGGGAATTACCAGGGTTGCCAAAACCACCAACACTAGGGCTTGTCGCCCTCGAAACTTCAGCCTGGCCAAGGCATAGCCGGCTAAAGCCGAAGTTACTACCTGAAAACCAGTTACTGCGATCGCCACTAGAGTAGAATTAACAAATGCCAACAAAAAATTACCGCGTCGCCAAGCCTCCTGATAATTCGCAAAAGTCCAGCCCGTGACCTTGACACCGACACCCGATGGTGATAAAGAAACCAAAAATACAGCAGCTAGAGGCAACAGCACCAGTGCTGCACCCCCTAGCAACCCCATAAAACTCAGCAGTTCCAGTGCCCTAGATCTGTCCAAAGATTTGCCCATAAACTTGTGAATTAATCTAAAATAATAACCTTGTGAGGCTCTCAAACCCGATCTCCTCCCAGATTCCCACACAACCGCGAATTTTTAGTCAAAAATAGGTAAAGTGTACTGTCACTGACCCCAAATTTTAAAGGGGTGTCCAAACATCCTACAGGTTATTCAGGAGACTACATATCATATGCCACAGCTTGAGGCCATCCCAGCAATTGACTTTCAAACAGAAACTTACAAAGATGCTTACAGCCGAATCAACGCGATTGTAATAGAAGGTGAACAAGAAGCTCACGACAATTACTTGACACTGGCCCAAATGTTGGCTGACAAAAAGGAAGAGTTAATTGGTTTGTCCAAGATGGAGAACCGCCATATGAAAGGCTTCCAAGCTTGTGGCCGGAATCTCAAAGTCACGCCGGACATGGTATTTGCCAAGGAGTTCTTTTCAGAACTTCACGGGAATTTCCAAAAGGCATCTGCCGAAGGTAAGGTTGTAACTTGCTTGCTGATTCAATCGCTGATTATCGAATGCTTTGCGATCGCAGCCTACAATATTTACATCCCCGTCGCTGACGACTTCGCCCGCAAAATCACTGAAGGCGTCGTCAAAGAAGAATACACCCACCTCAACTTTGGGGAAGTGTGGCTGGAAGCTCACTTTGAAGAATCCAAAGCTGAACTCGAAGCAGCCAACCGCCAAAACTTGCCCATCATCTGGAGACTACTAAACAAAGTCGCAGATGATGCTCAAGTCTTGGGAATGGAAAAAGATGCTTTAATTGAAGACTTTATGATTGCCTACGGTGAAGCCCTTGAAAACATTGGCTTTAACAACCGTGACATCATGCGAATGTCTGCACAAGGGCTCGTAGCCTAATCAAGTATAAAATCAGGAATGGAAAAGGAAAAAAATTAAAAAAAATTAATTTTTCCTTCTCCATTCTTCATCCATCACAATGGTTTGTAACCTAATTAATGGGAACATGAGGAATCAGATAAAAATTAAAAATTAAAAAATTTTAATTTTCCCTTCTTCCTTCTTCCTTCTTCCTTCTTCCTTCTTCCTTCTTCCTTTTTCCTTAATCTGACAACTGAATGTTTGGTTTAATCGGTCACTTAACCAGCTTAGAACACGCCCAATCGGTAGCTAACGAGCTGGGCTATCCAGAATATGCCGATCAAGGTCTTGATTTTTGGTGCAGCGCACCGCCCCAAATAGTCGATAATATAACCGTGACCAGCATCACTGGGCAAAAAATAGAAGGTCGCTATGTGGAGTCCTGTTTTCTGCCAGAAATGCTAGCCACTCGCCGGATTAAAGCAGCCACCCGCAAAATCATTAACGCGATGGCACACGCTCAAAAAAACGGCATTAATATCACGGCTTTAGGTGGGTTTTCATCGATCATTTTTGAAACCTTCAACTTGCAGCAAATTAAGCAAATTCGCAATCTCAAGTTGGAGTTTGAGCGATTCACCACGGGTAATACTCACACTGCTTACATCCTCTGTCGCCAAGTAGAACAAGCAGCCCCCAAATTGGGGATTGAACTGTCCAAGGCTACTGTGGCGGTTTGCGGTGCTACTGGGGATATTGGCAGTGCCGTGTGTCGCTGGCTCAACGTTAAAACCAATGTAGCAGAATTGTTACTGATTGCCCGTGACAAAGAACGTTTGCAAGACTTGCAGACAGAATTGGGGCGAGGCAAAATTATGGGTTTGGAAGAGGCGCTACCCCAGGCTGATATTGTCGTCTGGGTAGCGAGTATGCCGAAGGGAGTAGAAATCGATCCCTCTACATTGAAGCAACCTTGTTTGCTAATTGATGGGGGCTATCCCAAAAATTTGGGAACTCAGATTCAGCATCCCGAAATTTATGTCCTCAATGGCGGCATTGTGGAGCATTCCCTCGATATTGAGTGGAAAATCATGAAGATTGTCAATATGGATGTACCGGGAAGACAGTTGTTTGCCTGTTTTGCTGAATCCATGCTGCTGGAATTTGAAAAGTTGTACACCAATTTTTCTTGGGGACGCAATCAAATTACGGTGGAAAAGATGGAGCAAATCGGCGAGATTTCTGTTAAACACGGTTTCCGACCTTTGATGTCATTTTGATTTTGAAAATTAACAGTTAACAGTTAACAGTTCATTGTTAACTGTTAACTGTTACAAGAAGCTTTGAGAGCAGTTTTTGATAGTCATAACTTCCATAATCTTGTTGCCAAGTTCGTCGGAAATGTCCAAAGCTTCGGCAAGTTCCACTAAGAACTCCTTTTCTTCTTGAGTGAAAATTCCATCTACCAAAACCAAATCTGTGGCGATCGCAAAAGCTGTGGCTCGAAGCTGAGGATTAAGGGTATTTTTAGCTGCGGCAAATAGCTCAGCCGGATTGTAAAGATCGCTCAGATTGCGGACTTTATTGAACAGTTCTGGGAAGTATTCGCTAGAATAAGAACTGATTGACACTCCCCGGTCTGAAGACGCGGGGATTCTTAAGGACAAACTTTGGGGGATGAATCCACCCAAAGTTTAATTCTTAAAGGGTTAGTCAGAAACCTTCTACCCACTCCCTCTGCGGATTGAGTCTGTGGCAAATGATTGATTTGCGGATGATATTAGCTGCACCATTAACATCTGCAGGGGAATCCAGAGAGCATCTGTCCCGAAGTGTTCTTTACCTTTGTTTCCTAGAGGCATTCTCACCCGATCGCACTCTATTTTCAAGGCTTGTCCCGGATAGGAAATCTGGTACATACCGCCTGGAGTTCTGTACTTGAGCAATCTCGGTTTTTGATTAAGTTCCCCTTTCTTGGCTAACTTTTCTAAGGCTCGGAAAGAGCTAAAAGATTCAGCAACAGATTTTAGCGATTGTTGGGCAACTTGAGAGTAAAGCAAACCGTAATTTTCGTGGGTTTTGGCAATCTTGTACAGGTCGGGATATTTGATTGCGCCTTGGTCCTTAAAGTACCGTTGCCGACTTTCGTAAGTGCCGACATTAAATAGGTTATTTGACCATCTCAGGAGTTGCTCAATAATATTTTTTTGTAATCCAGTTAAATGCCAAACATCTTTTTGTACTGCGTACATTTAATTTACAGTCTGTTGTCATAGGTTTACTATACAGCAATTGCCTACCTGTGGACACCTACCTACTTGGTCTCTACTGCGGGGAATATCTGTACAGAAACAGTTAAGCGTTACATGGAACATCAAAGAGAATAGGCTGGATTTATCCTGCAACGCCCTTTCATCCCTGGACTAAAGTCACAGGGTTTTCAGGGTATTTCTTATAAGCGGATGTGGTTGGCCGCGAGAGTTTGTTTTTCGGCTTCGGAAATTTCACCGTCAGCAACCACAGCTAATACTGAAATGGCTGTCACAGCTTCCGCAGGCGTGAGTTCGATCGCGTTGGTATTGTTGTTGGTAGTTCCAAAAAGTTCAGCAGGATTTGGTCTTTGGTGGCTTTGGGATGGCATAGGGGCGCTGGGAAAGAGGCGAATAACACTCAACAGCGAGCTAAATGAGAGTGTAGCAAAAAATTCAGCTCAAATCCCTGGTTTTCCAACAATCAAAATGGACAAGTTCAACAGGGCCCTCTTTTTGAGCAACACATAACACGGTAGGATCTTCAAAGAGTCGATCGACTAAACCTTGCAAAACAAATTATAGAAATTCTCAGCGTGCCAAACCCAGACCGGAAACCACTACTCTTAGATTTTGAAAAGCCCCTGGCAAAACTCGAAGCCCGAATTCACGAGATTCGCCAACTCGCAGCCGAAAACGGTGTGGATGTTTCTGAAGAAACCTCCGACGAAATTCGCAAGCTGGAAGCTCGAACAGACCAACTGCGGCAAGAGATTTTTAGCAGCCTCTCCCCCATGCAGCGGTTGCAACTAGCCCGTCACCCCCGTCGCCCCAGTACCCTCGATTACGTTCAAGCAATTAGCGACGAGTGGATTGAGCTTCACGGCGATCGACGGGGAGGCGACGACCCGGCCATGGTGGGTGGTATTGCCCGCATTGATGGGCGTCCCACGGTCATCATCGGCCACCAAAAAGGTCGCGACACCAAAGACAATATTGCCCGCAACTTCGGTATGGCGGCTCCCGGTGGCTACCGGAAAGCCCTACGATTGATGGAACACGCCGATCGCTTCTCTATGCCAATTTTCACCTTTATCGACACTCCAGGGGCTTGGGCGGGCTTAGAAGCCGAACAGCTTGGACAAGGAGAGGCGATCGCCTGTAACCTCCGAGAAATGTTTCGCCTCGATGTTCCCATCATCTGTACCGTCATCGGCGAAGGCGGTTCTGGTGGCGCTTTGGGCATAGGCGTCGGCGAGCGATTGTTGATGCTAGAGCATTCCGTCTATACCGTTGCTACCCCCGAAGCTTGCGCCGCGATCCTGTGGAAAGACGCAGGGAAAGCCAACTTGGCCGCCGAAGCTCTGAAAATTACTTCTTGGGATTTGAAAAACCTCGGCGTTCTCGATCAAATAGTACCAGAACCCATTGGTGGCGCTCACTCTAACCCCCTTAAGGCTGCGTCCATACTGAAACGAGCATTGTTGGAAAATTTAGCAGAACTGAGTCAGCTTTCGAGCCAGCAGCGCCGGGAAATGCGGTATCAAAAATTCCGCCACATCGGTGTATTCACAGAAATTTCTGCTTGAGCCGATCGATTCCCAGGAATCAGTTAAGCAATTTTTAACTGAAAACTCATCTTCTCAATAGCGATGGAGAATTCTGCGAATCTGCCAGCAGTGTTATAATTCTTTGTGTGACATCGGCTTAACATTTCTTAATGTCGATCTCAGAAATAACTGTACTCATGGAAACTGTCATCAACTGAGTTTCCCCCATACCGAGTTTTTCTATGAACTATCCGACGACAAAGCAGGCTCTGATTACCGGAGCAAGCAGCGGTATTGGCAAAGCCACGGCTCTAGCATTTGCCAAAGCCGGCATAAACCTGGCTTTAGTTAGTCGAGGGTCAGAAAACTTAGAAGCCGTTGCCGCAGCAGCCAGAGAAGTCGGAGTGAAAGCAGAAGCTTATCCCTTAGACTTGTCAAAAATTGACCAAGTGGAAAGTAGCATCAGTGCGATCGCAGCTCAATTTGGACCAGTAGATATCCTGGTCAACAGTGCTGGGATGGGCTATACAGGCCCCTTGACACAAACTCCTCTAGCCGACTGGCAGAGAGTTTTAGACCTGAATTTGACTAGCGTCTGGCAGTGCATTCAAGGAATTTTGCCGTCCATGCGCGATCGAAAATCAGGAATCATCATCAACGTTTCCTCCATCGCCGGCAGCCAAGTCTTTCCGAATTGGGGACTATATTGCGTCAGCAAATTCGGTCTCATGGCTTTGTCTAAGGCTGTAGCGACAGAAGAACGGGGTCACGGAATTCGTGTAACAGCCATCTGTCCAGGTTCTGTCAACACTCCCATGTGGGACACAGAAACAGTCCAAGCCGACTTCGATCGCACAGCCATGTTAACTCCAGAAATCGTCGCCGAATCTATTCTGCACGCAGTACAGTTACCCGATGGCGCCGTAATTGAAGAAATCACCCTCATGTCGAATGCTGGAGTTTTGTGAACAGGAGATTTGAGACTGCTGAGTTTTTCTCGGAATTCAACAATCTTTGAATATATAGCTATCTCCTCGAATCGAAAATCCCCAATCAAAAATCGATCTACCCTAACACCAATTTTTTTATGACAATTGCATCGAACAACGGTTCCACTGGCTCAAACACCCTGTTGACTGACAGCATGAAACTTTCAGAAACCCCAGACAATAATTTACCCCGCATCACCACTAGACCAGACCGCAACTCCTCCAACGGTCAAGAATCCAATGTTCCCATACCTTCACAAGTAGGTCAGGAGGAAATGATGGAAGCAGTGCGGACAATGCTGCTAGGAATCGGAGAAAACCCCGAACGCGAAGGATTGCTCAAAACCCCGAAGCGGGTAGCAGAAGCTATGCGGTTTCTCACCAGTGGCTACAGTCAATCCCTAGAAGAACTACTCAACGGCGCTATCTTTGACGAAGGTCACAATGAGATGGTGTTGGTGCGAGACATCAGCGTCTTCAGTATGTGCGAACACCATATGCTACCGTTTATGGGACGAATTCATGTCGCTTACATCCCCAACCAAAAAGTAGTAGGGTTGAGCAAATTAGCCCGCATTGTCGAGATGTACAGCCGACGGTTACAGGTACAGGAACGTTTGACTCGCCAAGTTGCCGAAGCGGTTCAGACCATATTGGAACCCAGGGGAGTAGCTGTGGTGATGGAAGCTAGTCATATGTGTATGACTATGCGCGGAGTACAAAAACCCGGTGCTTGGACAGTCACCAGTGCGATGTTGGGCATATTCCAAGACGAACAGAAAACTCGCGAAGAATTCCTGAATTTGATTCGCCATCAACCGGCATTCTTTTAGTCAATAGTCAGTAGTCAATAGTCAGTAGTCATTAGTCAGTAGTCATTAGTCAGTAGTCATTAGTCAGTAGTCATTAGTCAGTAGTGAGAGTAGAGGCTTGAGGAACAATTCCATAATCTCAAATCTCAAATTAGATGACGATCGCCCGTTGAGCTAATAGAATAGATTGGTGACTCATGGCTTTTGACTAATGAATCCTATTAAATTCGGTACAGATGGCTGGCGCGGCATTATTGCTGACGATTTTACATTCGATCGAGTAGCGTTAGTCGCTCCGCTAGCAGCACAAGTTCTCGCACAAACCGGCGGCAATGATGCCAGCAGCGGTACCGTAATCGTCGGTCACGATCGCCGATTTTTGGCGGAAGATTTTGCCAAAAAAGCGGCCCAGGCAGTCCAGAACGCCGGATTTGACGTGCTGCTGACCGATTCTTACGCTCCTACTCCGGCTTTCAGTTTAGCCGCCAAACAATTAAATGCTTTAGGTGCGATCGTCCTAACTGCCAGCCACAATCCGGGTGCATATTTAGGGTTAAAAGTCAAGGGCGGATTTGGAGGTTCAGTTTCGCCCGAAGTTACTCAACAGATAGAAGCAAAACTCGAAAATCCCGCACCAATTTCAGTAACTCCCGGCAAATTGGAGAATTTCAATCCTTGGCCTGCTTACTGCAAAACCTTGCGGGAAATGGTCGATATTGATGGGATTAAAGAGGCGATCGCCTCTAACAAAATTACTGTATTTGTAGATGCCATGCACGGTGCTGCCGCCGGAGGATTGGCACAGATTTTAGAAGAAACAGTGCACGAAGTCAATAGCGATCGCGATCCCCTGTTTGGAGGCGGAGCACCGGAACCTTTGCCGCGCTACCTTTCACAGTTGTTTCGGGTGATGCGCACTCACCAACGCCAAAGCTCTGGTTTGTCGATCGGGTTTGTGTTTGACGGAGATAGCGATCGCATTGCTGCTGTTGACTCTAGCGGCAACTTTCTGAGTTCACAAATTTTAGTGCCCATATTAATCGAACATTTAGCAAAAAGGCGCGGGTTGACTGGGGAAGTCATTAAAACAGTCAGCGGTTCTGACATTATCCCCAAAATTGCTAAATTGTACGACTTGCCATTATTTGAAACGCCGATCGGTTACAAGTATATAGCCGATCGAATGTTAACCACCCAAGTCCTAGTCGGCGGCGAAGAATCCGGCGGAATCGGCTACGGTACGCACATCCCAGAAAGAGATGCTTTGTTGTCAGCGCTGTATTTGTTAGAAGCCGTTGTCAAATCCGGGGAAGATTTGAGCGAAATCTATGCCAGATTGCAACAAGAAACTGGTTTTACTTCAGCTTATGACAGAATCGATTTGCACTTAGCAAACATGGACGAACGTTCGCGCTTGCTGGATTTGTTGCAAAATCAACCTTTAACAGAAATCGCCGGGAAAGAAGTGGTAGACTGCAACAAAGTTGACGGATATAAATTCCGTTTGGCTGACGGAAGTTGGCTATTAATTCGGTTTAGCGGAACTGAACCAGTGTTGCGGTTGTATTCAGAAGCCGCGACTTTGAAAGACGTGATGCAAAACTTAAATTGGGCGAAAGCTTGGGCGCATAATTAATCCGAGTTTTTCACCGCAGAGCAAAGCAGCTAAACGGGGATGAGTTGAGATTTAATCTCTCTTTCTCTTCTCTTCTCTTCCTTCGCGTCCTTCGCGTCTTCGCGGTTCGTTAAAGAATGAATTTTATTTCTTGTGGGGTATCCTGCCCGCCCGTGAAAGGTTTATTGAGAATGGTGCAAAATGTTTGTTAATATCAATCCGTAAGTTTTAAGGGAAATAATGACTAATCATAAATTGCTAGTTGTCGCTACCAGCAATCCCGGCAAACTCAAAGAAATGCAGGCTTATCTTCAGGATTTGGGATGGGAATTGCAACTGAAACCGGAAGAGTTGGAAATAGAAGAAACTGGCGAGACTTTTATCGCTAATGCTTGCTTGAAAGCTTCGGAAATTGCTAAAGCAACTGGGGAATGGTCGATCGCAGATGATTCCGGTTTAATGGTAGATGCACTGGATGGCCAACCTGGGATTTACTCGGCGCGCTACGGTTCAAGCGATGCTGACAGGATATCTCGACTCCTGAGAGAATTGGGAAACGAACAGAACCGACAAGCCCAATTTGTTTGCGCGATCGCGATCGCCCGTCCCGACGGTACAATTGCCCTGCAAGTAGAAGGAATTTGCCGCGGTGAGATTCTGCAAAGTCCTCGCGGCACCGGAGGTTTCGGGTACGATCCCATTTTCTACATCCCCGCACAGCAACAGACTTTTGCAGAAATGACACCTGATACCAAGCGATTGTACTCTCACCGTGGCCAAGCATTCCAGTCTTTGATACCACAAATAAAGACACTTGTCAAGTAAAAGAATAGGGAGATAGGGAGAGGGCCAGAGACGGCTACAAATTCCGATTCCCCATTCCCGATTCCCCAATTTCCTAGATAGCCTCTAGGTTTTTTTCGCCAGTGCGAATACGGATAATTTGCTCTACAGGAGAGATAAAAATCTTGCCGTCGCCAATCTCGCCAGTGCGAGAAGCAGCGATGATTTTATCAACCACCATGTCAACCTGATCGTTTTCAACAACGACCTCGACCTTGAGTTTCTGCAAAAACTCAACCGTGTACTCAGAACCGCGATAGCGTTCAGTCATACCCTTCTGGCGGCCAAAACCTCTAACTTCAGAAACAGTCATCCCTACAATGCCGGCATTGACAAGGGCGATTTTTACTTCGTCAAGTTTAAAGGGACGAATAATAGCTTCAACTTTTTTCAAGTTTTTCACTCCTGACACTTACTTCTTTCGTTATATTACTTAATTGGGGTGACACCTTTTGATATCATTGCCAACGCCATGGCATTTTGTAAAATATACTACCGTATGTTCCCACGCCATTGAAATCTAGACCAACCTTTAACAAAATTCCTTGATTTTACTCAAGGCTGGGTTAGGTTGAGTTGCTAGAAGTAGGGTCAAACAAACCGCAGCCTTTCAACAGCGATCTGCTAAAACAGAAAAAGCACCTAGGAGACAGGAGTTTTCCCAGTCTCAATTTTGTGATGTCAAGTTGGCACATATTCTTGAAAAATATAATTAGGCGGTCAGTTAAACTATTCCTATGCACCCAGCTAGCCCTCCCCCTGACCGTAACGGCCTTGATGCCCTGTTCAGAAATCGCGCCTTCCTCGCCTTGTGGACTGGGCAGTTGTTGGCCCAAGTGGCAGATAAGATTTTTTATGTATTGCTGATTATCCTCCTGAAAACAGGGGGTTACACACCAGGGCACAATTCGGAAAATTCCATGCTGTCAGCGGTGATGATTGCCTACACAGTGCCGGCAATCGTTTTTGGTTCGATCGCAGGTATTGTCGTAGACCGCTTTTCCAAGAAGCAAATGCTGATTGGGTGCAACGTGATTCGCGCCCTATTGATTGTCGCGATGACGTTTTTGCCCAAAGCTTTTGTCGTGTTGTTGGTGATTACGTTTTTGGTTTCTACTGTTACCCAATTTTTTGCTCCCGCAGAAGCAGCGGCAATTCCCCTAGCAGTGGGGCGAGAGGGACTGATGTCCGCCAATGCCCTATTCGCCTCATCCACGATGGGTGGCATCATTGTGGGTATGACGATCGGCGAACCGCTGTTTAGTTTGATCAAACAAAGCTACGGAGCAGGTTCGCGAGAGTTTTTGCTGGCCGCGTTGTACCTGATATCGGCCGGTTTGATTTATGGGATGCGTATCAAAGAAAATCATGCCGGGAGCAGCGCAAAAAAGATCCATCCTTGGCAAGATTTTAAAGAAGGTTTGCGCTATTTGAAGAGCAATCCCCTTGTCAGTAACGCGATGCTACAGTTGACGATTTTGTATTCCGTGTTTGCTGCACTTCAGGTGTTGGCGATCGCCCTTTCGGGTAAAATAGGTCTCAAAGAAACTCAATTTGGCTTTTTGCTGGCTGCTGCGGGAATCGGTATGGTTTTTGGTGCAGCGTTTTTGGGACATTGGGGCGATCGAATGCACCAGAAACCTTTACCATTGATTGGTTTCTTAATGATGGGTTTTGTATTGGTAATGTTTGCCTTTACTAGACAGTTGTGGTTGGGATTTAGTTTAAGCGCTTTGTTCGGTTTCGGGGCTTCCCTGATTAACGGCCCGATGCAAGCGTTAATTCAAGAACAAACTCCAGAATCGATGCGGGGAAAAGTCTTTGGATTCGAGAACAATGCGATTAATATTGCCCTCAGCCTGCCTTTAGCAATTACCGGCCCGCTGACAGATGCTGTCGGTAAAGCCGTAAATTCCGATGACCTCGGTTTGCGGCTCGTGTTGATGAGTTTGGGCTGTTTAGTGGCGGTAATGGGGATTGCAGCTTGGCGGCATACTCGCCATGTTTTGCAGGATGTTGTTTAAATTTAGTCAACAGTCATCAGTCATCAGTTATTAGTCATCAGTCAACGATGCGAATCCTCCGGTATTTGATTTCACCGATCCCGAAACTGGGTTGGCACGAAATCTGATTGTTCTAATTGGCATGAACGGCTCTGGCAAAACAAGTCTGGAGGCGAACGAGCTGTCTTTCCCATCCTCATGGATTTTGCCAATTGGAACATTCATAATTCGCTCATCTTGATTGATGAAATTGAATTGCACCTCCACCCACCAATGCAACAGGCATTCCTTAGATCCTTGACTAAGCTAGGCAATAATAATCAGTTTATAATTACAACCCACTCTGATTATGTGGAGCAATTAGTGCCTGAAGCACACATTATCAGGCTAGAGGTGTAATTGTGAGTGTTGTCAGTAGCAAAATTATTTTCTGCGAAGGAAAGCAAAGAAGTTTGGATGCCCAACTGCTGGAGCGGGTTTTAGAAACACTACCAGCAGAGCGGCCTACAATTGTCCCCTGTGGCAGTAAATTTAGCTTTTCTTTATTTGCACAGGGTTATTTTTCCCGTCAAGAAATTGGCAGTCAAAAATATCTCGTTTTCCGAGATCGAGACTTCGATGCCAAGCCTTCAGAAAAAGCAAGAATCTCAATATATATCTCTAAAATAATTTTTTAATTGGGCTGCCAATCAATTGGACATCGATCGACATCTCGATCTCAGGGAGCTTGACTAAAGTGCCAAATAGTTTGCTAAAATTCTCCATAGTTAATCATTGAGAGGAAGTTTTGTGTTTGCCCTCAAACGAGCGCTCAAACTGAATAACAACGAAGCGACTTTGATGGCAAGACACGCAGGATTCCGGCGCGTAGTATTTAACTTTGGGTTAAGCTTGCGGACTCAAATGTATAGCGAGGGAAAATTCACAGACTCGAAGGTGATCAACGAAGTTAAAAAAGTTCTTACCAACCACGTCAAAAAACAGCCTGAATTCGCCTGGATGAACCAGTTGTCTAGTCGAGTTTATCAAAATGCTTTAATTGACTTGAAAGATGCTTTTAGTAGATATCGCTCAGGAAAGGCAGGTCATCCAAAATTTACTACCCGCCGAGACGGTCAATCTTTTACAGTTGATTCATCTAACGGCAAAGTTTTACTAAGCGCTGGCAACACCATTAAGATTCCTACATTGGGGACTTTTCGACTCTACGAAGCCCTAGAGTGCGGTTATGTGTCTCAAACTTTTACGATTTCAAAAGAAGGAAGTCGTTGGTTTGTTTCCTTTTGCCTTGATGCAGAACGTTTACCAGTTCAACAATCTGAAAGCTCTGTAGGAATCGATGTAGGCATTAATTCTTTTGCCACGCTGTCAACTGAGCAGGTCTTTGATGCGCCGAAGCCGTTAAAACAAGCGAAAACCAAGCTTGCTACCTTGCAACGCAAAGCCTCAAAACAGGTAAGAGGCTCCCAAAATCAGCGCAAAACCTACCATAAAATCCGTCGGCTCCATGCACGGATAGCTCGTATTCGCGATAATTTCCTTCACAAGCTAACAACATATTTAGCTACAACTTTTAAGCTAATCAAGATTGAAAACTTGAACGTTCAGGGCATGATGGCGAATCATAAGTTAGCTGGGGCAATATCCGATCTAGGTTTTTACGAGTTCAAACGCCAACTCGATTATAAGTGCAAAATGTATGGGGCAAATTTAGTGCTGGTAGACCAATGGTTCCCCAGCACTAAAATTTGCTCGAATTGTGGCACTAAAAAAGATATGCCACTAAGCGTTCGGACTTTCGACTGTCCTGTTTGTGGCATATGTTTAGATCGTGATTGGAATGCAAGTTTAAACATTTTAAATTGGGAACCCTCGGCTTGAGGGGGATAGCCTACTTATCTTGGGATTAGCCGTCTACCCAATAGCGTAGGAAGTAAACACGAACTGTGTCTAAAGATGGGTTTAGAAAAGTTTAGATAAGTTTTACAAAGCAGTTACGAAGTAAGATTGAGCAGCTATAACTGTCGATGTGACTGTTGAGGATGCGGAATGCGGGTTAGATGCGTGACGGTAGCGTATTTCCAGCTCAGCCCTCTGGGGTTCTCCCGCGATCGGAATCTCCCCTGTCTCCCTCTGGGGTTCTAAAACTTCTATGCCCCAAGCCGATGTCTTATTCTCAAGTGTTGAGAAAAATATCAACACTCCAACTTTTAAAGCTTCCATATTGAGAAAGAAGTAAAATGAAAGCCTTAATCGTAAATTATAATTACTTTGAGGAAAAAAAAACTGTGCAACTAAAAACTAAAGTAGCTGTAAAGCGTGCAACTGGTGCATTTGCTCTGATTGACAGCTTGAGACGACACGGTGTCAAGCATATTTTTGGTTATCCCGGCGGCGCAATTCTGCCGATTTACGACGAACTATACCGCGCTGAAGCCGAGGGCGGCATC
>RDXH01000130.1 GCA_004292745.1 Oscillatoriales cyanobacterium | reverse complement strand
TCCGATCGACTTAAGCAATCAGAAATTGTAAAAATTAATGACGTTAATACTTGTTCTGAGGAAATTAAACAACGCTTAATTCAACTATCTCTTGGCGCATGGTTATTTGTACCCCTCAAGGTGGACTCACAAGTTTGGGGTAGTATCTGTGTGGTGAAAGAAAATCGATCGTACTACTGGCAAGCTTTTGAAGTAGAATTACTCTGTGCAGTGGCCTCCTCGGTAGCAATTGCGATTAAGCAAGCCCAAATCTATGAAGAAGTTCAATCCTACGCGCAGCAACTTGAAGAAACCTTAACGGAACTCAAAAATACTCAATCTCAGTTGGTACAAAAGGCAAAAATGGCTTCTTTAGGTAAGCTAGTGGCTGGGGTTGCTCACGAAATCAATAATCCCGTTAACTTCATCTACGGCAACATTACTGTAGCGATGGACTATGCGCGAGATTTGCTTGATATCGTTACATTGTACCGCAAAACTTATCCCCAACCAGCGGCAGAAATTATGAAAATATTGGATCATATCGATCCCGATTTCATTGCTGATGATTATCCAAAATTGTTGAAGTCGATGAAAGAGGGTGCATCTCGGATTAGCAAGATTGTGTTGTCTTTACGAAACTTCTCCCGCCTGGATGAAAAAGAGTACAAGTTAGTGGATATTCATGAAGGTATTGATAATACTTTATTGATTTTGCAACACCTAATCAATGGTTCAAATAATGGCAAGGAAATTGAGATAATTAAAGACTACAGTCCCTTGCCAAAATTTACTTGTTATGCGTCGCAGTTAAATCAGGTATTTATGAACCTGATAGCTAATGCTATTGATGCTGTGGAAACTCAATCCTCACGGCGCAGAATTACCATCAGTACAAAAATGGATAGTTTGGAATCTAATTCACCCATTTCTCAGGGCATTGTGATTCGCATTACTGATAATGGTCATGGGATGAATGAAGAAGTGCGTTCTAAAATATTTGACCCGTTTTTTACTACAAAACCCGTGGGAAGTGGTATAGGTTTAGGGTTATCTATTTGTCACAATATTATAGTGGAAAAACATCGAGGTCAAATTAGTTGTATTTCTGCGCCTGGTGAGGGGACAGAGTTTATTGTGCAGATTCCGATCGATGTCAGAACCTCTGGTTCCAATTGTGTTTCTGCGATGAGTAAGGTATAGTGGGAAGAAATTAGCTAACTATCAGAAATGCCAGGGATGCAAGTTGTAATTGTGGGAGCGGGGCCAACTGGTGTGGCACTTGCCTTGCTGCTGGTGAAACGAGGGATTAGTGTTACCTTGGTTGAGGCTGCAAAAGATTGCTACCGAGTGTTTCGTGGTGAAGGTTTAATGCCGAGTGGATTGGATGCGATCGCCCAAATGGGCTTATCCTCCATGCTCCCAAGTGTACCACACCGAAAAATAGATGGTTGGGAGTTTATTGTAGGCGATCGACTATTATTTCGAGTTGATGAGCCCATGGGTTCAAATCAACCTTGTACCCTAGTTTCTCAGCCGCCTTTGCTGGAAGCACTAATTGCCGCAGCTCAATTACATCCAGAGTTTGAATTGATCCAAGGTGTTCCCGTAAAAGATTTAATTTACAGCAACGATCGCATTTCTGGCGTCAAATTAGCAGATGGGCGAGAGATTTATGCGGCACTTGTCATTGGTACTGATGGTAGAAACTCCGTGGTACGACAACGGGCTGGATTGGAGTTGGTGAAACAGCAGAAGAGTATCGATGTGCTGTGGTTTAAACTGGCTGCTCATCCTCGGTTTGTGGCGGATAATGTCTTTTATTCTATCCTTAATGATGGTAGTGCATTCAGTGTTTTTCACGGCGCAGAAGATGGCAAACTGCATCTGGCTTGGGTGTTATCAGCCGAGGACAAAACCGATCGCAAACACACAGATTGGGCGGAAACTTTCGCATCGCGATCGCCTTTATGGATGGCCGAGCATTTCCGTAACCATAAAGATACCATAGAATCTCCCCAGCGACTATCTGTAGTAGTTGGTTGTTGTCCGCGCTGGTATCAGCCAGGAATCATACTTTTGGGGGATGCCGCCCACCCCATGTCTCCGGTGCGCGCCCAAGGAATTAATATGGGTTTTCGTGATGTAATTGTGGCGGCAAATCACCTTGTACCTTTATTGAAAGCAGGGGCTAATGATGAGGATATTGATTTAGCATTATCGCAGATTCAGGCCGAACGGGAACCAGAAATTAGGCGCGCCCAACAACTGCAAGCACAAGAAGCATGGAAAGGCGAACAATTGCGAAATAATGGATTTGTGCGTTTATTGATGATGCGATTGGCTCCGTTTTTGAGTGAAAGAATTAAACAATTTTGGGTGAAAGGACAGTATGAGTTGCGCCAAGGAGTAACAGAGGTAAAATTGGTTGTTTAAAAACAGGAAGATTAAAATTGAGGAGAAAATTTTATGCGATCGACAATTATTCAAGGACCGATCGGCCCGATTCACATTCAAGAAGCCAGCCCCTCTGTCACCAGTGGGGAGTCGGAAGCGCTACCCGATCGCCCCTACAAAACACCACAGCTCAAGATTGATTGCCAAACATTAAATTTTGGCGGCGGAAACTTGCAATTTAAAGATTTATACTTTACGATCGGGCCATGTAAATAAAAACTCAATCAACAATCCTGCGAACACTAACCTGAAATGGGTCGCAAGTGCCAGAAAGCAGGAACAGTACATTTTTTAACTAACTCAACAACAAAGCATTGGCGGAAAAACTCAGGGATTGACGATCGGCATCTCGGAACGAATGCTTTGCCCACACTACTACAGATGTATCAAAATTTGTTTACCAAAAATTAGCCCCGACAGATACCTGATGCTCAAACGGGCGCTGTCAAAAGTTTCTGCAATTAATTCTTGCGGTTTTTGTTGTCTTTAAACTACTTGAGGATTCGATCGAATGGTTTCCATTTCTCAGACTAAATCCGCTGCGCTGAGTTTCTCGGACACACGGGAAACAACGGCCGGAACCCAAAACATGGTGGCTACAGCCACAGGAGTATGCGTGACGGTTCACGGTCACTTCTACCAGCCACCACGGGAAAACCCTTACCTAGATGCGATCGAACGCCAAGCCAGCGCCCATCCCTTCCATGACTGGAACGAACGCATCGACAAAGAGTGCTATCGCCCCAACGCCTTTGCGCGCATCCTCAACGATCGCGGCGAAGTCGCGGGGATCGTCAATAACTACGAATATCTTAGCTTCAACATCGGGCCGACCCTGATGAGTTGGCTGGAACGCTACGACGAGGAAGTATATCAACGGATTCTGGAAGCCGATCGCAAAAGTTGTCAAAGACTCAATGGTCATGGTAACGCGATCGCCCAAGTATACAATCACATCATCATGCCGCTGGCCAACGAGCGAGACAAACAAACCCAAATTCGCTGGGGGATCGCAGATTTCCGTTCCCGGTTCGATCGCGCCCCCGAAGGAATGTGGCTGGCCGAAACTGCGGTAGACTACGCCACCCTCGAAGTTTTGGTAGCTGAGGGCATTCGCTTCATCGTCCTCGCCCCCTCCCAAGCCGAACGCTGCCGCCAACTTCCAGGCCATGACAATAGCGATCCCGAATGGCGCGAAGTCGGGGGAGGTCAAATCGATCCGACTCGCCCCTACCGCTGCTACTTGAAACCAGAACTGCGGCTGGCAGTTTCCCACCAACTCTCCCCCCTTAGCAGTCACAATTTGAGTCGCGCCAACGGGCACAATTCCGAACCGACAACTAATACTCCCTACATCGATATCTTTTTCTACGATGGCCCAATCTCGCGGGATATGGGCTTTAATGATGTTCTCAGCAGCAGCAACCACCTGGCTGGGCGCTTGGGTCAAGCCGTGCGGGGGGACCACCGAAAATCTCAATTAATCTCCGTCGCCACCGACGGCGAAACCTTCGGACACCACAAAAATAGTACCGAAAAATGCCTAGCCTACGCTTTCACAGAAGAGTTTCCCCGCCGCGGTTGGACGGTGACGAATTTTGCTCACTATTTAAGCCAAAATCCTAGCGATTGGGAAGTGGAACTCAAACCAGTGACAGCTTGGAGTTGTTCTCATGGGGTCGATCGCTGGCAAGATGATTGTGGCTGCGGTGGTGGTGGCGGATGGCACCTCAAATGGCGCCGACCTTTGCGAGATACTCTAAATTGGCTGCGCGATCGACTCATACCAATTTATGAGGAAGCGGGGCGCAAGTTGTTTAGCGATCCCTGGGCGGCGCGAGATGAATATATTGATGTTATAGGCGATCGATCGACCGCCAACATTGACCAATTCTTCTCCAAACATCAAGTTCACCCCCTAGAGGCCGCCGAACAAGTAGACGCCCTGCGACTGCTGGAAATGCAGCGCCACGCCCTGTTAATGTTCACTAGCTGCGGCTGGTTTTTTGAAGAAATATCCCGGCCCGAAGGCGTGCAGATTTTGCGCTACGCAGCCCGTGCGCTGGAATTGGCTGGGGAAGTGACTGGTGTGCAGTTAGAAAAGGATTTTGTCGATCGGCTTAACCTAGTACCAAGTAATGTGGAATGCTTCAGAACAGGTGCAGAAGTCTATCGCCAACTTGTCACCACCGCCCAAGTCAGTCTCAAGCAAGTTGCAGCCCACTACGCCATCAGTTCCCTGTTTGCCAAATATCCCCGCGAACAACGAGTTTACTGCTATCTGGCCCAGCAGCTAGATTTCCAAATTCAGCGCATGGGCTCCATGACTCTGGCCGTAGGTCAACTGGAATTAACCTCAGAAATTACACGGGAAACCGAAGTGTTTGTATTTGCGGCGTTCTACCTTGGCGGCTGGGACTTCCACTGCTGCATTCAGCCTTTCGGTAGTCGCCGGTCTTACACCATGCTCAAAGAACGGCTGTTTGCGGTTTTGCAAGAAGCTTCCGCAGCCCACGCCATTCTCGAAATGGTTCGCCTGTTCGGGGATCAATCCTTTAGCCTGCGGAGTTTGTTCGCTGAGGAACGTCATCGGATTGTCCGGCTGCTGAGTCAGGAAAATTTGACCAGATTAGATCAGCTTTACACTCAGGTTTACCGGGAAAATTACGGGGTGATGATGGCCTTCCACCGCGACGAGTTGATCGTCCCTATGGAGTTGCAGGTAGCCGCGGAAGTGGCCTTGGGACACCGCTGTTTGACGGCGGCCAAGGCCCTGGAACAGGAAACTGCTGACGGGGATTCCCTGCTGGCGGAAATCGAAGCAATTTCGACAGAAGCTAGCCATCTCCGGTGTCGGCTCAAGGTTCCTGAAGTCAGGCACATTTTGGAAAAGTTGATTTATCGGTTTCTGAAGGCGCTGCTACAAGAGGGTTCTGATGTCACACTGCTGTCTCCTGTTGAGTTGGAAGTTGATATTCGCAGCATTGAGCGTTTGATTGCTGTGGGCGATCGGCTGGGGCTGGATTTGTGTTTGGATCGATCGCAAGAATTGTATGTTGATTCGATGCACAGTCAAATTGTGCCTCTGTGTTTGGGCTGGCTGCAACGACAAACTGGTTCGACGACCAAAAGCGCGATCGACCTTACCGAATTGGATATCGTTAACTCAGAGAGTGGCTGGGAGTTGCCTGTGATTCGACAGTTGCTGGAGTTGGGTCAAACACTAGCCGTTGATGTTGAGTGTTGGTTGCAGCAGTTAGGGCGATCGTTATCCGACTAATATCAAATCCGCTGGTATCCTCCTGTCTTCATCTCTCTCTTCTCTAACTCTGTGTCAAGAGCGCTCTAGTAAGGTTAAATCACCTGACGATGCAACCATCCACCAGATCGCCCCCAAATCCTGTAGGGGCGGGTTTCAAAGACAATAGTTGCCTAAAAAAAGCGACAATCTGCTAAACCCGCCCGCTTTCTTTAAATTTTAGTTCTGCTTGTGTGGGAAGATAAAAAGACCGTTCGCAAAGCCTACAAGTTTTAAGCACTTGTAAACTTTGGAGATTTGTCAAGAGAGAACACTACATTATGAAAGTTGGCGATCGTGTTTGCATTAAAAACTCTGTTGTTGTCTACCACCATCCTCAAAATCGCAATCAACCATTTGATGTCAAGGATATGGAAGGAGAAGTAGTAGCCATCGTTAAAGAATGGCACGGTAGACCTGTCAGTGCCAATTGGCCGATTTTAGTACAGTTTGACAAAAAATTCAAAGCTCATCTCAGAGAAGATGAAGTTGAATTAATATCTTCTGAAGTTTAGGTCTATCAAAAAACCAAAAAACCGAAGCGGAAAATTCCACTGCTTCGGTTTTTTTTATGAATTTCCCATGGTTAAACTGTTATATTAATTCCGGTTGTATCGTCAGGTGATTAAACCTTACTAGGACACAGAGGACACAGAGAAAGAGAAGAGAGAAATAATAATTCCGATGTCAACGGATTTGATATTATACCATTTTTCTAAAATCATGCAACACTCAAAGACCCCCCCTAACCCCCCCTTAGCAAGGGGGGGGACAAGAATACTGTTGCATTCTTTTTTAAAATTGGTATTACTTTTTTTGCCTACCACGACAGAACCACCCAAAAATATTCAAATCTCCTTGCATTTTCTGCAATTCCTGTTGATGCTTTTTCGCTGTAGCATAGTACCACTGACAGTGAAGATCCAGTTCTTTACGGTACTTAACTTCTTCGTAAAACTCGCGGACAATTTGGTTTTTTTGGAAAATTTCGGCCGTGGGAGTCGGTTCTGGGACAATGCTTTGCAACTCGTGGGGCAACATAATTGTTTGGGGCGATTATGCCAAAGATTGGCTGTAATTACTCTAAACTAACACACTTTCTTCCTTCGTGTCCTTAGCGCCTTCGCGGTTCAATTAATCTTAAATCCAAAATCCCAAATCTAAAATTCCCCTACAGCCATCCCAGCAGGCGATATACCATTAAGCCGATATATTCTTTCAAAGCTGTGGTTGACTGGTGTAACTGATAGGAATCCGGTAGACAATTTAGTATCACTGCTTGCCAATTGCTTTGAGCAACTGCCATATCCTGTTGGGTGATGTGAAAATCTGTGGGCGTGGCAATTACTTTTATTCCCTGACGCTGGAAAATTAAGAGCGATCGAGTCATGTGCATCGCCGATGTTACTAATAAAACAGGCCCTTTGATATTTTTAGTATCTAGAATTTTTCGCACATTCACCGCATTTTGATAAGTGTTGTGTGAATCGGGATCTTGCAGAATTGCTGATGCAGGTACGCCAGAAGTTTGGGCGATTTCTGCCATATCTGCCGATTCGGGAGCTCCGCCACCTTTCCACTCTACTCTACCGCCACTGAGAATTAGCAGAGGGGCTTTTCCTTGACGATATAGTCTGGAAGCGTAAATAATGCGATCGCCAGCTTCGCCCAATTCCACCCAAGGCCGCGGCGGTAAAGCAGCTTTGACACCACCTCCCAAGACAATGATAGCATCAGCTTGGGGGGTTTCTGTCATTGGTAGATTTTGCCATTCTAGCGATCGAACTAAGGATTTTGAAACCCAACCGCTACTTCCCAATAGTAAAATAATTAGAGCGACAGCCATTGGCCAAGCCGACCATTTGGGGCGCTTCCAAAGCATAATTAAAGCCGCCACCATTAACAGGCAACTCAACCCCAAAGGATAGACAAATAGCGGCAGTAGCTTCGACAGAAATACAAACATTCAGTTTGATATTAATTAACTCAAAAATCAAAATTCAAGGCTTATTCTCTGGTGCTGACAACCAGTCAAGGAATGTAGAAGCTTGACGCCTAGGCTTGGTGGCATATTTACCACCGGTTTCTACTACTTCTTTATTCAGGATAGCATCAGAGGGTTTGTCCTTGGGACGTTTATTGGGGTTGAGTACCAGTTCATTATGCCACCAAGCTACCAACAAACCCACTGCTCCACCTCCCACCAGGCCGAAGATAATACTTATGGGCAAAGTAGAGCCTATTAAGCGAAAGCACACAGTAAATAACACAAACCAAATCAATGCGGGGTTAAACCCCTTGGAATCTCTAGTAAATTTTGGCATCGGCTTGCAAGTCCTTTTTCTAATATAACGGAAAGATATTCACCAGATTAGCATCAAATTAAAATCAATGGGTTCTCTTAGACTTCCGCAGAAACGCCATATTTGAACAGACATCCTGCTGGTTCCACAATAATTATTGGAGATGTCTATTATAGCTCAAAGTCTGACATTGTATCTACATTTTTTACATAACTTTGCTCAAATTCTGTGAATGGTTCAAAGGCTGTTTGCTGGGCATTCAATAGTTCTGCTGTGGCATCAGTAATATCGCCCTTGCGCCGTTGCAGACGTTCTCGCAATACTTCTATTGGCGCAGTGCAGTAAAGGATTTCCAGTGGCAAATTGTGAGATTGAGCCCGATCGATCGCATCTGTTCTCCAGGAAGCGCGATCGAACTTGGCATCCAAAATCACTTTCCAACCTCGGTCAGCCAGCATTATCCCCAACTCTAACAATCTACCATAGGTCAGTGCCGTCATTTCATCCGAGTACAAATCTTGCCCGCCCCGCTCATGTAAAGGAATTCCACCTAAATGTTTGCGAACAGCATCGGAACGAAGGTGAATTGCACCGGTGTGACGAGCC
The DNA here is from genome assembly GCA_004292745.1 of Oscillatoriales cyanobacterium. Taxonomy (GTDB): domain Bacteria; phylum Cyanobacteriota; class Cyanobacteriia; order Cyanobacteriales; family Microcoleaceae; genus Microcoleus; species Microcoleus anatoxicus. The sequence continues at coordinate 4,064 of RDXH01000130.1, read as the reverse complement.
AAATATCGACCCACTGTACTCTTACCAGCACCGGACAAACCTGACATTAAAGTTAACTTTCCTTGACGCGGTTTTGTATATTCCCAAGCCAGTTTATAATAATGAGCGGCTGTCTGTGAAATCTGCGTTTTGTCAGCAGTTGAAATACTAGCATCATCCAACATCAAGGAAGTTACTTTGGCTCTCACATAAGCTTGACGACTTAAGTATAGTGGCAGCACTTCCAGTCCTTCCCAATCCCCTGTTTCTTCAATATAAGTATTGAGAAAAGCATTGCCTAATTCTCGGCGGTCTCGCGATTCCAAATCCATCACGGTGAAGGCAATATCGTACATCACATCCACAAACCGAAAAGGCTCGTTAAATTCAATGCAATCAAATAGCAATATTTTCTTTTGCCACAAGGCGATGTTTCGCAAGTGCAAATCTCCGTGGCATTCGCGAATTTTATGACTGGCTATGCGGCGGTTAAATAACTCTTGATTTTCGGCAAAAAATGAGTCTGTATAATTTTTGGTTTCCTGATATTGTGCTTGAGTCTGCGGCCCACCGATATATTTTTGCGAAATCAGGTAATTATTATCTATTGCCTTGCGAATTTGGTTGACTTCGCCAAATTTGCTGATATACTTATTGGTAAGTGTAGTGCCGTGAAATTTGGCAACTTCCCGCCCTAAGTCTGCCATCAGTTCCTCTGTCAACTCTCCCCGTTCCAATAAACTCAGAAACAGCGAATTTTGGGGAAATTCACGCATTTTCAAGACGTATTCCACAGGGATTTCAGCCGAATTTGTCGCTGCTGCATCCTTGGCAAATTGAAAGCGATCGCCTATTTGGACAATCGGCAAAACTTCCTGGTAAATTTCCGCTGCTGTTCGCTGATTCATTTGCAATTCTCGATCGCAAAAATGCTTTCTTTTCTCTAAGGTTGAATAATCCAAAAAGCCAAAATTGACTGGTTTTTTGATTTTGTAAACATATTCTCCGGTCAGGAAAACAAAGGAAATGTGAGTCTGAATTAACTGCACCGGTTCTGTGACTGTGTGGGGATAAAATCCTGGCTGCAACATTTGCTGAATCAAAGGGGGAAAAGTCATATTGATTTGGGATTTTAGAGGGGAATCTAAGAAAAGTTTTTGGTTTTTGATTCAAGTTAAAGAAAATCTATGTTGACTTGAAGCCGATTTATTATAAAGTTGATAATTAGTGTCAACCAAAATTTAGCGATGACTGAAAACAATCAAGATTTGGGTTCCGTGGATGTGTTCGGCGTGGGCAATGCCCTCGTAGACATCTTAGCATTAGTGGAAGATGATTTTATCCTCAAACACGGACTGAATCGTGGGGGGATGACGCTGATGGATTCGGAAATCCAGGGGGGGATTTTGCACGATTTGGAACACACTTCGCTGCAAATGCGATCGGGGGGTTCTGCCGCGAATACGATGATTAGTGTGGCTCAGAGCGGTGGTAAAGGCTATTATTCGGGGAAGGTTGCTAAGGATACTAACGGCGAATTTTACCGCCAAGATTTGCTGGCGGCTGGGATTGATTTTAACGTGCATCCTGCTACTGAGTCGAACGGGCCCACTGGTACTTGTGTGGTGCTGACTACGCCGGATGCGGAACGCACGATGTGTACTAATTTGGGGGTTTCTACTACTCTGGCGGCGACGGATATTGATGTCGATCGCCTATCTCATTGCAAGTATAGTTATGTTGAGGGCTATCTGTGGGATGCTCCCGATCCGCGAAAGGCTAGCATTGAAACGATGGAACAGTCTAAGCGCCTGGGCGTGAAGGTGGCTTTTACTTTTTCGGATGGCTTTTTGGTCGATCGATTTGCGGATGATTTTCACAAGGTGGTTTCGGAATATTGCGATGTCATCTTTTGCAATGCTGATGAAGTTCGCAGCTTTTTTAAGGAGGAATCTTTGGAGGAGTGCGCTCGGAAGATGAGCGAGATTTCGGATTTGGCTTTTATCACGAATGGGGATAAGGGCTGCGTTGTTGTGGAAAATAAACAGATTGTTGATGTGGCTGGATTTCCGGTAAAGGCGATCGATACTGTGGGTGCTGGCGATGCTTTTGCGGGCGGTGTTTTGTTTGGACTTACTAATGGTTTGAGTTCTGCACAAGCGGCTCGTTGGGGCAATTATTTGGCTTCTTTGGTGGTGCAAATTCATGGGCCTCGTCTGGAGGGTTCCCAGGCTCATCTTTTGAGTCAGGTGATTTCTGGTTAGGAGTTGAAATGGGCGATCGCACTTTTTGTCGTAAAGGGCGATCGCTCTTTTGAACCACAGATGCACTCACAGGCGGGAGGCCCGTGCCACAATGGATGCAGATGAGAGAAGGGTGTGTTAAAATCAATCAAAGCTTAACTAATTATACCTCCTATGGTAACAACCACATTGACTCCTCCTCAACAAAGTAGCGAGGAAAAATTAATTACTTTGACAGGTATTAAATGGTCAACATTTAAAGCGATAATGTCAGATGTAGGCGACGGTAGAGCGTGGAGAATTGCTTATGCTGAAGGAGTTTTAGAAATCAGAATGCCACTTACAGAACATGAAGAACCCAAGGGAATGATTGAAAGCTTTGTTGAAGCTTTCGCAGACGCACTAGATATCGAGGTAAGAAAGCTCGGCGCTCTTACTTTGGAACGGGAAGATTTAACTCGTGCTATTGAACCGGATAGCTGCTTCTACGTTCAAAATGAATCGGTAGTTAGAGGTAAAAGTATCCATTTACCTGCCGATCCGCCGCCGGATTTAGTGGTAGAATCGGATTACACGAGTTCTTCTTTGAATAAGTTCTCAATTTATGCTTCTCTGGGTGTGCCTGAAATCTGGAGATATCGCAACCAATGTCTTGTAGTGTATCAATTGGTTGAGGGGAATTACGAAGAGAGGGAGAACAGTTTGGCTTTTCCGTTTTTGCCGATCGCAGAAATCCCCGTTTTGATAGAGCAAAGTAAGGCGATCGGACAAAGGGCGGCTGTGCGTTTGTTTCGGGAAAGAGTTAGGGAAGTTTTGGCGCAGTGAGTTTTGAAAATAGTAGGAATGGGCGATCGGGCTTTTGAACTGCTGATGATGCACAGGCGGGACGCCCGTGCCACAATGGACGCGGATGGGGGAAAGTGCGATCGCACATAAGCCAATTCAAGGTATCTGGAAAACAGATTTATGGCGGAAAGTAGCGATAAATATCTTTCCGGTGGAGAACCCTCACAAAAGTAATAGTCTCGCCATCAAAATAAAAACCTATTCGATAGTCGCCAATCCGAAGCCGATAGGCATTATCATCGCCTTTTAATTTTTTCAAGTTAATAATTGTCTGTAAATCAGTAACATTGGGAATTTCCACAAAAACGATCGCTTTGACTTGCTCAAAGACAGGCGCACTTTTAAGAGCTTTTAAATGGCTTTTCATCTTTTACTTGGCGCATAGCCTGGAGAAGTCCTCTATCTTCGATCGCCTCTAGGAGATACTGATAGTCGGTATAGTTGAGAATGACTTGACTGATGTTACCTTCGGTATCGAATATTAATTCTTTAGCAAGTGGATAGTCTTCTATTTTCATAGATTTTGATGTATTGATGGGTTGGGAGGGAATGATGTTTCTATTTTAACAGCGCGCTTCTAAACCGGGACGGACAATTCACCACTCGCGCCAGCATTTTTAAATGATTTGGAGGCTGCTGATTAAATTGTACCTGCGAAAGCTCTGATAATTCTCTGGTAAGGGCGATCGCACTTTTGGTCGTAAGGGCGATCGGGCTTTTGAACAGCAGATACACGCTGCTTTTAGTCAAGATTTCAGAATGTATTGACTGATAATATTTTTGAGTTCTTGAGAAGCTTCTTTGGCAATCGCCGCTCCTAAATCGGGACGAACAACCCACCACCAAACCAGTTGTTCTAGACGATCGGGTGGATTTTCATTGGGACACCATTCGATTGTACTTTCATTGACACCAATAATGTTAGCACAAAGGTCATTAGCAATGGCAACACGATCGTCTAGTTTTTCAAACTGTACGATATCTTGCCAGCTAATT
>RDXH01000305.1 GCA_004292745.1 Oscillatoriales cyanobacterium | reverse complement strand
CAAGCAATCTAATTTACTGCACGGCAAAATGTATCACATTGCTCATAACGGAACTGAAAATGCTATTATGGGCAGTTCTAATTTTACCATGCGGGGACTCGGATTAGGTACGAAAAAAAACAATATTGAACTCAATTTAGAAGTAGATAGTAAACGGGATACCCGCGACCTGAAAGCCTGGTTTGATGAACTCTGGAATGATGCCGAATTAATCGAAGATGTCAAACAAGATGTGCTGCTGTACCTAGAGCAACTTTACCAGAATAATTCTCCTGAGTTTATCTACTACAAAACTCTGTTTCATATCTTCGAGACTTTCCTCGATGACCTAGAAAAAAGCGATATTCTCAGCGAACAGCTACACTTCTTTGATACAGAAATCTGGAAATCTCTATTTGAATTTCAAAAAGACGGAGTTAAGGCTGCTATCAATAAAATTCGACGATATAACGGGTGTATTATTGCTGACAGCGTTGGGTTAGGTAAAACATTTGAAGCTTTAGCGGTGATTAAATATTTTGAACTTCGCAATCAAAAAGTTGTGGTTCTTTGTCCAAAAAAACTCCGCGAGAATTGGACTGTATATCTAGCACAAAACAATAGCGAACTCAATCCTTTGGTTAAAGTGGATGATATTATCAAGAGCGGTGTCAAAACTCAGGTGCTACTCTTATCAGCAACTCCGGTTAACAATGATTTAAAGGATTTGCGGAATCAACTTTATTTTATCACAGAAGATCGCGATGCTGCGTTTGGGGAATCGCTGGGAATTACCAGTCTGCGGGATATACTAGCTGATGCTCAGGGGAAATTTACCAAGTGGGCCAAGAAAAGTAAGGAACGCCAAACTAGCGAACTGCTGGAAGAACTTAGTTCTGCTTTTTTCAAACTGCTTGATGAACTTACGATCGCCCGATCGCGCAAACACATTCAAAAATACTACAAAGATGCGATCGCCCAATTAGGCGGCTTTCCAGAACGGCTCAAACCGATCTCCGTATTTCCTGAGATTGACCGAGAGGGTGAGTTCATGTCCTACGAACAGCTTAACAGCGAAATTTCTAAATATCAACTCTCCCTATTCAACCCTTCAAAATATGTCCTGTCGCCATACCGTTCAGTGTATGAAAATAAAGGAGTGCGAAATTTCAAACAGAGCGATCGCGAACGGTGTTTGATCGGTATGATGAAAGTCAATTTCCTTAAACGCTTAGAAAGCTCCATCCATTCCTTTGGGCTGACAATGGATCGCACGATTAACAAAATTGAATATCTAGAGAAAAAAATTCAAAACTTTCAGCAATTGCAGCAATCTCGCGACGCTAACCAGACAGTTATTTTCAGCGATTTGATGATTGAAGACTTCGACGATGAAGAGTTGCAAGATGCCATGCAAGTAGGTCAAAAGCTGATATTTCAAATGGCGCACCTCGATGTCGAAACGTGGTTAAAAGACCTGAAACGCGACAAGGAACAGCTTAAAAATATTTACAATTCTGCCCAAAGCATTTCTGTTGAACGCGATGCCAAGTTGGCTGAGTTAAAAGAACTGATCGCCGAGAAAGTTAGGAATCCTACAATTAACAAGCATGGCCAACCAAATCGCAAGGTTTTAGTCTTTACTGCCTTTGCAGATACGGCAGTTTATCTCTACGAAGGATTGCGGGAATGGGCAACATTAGACTTGAAAATTAACTTAGCTTTGGTGACTGGTGGTTCGGCGAAAAATAAGACCACCTTTGGCAAAAATGAGTTCAATCATGTCCTGACAAATTTTTCGCCTTTCGCCAAGAAACGCGCCCAAATTCCATCTATGCCGCAAGACGGCGAGATTGACCTATTAATTGCCACCGATTGTATTTCAGAAGGACAAAATTTACAAGATTGCGATTATCTGATTAACTACGACATACACTGGAACCCAGTCCGAATTATCCAGCGGTTCGGTAGGTGCGATCGCATTGGCAGCCCCAACCATACCGTACAATTAATTAATTTTTGGCCGACAGAGGACTTGGATCAATACATCAATCTGAAAAATCGAGTAGAAGCACGGATGACTTTAGCGGACATGGCTGGTACATTTGAAGATAACCTGCTGGAGGTAAAGGAGATTCAAGAACTGATTGAGAGTGATTTGAAATACCGCGACAAGCAGTTGCTGCGATTGAAAGACGAGGTGCTGGATATCGAAGATTTCACCGAGACTTTAGCCCTAACGGAATTCACTCTCGATGATTTCCGAATGGAACTAGCCAAATACATTGAGAGCAACCGCAAACTACTGCAAGATGCTCCTTTAGGACTCTATGCAGTAGTTCCAACTAACTCGGAGTACCCGATCATTGCTCCGGGCGTAATTTTTTGCCTCAAACAGAAAGGCGATTCTCTTGATAATAAAACCGTCAACCCGCTGCAACCATATTTTGTAGTTTACGTGCGCGAAAATAAGGAAGTGCGATTAACTTTTGCTCAACCCAAACAAATACTTGAAATATATCGGTTGCTGTGCGCGGGATGTACTGTTCCCTATGAAGAGTTGTGCAACCTGTTCGATCGACAAACTAACAACGGAGTATTGGTTGAACAACCGCATCAGGTTAAAGCAACAACGGATTTTGAACTGATTACCTGGCTGGTGATTAAATGAGCGTCAGCGAACAACAAGCCAAAGCATCTATCAATCAAGCTTTAAGTAGTTTTGCCAAGGGAAAACTAGCCGATAACGCCCGTAATTTGTTCTTTACTCTTGGCTACCGAAGTGATAAGAATCTTCCGTTTTATCCTAATAATTCGGAGAATTTTATTGCAGAATTTGACAGAGATCAAAAGCTAAATCACAAAAAAGCGATCTTAAATGAATGGCTGACTGTTGATTTTTTATTTGAGTTCAGTTGGGATGAAATTGCGGGTGATGACAAGCTAAAATTCTCCTTGAATACTAAAGCTAAGGGCGAAAATACGTTTTTGATTTACTGCTACTTATTTTTCGCAATAGAATTGTGGCGTAGCACCTACACTAGCGAACAGCTTGACGGCATTGTCCGCGAGATTAATAAACTCTTTCTAAAGCCCGCAATAGTTATTTTTAAACATGGAGAAACTCTGACTTTATCTATTATAAACCGCCGCGCCAATAAACACAATGAATCTGAAGATGTATTAGAAAAAGTCAAACACATTAAAGATATCCCATTCGCCAGTCCTACAAATTCCAATTTAGAATTTCATAAAGCTTGGCATAAAACCATTCCTGACAGCATCAAAATTAAAGAAGACCGTATACCGTCAGATTCGCTTCGGGTTTACCTGCAAGAAATCCGTCGATTTCCCCTGCTCAAAGCTTACGAAGAAATTGAATTAGCTCGTAAAATTGCTGAGTTAGAATTAGAGGGCAGCCGAAAAGCTAAACACAAAATGGTAGAGTCTAATTTGCGGCTGGTAGTTTCAATTGCTAAAAGATATCAAAATCGAGGGCTGGATTTATTAGACTTGATTCAGGAGGGAAATCTCGGTTTAATCAAGGCTGTAGAAAAGTTTGATTGCACGAAGGGAACCAGGTTTTCTACCCACGCATATTGGTGGATTCGTCAGGCAATTACGCGGGCTATTGTCGATCGATCGCGGACTATCCGCCTACCAGTTCACGTTTATGAAACTATCTCGAAGATTAAGAAAACTACCAAACAGCTTTCTGAAGAAATCAGTCGCAAGCCTACCGACGAAGAAATCGCTACTAAAATGGAGATAACAATTGCCAAATTGCGCTTTGTTAAATCTAAATCGGATGTGTCTATCATTTCCTTAGATACTAAAATGGGTGATGATGAAGACTATACATTGGGAGAGTTGATTAAATTCGATGGAGAAACACCAGAAGAAAAAGTATATAAAAATTTGTTTTCCGAAGATTTAGAAAGCGTTTTAGATACTCTGGGCCCTCGACAACGTGACGTTATTCGGATGCGATTCGGCTTGGATGATGGCCGGGAAAAAACTCTACAGGAAATCGGTAATATATTTGATGTTACCCGCGAACGGATTCGGCAAATTGAGGCTAAGGCTTTACTAAGATTGCGCCATCCCAACCGCAACAGTATTTTAAAAGAATATATTCGCCCTACACCAATTTACGAAACTCAGACTAAAAAATCGATCGCCAAACCGATGCAGCCGAGACAGTTCAACATCTCAGAAAACTTGTCTCCCAGCCGCGACACTTTCTTACAGGAGCCTGTTCGTGATAAAATAGTTGAAACAGCTAATACGACCGAACCATTAATTCCTTTTAACAATTTCATAGAAAAATCAAATATAGAACAAACAAAGTTGGCTC
>RDXH01000304.1 GCA_004292745.1 Oscillatoriales cyanobacterium | reverse complement strand
TTTAATTGGTTGCGGAGTAACAACAGGCATCGGCGCTGTCATCAACACAGCAAAAGTAGAACCAGGCTCTAATGTGGTAGTTTTCGGTTTAGGAGGCGTGGGTTTGAATATAATTCAAGCCGCTAGGATGGTAGGAGCTAATATGATTGTCGGCGTAGATATCAATGCCGACAAACGAGCAATGGCAGAAAAATTCGGCATGACTCACTTTGTGAACCCCCGCGAAATCGATGGAGATATAGTTGCTTATTTAGTAGATTTAACCAAAGGGGGAGCAGACTACAGTTTTGAATGTATAGGTAATATTAACGTCATGCGCCAAGCCTTAGAATGCTGCCACAAAGGCTCAAGAAATTAGTACCCGTCCATTTCAGTTAGTAACAGGCAGAGTGTGGAAAGGCACAGCTTTTGGCGGAGCAAAAGGCAGAACCGATGTGCCAAAAATTGTGGATTGGTACATGAACGGCAAAATTGACATTGATAGTTTAGTAACCAATATAATGCCAATCGAAAAAATAAATGAAGCCCTGGATTTAATGAAAAAAGGCGAAGTAATTCGCACAGTTTTGACCTTTTAAAGGAAGTCAAAGAGGGTCAGCACGGGTGGGGAGCATCCCGATTTTGTAAGGGCGAAGCATGACCTCCGTAAATCTCTGGTTATAACTAATAAATTGTCTGCGGTCATGCTTCGCCCCTACGAATATATTTACAAAACACAGATGCACCCCACGGGTGCACGGCCCCTACCAAGAATCAAACTTCTCAATTATCTCTTCCTCTGCGCCCTCTGCGCCCTCTGCGGTAAAAAAATCCATCCCCAAAAAAAAGAGAATTAACATGATATCCCAATCCCTAAAACTCCACCAACAATATAAAAGCTGCGGCGGAAAACTCGGCTATTATAGCCATCAATCCTCAGCCTGCAATAGCGAAATGAAATTCGCCGTTTACCAACCACCACAAGCCGAACATCAACCCGTACCAATTCTATATTTTCTCTCAGGATTAACCTGCACAGAAGAAAACTTCACGATCAAATCAGGAGCCCAACAATTTGCAGCAAAATATGGATTAATGCTAGTTGCGCCCGATACTAGCCCGCGCCATACAAGTATTCCTGGCGAAGACGACAATTGGGATTTGGGAAGTGGTGCAGGTTTTTATATTGATGCGACAGCAGCACCTTGGAATTCTCACTATCAGATGTACAGTTATGTTGTCGATGAATTACCTGAATTAATAGCTAAAAACTTTCCAGTTATACCGGAAAAACAGGGAATTTTCGGTCATTCGATGGGCGGACATGGGGCTTTGATTTGTGCGTTAAAAAATGGCGATCGCTATCTTTCAGTTTCCGCTTTTGCGCCTATTTGCGCGCCCATGCACAGCCCTTGGGGACAAAAAATATTCAGCAACTATCTCGGTGACAATCGAGAGGATTGGCGCGCTTGGGATGCGAGTGAATTGGTGCTGAAATCGCAATATAATCGTCCAATTTTAATTGATTGTGGCACGGCAGATTCGTATCTTGCTGACGGGCAGTTGTTGCCGGAAGTGTTCGCGGAGGCTTGTGCAAAAACTGGACAGCCGCTAAATTTGAGAATGCAGGAAGGTTACGATCACAGCTATTATTTTGTTGCGAGTTTTATGGAAGATCATATACAATTTCATACGACTGCTTTGTACGGGTAGTTGTGTCAAGTCCGGCAGCATTCGGATTAATATTACCTGAAATTAGGAGACGGCAGTGCCCATTGGTGTCAACAACCAGGTAGAACCAATAGCCCGACAGGGGTTTAAACCCCTGTCTCATAGCCAAAGTCCTCTCAAAGAGGACTGAAGAATTAATTAATGTGTATTGGTTTGATGCAAATCTTCAGTCAGTTTCAACTGACTTTAGCTATGAGACAGGGAATTGATTCCCTGTCGGACTCGCGTGCTCACTAACAAACTTGGTGGGCACGCGAGCTTAAGTTGACACCAATGGGCAGTGCCGTTTCCCTACAACATTATTTTGGGGTAGGGACACGGCATTGCCGTCTCCTCCGCAGACTCCTGAAGAACAATTACTTCAAGTTAATTGGAAATACCCAATCTTTGTACTTGCTATCGCGATTTTCGATAATTCCTGTCAGTTTTCCCAAGAGCTTTTCAGTAATGGGTCGCTCTTTTGGTAACTGATAGTTTTCGATGCGGTTAATTGGGGTAATTTTAGCTGCGGTACCGCACAGGAATATTTCATCAGCAATCAACAATTCTGATTTATCAACTGGTCTTTCGATGACTTCAATTCCTAAGTCTTTGGCGATAGTCATCACGCTGTCTCTAGTGATTCCTTCGAGAATATCTTGCTCGAAACCTGGTGTCACTAATTTACCGTTTCTCGCGACAAATATGTTCATTCCTGAAGCTTCGCTGACTTTTCCTTGACTATTCATCATGATAGCTTCGTCAAAGCCAGATTGTACTGCTTCTGTTTTGGCTAAGGCTGAGGTGATGTAAGC
>RDXH01000303.1 GCA_004292745.1 Oscillatoriales cyanobacterium | reverse complement strand
AGCCTGTCTTGCTTTTGTAGCGGATAGATACAATCCTGGACGCACTCCGACAAAGAAACCGGGTTTTTTACCTAATCTGTCGGTACAACCAAGTAATTTCGTAAAAAAACCCGGTTTCTGGGCCCCATGCGTACATCCTATAGATAATTACCCGCCGATTTGAGACATGGTGCGGCTATAATTTCCTTGAGTAGTTCCCGAATCTCGCTGCTTGAAATTAATCTCCGGTTTAATCTCTAATATCTGCCGCACTCGATCGCGCAATTCGCCCGTAGACACCCCATTCCGTAAAGCCGTTTTCAAGTCAATTTGCCCCGTTTCGTTCAGCAGACAAGGCCGCAGCCACCCGTCAGCAGACAAACGCATCCGATTGCAGCGATCGCAAAAACACTCAGACATCTGACTGATAAATCCCAAAGTCCCCTTCGCCCCCGGAATTTGAAACACATCCGCCGGCCCATTTCCCCGCACTCCCGACTCAGCCAAGCCGTATTTGTCGCTAATTTGTTGCCGCAATAGGGCCGAAGCTACCCAACCTTTATCGCCAAATAAGTCCCCATTCCCGATCGGCATAAACTCAATAAAACGAACGTGCCAATTCCGGTTAATAGTTAATTCTGCCAACTCCAATATTTCGCCATCATTCACACCGGGAATCACCACCACATTCAACTTCAGCGGATCGAATCCAACTTGATAAGCAGCTTGAATACCCTGCCAAACTTGCACCCAGCGCGATCGCCCCCGACTACCAATTATCCGATCAAAAGTCTCCGGTTCCAGCGAATCCAAACTAATATTAATCCGGCGCAAACCAGCATTGTAGAGATTTTCGGCCATTCCCGCCAGCAAAAAGCCATTAGTTGTCATTGACAAATCTCGCGTTTCGGGCATTGAGGCGATCGCCCCAACCAACTCAACAACCCCAGGGCGCAACAGCGGTTCCCCACCAGTCAACCGAAACTTAGTAAATCCCACAGGTATGAAAACTTCCCGCAGCAAAGTTAGCAATTCCGAGTGAGTTAGCAACTGCTGCTGCAAAACATAGTCCAACTCGCTACCTTCCGGCATACAATAGAGACAGCGGAAATTGCAGCGGTCTATCAAACTAATCCGAAGGTAGTCTACAGGGTTCATGTCAAGACTTTGTAATATTATGTAATTATAAATGCGGACTCGATTTTCTGCAATTATTGATAGAAAGCAAAAGGGTGCATCTCAATTTGGGAAGGGCGAAGCATTCCGGTAGTCAATCTCTGGCGATAGCTAATAAATCGTCTGCCGGAATGCTTCGCCCCTACGAAGATATTTGCAAAAATGAGATGCACCCAAGGAGCAAAAAAACGACATCGATTTCTCCCTCTTCTCTTACTCTGCGCTCTCTGCGCCCTCTGCGGTTAATAAAAAAAATCTAATTTGTAAATCCATATACCTATGACATTCTTTAAATTTGAAGCCGATTTTGTAGAAGCCCTGCGCTGCATTCCAATGCAAGTACGCCTCAAATTAGATACTTGCGGCATTAAACTCAAGCTACAAGATTGGAATCATTTTACTCAAGCAGAACGCCAAACACTTGTAGAACTTCCTTGTTTGACAAGTGCAGAAATTACCGAATATCGAGAACAGCTAAACCAAGTATTAATTCAACATACTGGTAAATCTGGCAGTGATTTAGCGATCGACCCAAATCCGCCGTGGCTAGATGCTGCAACCATACCAGAATCTGTCACCGCCAAAGCCCAAGAGTTTGATTTGACTATTACTTTGGCACAATGGATGGCTTTGGGCGCGATCGAGCGATTTGCTTTAATCAAACTTAGTCGATCGAGCCACGAGAATAAAAACTTTCTCCCAGCAGTTAAAGAATTTGGCATGATTGAATAAGCAACCCAACTTTTACTCATTATCCAGGCGAGGCAGAGCCTCTAGACATCGGTTCCCAGGCTCTTCCTAGGAACCAGTAAACCCACGGTTTTGTAGGGGGTCGTGCCCCGTGCCGACCCCTCTTGATTTTGTAGGGGGTCGTGCCCCGTGCCGACCCCTCTTGATTTTGTAGGGGGTCGTGCCCCCGTGCCGACCCCTCTTGGTTTTGTAGGGGTCGTGCCCCCGTGCCGACCCCTCTTGGTTTTGTAGGGGTCGTGCCCCCGTGCCGACC
>RDXH01000129.1 GCA_004292745.1 Oscillatoriales cyanobacterium | reverse complement strand
ACAAACAGCAGCGTTTGCAGCACCACAATACATCCGCCTGTGGAACCATCAATATAATAGCTGATATATGTTCCCATCACGCTAGAAAAGACACCAGTGGCGATCGCAATTAACGTCATATGGTCAAAATTATCACTCAATAAATACGCCGTCGCCCCCGGAGTCACCAACATTGCTACCACTAAAATAATCCCCACAGTCTGAAGTCCCGCAACAGCAGTTAGGGATAGCAAAGACAGCAGCACGTAATACATAAAAGTGATATTTAAACCAATCGATCGCGCGTGAGTAGAGTCAAAACAAAACAAAATTAAATCTTTGCGTAAAATTGCCAAAGTTACTAAAGTGATGACACTAATAATTACAGTCTGAGTAATATCAGCATCCGAAATACCCAAAACATTGCCAAACAAAATATGAGTTAAATCTATCGAACTTCTGACTTTAGAAATTAAAACTAAACCAAAGGCAAAAAATCCCGTAAACACTAAACCGATTACCGTATCTTCTTTAACGCGAGTTTGGGCTTTGATAAAGCCGATCGCCATTACCGAACCCACCCCAAACAAAAAAGCCCCCACCGCCAAAGGAATATTCAACACATAAGCAATCACAACTCCCGGCATCACCGCATGAGAAACCGCATCACCCATCAAAGCCCATCCTTTCAAAGTCATGTAGCAAGAAAGCGCAGAACAAACCAGCCCTACTAAAGCGCTGACTAAAATCGCCTTCACCATGAATTCATACTGCAAAGGTGCTGCAAACCACTGAATTAAATCCATTATTTTTCCTCCCTATTGACTTTAGTTAACCGATTTTTGGCAAACGAAAAACTCCCCACAGCACCCCCAAAAGTGCGAGAAATATTTTCCTCTGTAAACACTTCAGAAGTGTTACCATAGGCGAGAATGCTGCGATTAATTAATACTACTTGGTCGCAAAATGTGGTAATAGATTCTAAATCGTGAGTTGAAACCAGAATTGTATGTCCTGTTTGACGCAGTTCCATCAACAGGTTAATCATCATCTTCTCAGTTTTGATATCGACTCCGGCAAAGGGTTCATCCAGCAGCAAAACCGTTCCTTGTTGTGCCAAAGCCCGCGCAAAAAAGGTGCGTTTTTTTTGTCCGCCGGATAACTCTCCGATTTGCCGATCGCGCAGAGGCCACATTTCCACCCTTTCCAAACTTTCTCGCACGGCTTGTTTGTCGATCGCCCCAGGAATCCGCAGCAGATTCATATACCCATAGCGTCCCATCATCACCACATCATAAACATTCACCGGAAAATTCCAATCTACCTCTTCCGACTGAGGCACATAGGCAACCAGATTGCGTTTTTGCACTTGACGAATCGGCAACCCATTAATTAAAACTCGTCCGGTGTTTGGCTTCACAAACCCCATAATTGTTTTAAATAATGTCGATTTTCCCGCGCCATTCATCCCCACCAAACCACAAATTGTCCCTGCTTTGAGTTGCAGCGAGGCGCTGTGCAAAGCTACTTTGCCATGATAAGCAACCGTCACATTCTCAAGATAAATGCTGATTTCATTCATCTGATTTTCTCCTTATTATCAATTCCCCATTCCCCATGTCCCATTCCCCATTACCCATTACCGATTAACCTGTAACCCTTTTATCAGAGTATTGATGTTATATTCAAGTAACTTAAGATAGGTTGATGCGGGGCCATCGGAGGGAGAAAGGGAATCGACATAAAACACCCCGGCAAATTTTGCGCCTGTTTCCTTTGCTACCTGAATCTGTGCTTTGTTGTTGACGGTACTCTCGCAAAATACAGCAGGTATTTGGTTAGCTTTGACTGTATTAATCACCCGTTCAACTTGTTTCGGTGTGGCTTGTTGTTCGGCGTTAACCGGCCACAGGTAAACTTCTTTTAAGCCGTAATCGCGGGCGATGTAGGAAAAAGCTCCTTCACAGCTTACTATGTAGCGTTTGTCTGGGGGAATAGCTGAAATAGCTTGTTTGAGTTTGGCATCGATCGCCTTTATTTGCTGGCTGTATTTTGCCGCATTCGCGTTATAGCTTGCAGCATTAGCCGGATCGAGATTTCCTAATGTCTTGCGAATGTTTTCGACGTAAATTACAGCATTTTTGGGCGACATCCAAGCGTGGGGATTCGGTTTGCCGCGATAGGCATCTTCTGCAATATTTACTGGTGGGACTCCCTCACTGAGGGTAATGTGAGAAACTTTGGGCAGACTGTTGTAAAATCGGGTTGCCCAACGCTCTAAGTTGAGGCCGTTTTCTAAAATCAAATTAGCATTTTGTCCGCGTTTTAAGTCGCTGGGTGTAACTTCATAGCCGTGAATTTCCGCCCCAGGCTTGGTGATGGATTGGACGATCGCCTTATCCCCCGCAACGTTCTGAGCCATGTCTGCCAGGACGGTAAAGGTGGTAAGAATGACTTTTTTATCTTTTTTGGTAGAATCGCTAGCAGTGGCGCTAGAATCGCCATTATGTTTGGTTTGAGGCTCTGTTGTCGGACTGCTGCACCCGCTGAGCCAAACTCCTAGTAATAGCCCGAATATACCAATTTGATAGGTTTTACGGCAGAGCGCCTGATGATTCATTGTGGTTTTTTATAATTCTTTCATTGTTTTAATTTAGCATAAAACCCGTAAAAATGAAAAGATTATGAAAATGAGGAGATATTGGCGATCGGGCTAGGAGAATTGATAAGTGCGATCGCGCCTGCTGAGTTTTTAAGAGCTATTGGAGCCTGAGAACTTAGGCTAAGTCTAGAAATGCTATAATCATTCATAAGAGCCGCCATAACAGAGGATATAAAAAATGCCACTTGCGTCTGTTGAAGAAAAAATGTGGGAGAAATCTCTCTCAAAAATTTGGACTAAAACATCTGAGGTTGAGATTAACGAGAAGTATGAATCAGGAGAGAAGAGAATACTTACAGAAATCAACCGTGAAAAGCTTCCCAACTTTGTGGAAGCGCTGTCAAAAAATCCTAAGTACATGAATTTGCGCCCATTTTATCAGAGAAGGGCGCGTTGGGATATTAAGATGCAGTCACGACTAATTGAGTCGTTTTTGATTAACATTCCCGTTCCGCCTATTATTCTTTATGAGATTGATTACTACTCTTATGAAGTAATGGATGGTCAACAGAGAATCACCGCTATTCAAGATTTTTATACAAATAAATTTGCGCTGACAGGACTTGAACTTTGGCCAGAACTAAATAAACTTAAATACGAACAGCTTCCTGGTAAAATTAAGGCTGGTCTCAACCGTCGTTCTATCTCATCTATAGTAATTCTTAGAGAATCAACATCCGATCCTGAAGAGGGTTTATTTCTCAAACAGAAGACCTTCGAGCGTCTGAATACTGGTGGAGTGGATCTAAGTCAGCAAGAAGTGAGAAATTGCTTGTATTATGGAAAATTTGATTCGCTATTAATAGAATTAGCGCGCCATCCCATATTTGCTAAAGCTTGGGGAATTCCGATCGAAGATAACAGCCCAGAATTATCAACAAATAATCTTTATAAAAAGATGGAAGATGCAGAGTTAGTTCTGCGTTTTTTTGCTTTGCGTAATGTAGAGTATTTCCGTAATGGTATGGAAGGATTTCTCGATCTGTACATGATGAAAAGCCTGGGGTTCTCTGAGCGAGACATCGAATTTTTAAAAGATGTTTTTTTACAAACACTCAATCTGGCTCATCAAATCTATGAAGAAAGTTTGTTCAAACCCTTTGAACCCAAGTCAGGGACTTGGAAGAAAAATTCTTATAAAGCTTACTATGATGCCGTTATGGTTGGATTGAGCAGGCATTTGGATAAATCAGAAATATTGATCGATAAAAAATCACAAGTAATTGAAGAAACAAAGAAGCTCTTTGATCGGAAAGAATCGCGTCTTTTAACAGGTGAAGGTAGAACTAAGGCTGACATCCAATCTCGAATTAGGATGTTTGACGAAATGCTATCGCAAGTTATCGGAGAATAAGTTGAGATGTTTGATGAGCTTCTCAAGATAGTAAATGTGAATATTTCCACAGTACATAAAATTATCAATACCAACGACAGGCTGAGAGAAATTGTATTTAGAAATGACACTCCAACACAACCGGAAGCCGACGAAAATACGCAATTTACTAAACTAATAGAAGGGGTTCCTAGTGAACTGGAGTGGCTAGTTTACGATCGCTGTGCTGTAGTTACACGCTTGTATGCTATTTACGAGCGCTTTGTTGAGGATTTAATTGCAGAGTGGCTGGAACTTTTACCCGATATTGTTACAGAATATTCAGATTTGGAAAAAAGCATTAAAGATACCCATCAGATAGGTGTGGGAAGGTTATTACTCGATCTTAAGAAAAAGAGATTTGAACACCTGTCTATTAATGAGGTAATTCAAGGTTTATTTGATGGAGTAACGGCTCAAGGAAAATACAAATTAATACCTGATGCTTTTCTTTTACACGAACAGAATTTACGCAGAGAAGTGCTAGAAAAATTATTTGCTGATGCTGGAATATCGAATGCTTGGGATTGGGTGAATAAGCATCGAACAGTTAAGCAATTTGTAGAGGAGGTTCTAGGGAGCCAAAATACTGCGGAAGGAGAACTAAATGAATTAATTACCTATCGGAATGATGCTGCACACGGATCTATTGTAGATGATACTGTAGGTACTAAAGAACTGCTAGAATTGGGTGAATTTGTTGAGATATTGTGCCAATCTCTAGCGGAATTAGTGACTTTTAAAGTTATTTCGCGGCAAACTGGAATCGGTAAAGCTAAGGAAATTGGTCAAATTACAGAGTGGTTTAAGAAACCGAGAGCGGGAGTTGCAAAAGTTAAGGAAATCACTTTGTCTGTTGGAAAAAATATTTTTCTAGTTAACGAGGCATCCTCATTCTGTCAGTTGGCTACGATTGAAAATATTATGATTAATGATGTTTGCCAGGAACAAGTTGTAATTACCAACGAACAGGAGGTGGGATTGAAGTTTGATATTGATGCGAAAAAAGGGTTAAGCATTTATGTAGTTGAATAAAAAAGCGATCGTCTAAATATTTCTGTTTTCGATAAGTCTAATGTAGTTCGGGTGAAAAGTCTGTCAATAACAGACTTTATGGACTACTCCACAATAATTGTTGCAGATGTCTAATCAGTTTTTTGTCAAATATTCAAAATAGTGGTAATATCCCCCTATATCGATCGGCTCTGATGAAGAACACACATCAGACGCAAGGGGGAAAGTTCGGTGCAAATCCGGCGCTGTCCCGCAACTGTAATGAGATTATTGCTTCTCTGAGTCAGGATGCCCGCCGATTTGTTTACCTGTTCTTTTTCATCTGCGAGGTATGGATGATGGTTAGTTCAGTATTTTTACAAATAATCTGCTGTTGCGTTCCCTTGGACGATCGACAAAAACGCAATTTTGAGTTAAAACTGCTTGGCGTCGGCGCAACGGGAAACTAAAAGAAATGCGAATCGAAGATAGTGTTTGGCAGGGTAGTTTTGGTTACTGGCAAAACTTGTTTATTCATCAGAATATTTTGTTGATCGGATATACTGCATGGAATGGCTTTTGGCATCTAGGACGAGGTATGGTTGTTTGCCAAATCCATACTCCCATTAATGGTGCTATCAATTGGAGCGTAGATACTGTAAAGTACGATTTGCAGTTTATTTCCCAATCCCACGCCACTGCTTATTTGGAAGAACTAGAATTAGAGGAAAATACTGTTTCAAATTTAAGCCAAATTATTGCTAGCTACGAACCTGAAACAGCAATTATTTTTATACTGCTTGCCAATAATCACATAGATATCAATTTGTTGCAAAATTTGGCAATTTCGCCGGTGGAGTGCTATGAACAAGTATGCAACCGCTGGGGAGAATTTCAACCCTGCCCGAAACCATAAAACTTACGGAATTTTCCCAATGTCCCAGCCAAAATCTATCGAAATTTCCAACGTAACTCGCTACCAAAATGCAGCGCTTAATTACTATTTGGGCTTGACAGAATCCCCCTATCTTCACTATGGCTATTGGGAAACTCTACCTGTGCCGGCGGATGAACTAACACTCGCGCGACTACGTATCGCTCAACAAGCTTATACTGTAAAACTGTTGGATTTCATTCCCAAAAGCACTCATAGTATCCTGGATGTGGGCTGTGGGATTGGGGGAAATGCGGCTTATTTGCTCGATCGCGGTTTTGCAGTCGAAGGACTCGCACCCGATCCATTTCAACAACAGCGCTTTCTCAAGTGTACGGGCGATCGCACCATCTTCCACCTCACAACCTTTGAAAACTTCCAAGCAACCACATCCTACGATCTAATCCTCTTTAGCGAAAGTAGCCAATATATGTCTGCCGTTGATATTGCTAACGGCGCCGCCAAAATCCTCAATCCCGGCGGCTACGTCTTGCTTGCCGATATGCTGCGCTCTGATGCTAATTATAAAGAGGGAATGTTCTCTAATTGTCATGTTGTTACAGAACTTCATGGAGCCTTAAAACAGGCTGGATTTAGTTTAGTAAAAACCGAGGATATTTCCGCCCATATTTTGCCCACCATCGATTTGTATGTCGATACTTTCCGCAGGTATGGACTAAACACGATGATTTATGTTGCAGACTTAATTGCGATCGCAGTTCCGCCCATACACAAACTCTTGCGCTGGATATTTCGTCGCTGGTTCAAAAAATTGGTGGTTGAAGGATTGGAAGCAGGCAAACTTTTTGACCAGCATTTGTGTTATGAAATCCAACTTTGGCAGTTATCAAAATCCGATTAAGGCTGACACAAACATTAGGGAAAGTAGCAATTGGGAATTGAGAACTCGTAATCAGCCATGGGAGGGAGAGCCTGTGGGTATTTATTCCTAAACACATAGCAATCCTCAATGATTCGCAAAATTTGTAGGGGTAGTGCCCCCGTGCCTACCCCTTATCTATCCCGGCAACTCTGGAAGACTAATACTAGGGAAAACTCCCCCCCATCGCCTCGATCGCTAAGGTCTCCCATCCCCCAAAGCAAGCATTAGCGGGGGTTTTTCACCTTGACTTGAGCTAACTAAATCGAAGTATCGATTTTATTCATACAATCTATGCAAACAATGATTTGATTGTCAATTACCAAAGAGTTAAGGTTAATTCATGAGGTAACAGATTGATTTTCATAAAATTGTGTTGTCTATATTTGGCAGTAAAAAATAGTAATATTTGCCAATATAGCCTGTAAATTTTGTGAAATTTAACACTACTTAGGTGTTGGCTATGTCTACTTATAAAAGAGTGCAAAAATCCCAATTATCGAGATTTTTTGGGATGGAGATTCGATCTTTAAAAACAAAAAAACTGCAAGGGCGATGGCTCTTTTCAGCTATGAATCAAATGGGACAGTTTTTGCTAGTCGCCACTATGGGCGGGCATAAACTGAGAATTTGGCAGACTGCCGATCGCGATGGTAATAGTTTGTGGCACGGTTTCGATCCCTTGACTGGTCGCTCTACGTGGGCAGCGACGGAGGATGAAATGCGCGCTTGGATCGATCGCCATTATTACCAATAAACATTTCCCATAATTATTGCTTTTGATTTTCGGATTTTTTGGTTGGTGACAATTTAATTTCACAGGAGATAGTATGCTTCAAACAACTTCTGAGTTAGTAGCACCCGACGATCGCATTATCCTGATGAAAAACGAGGTATACAGAGTGTCTCAAACTCATCGAGAAGTTCAAGTATTGTCAGGAACTGCCTGGATCACACTTGACAAAAAAGATATCATCTTGCATAGTTCAGAACAGGCATCACTTCCATTCAGTAAAAACCCTGTTCTCATTTCCGCACTCAACAATATGCCACTGATTATGGCTGTTTGGTAAGAGAAGAAATTTTTAATAAGCAAGCTCAGAAGATATTAGCTGAGAACAAATGTGCCAGTAAGCCAAAATAGCTCTATCTTGAAAGTTAGATAATTTGGCTTTTGGAGGACTTGTTCGGTGTACAGCCGCTCTTACCACTTCAGCTATGTCACAGCTATAACTATTGTCCTATCGCCTGCGCTGACATTCTTAGGCGTGTCAGAGGCTTTGGGATCTGCTCCTATTATAAATCCTAGGCGCTTCCTAGGGACCGATCGCGCCCAAGCAACAAACCCCAAAACACAAGCAGACACACTCCTGGAAAAAGGAATAAAGGATCACCGCCAAGGTTTGTTTCGGGAAGCAATCCAAGCTTTTGAACAAGCTTTGGCCATTCGCCAGCAATTAGGTGACAAACCAGGGATAGGAGAAACTCTCAACAATTTGGGGGAAGTTTACGGCGAAATCGGTTTGCTTCCCAAAGCTTTAGCAGTTTTGCAGCAAGCTTTAGTCATCAACAGAGAAATCGGGGCTAGGAGTAGCACGGCGCGAACCCTCAATCTCATCGGTTTTATCAACCGGGTTGCCGACAATTTTTCCGAAGCGATGAAACTGCATCAAGAAGCTTTGGAATTAGCTAAAACTGCTCAGGATGAAATTGAAATTGGAGAATCTTTTCACAATATTGGGGCTGTGTATGGAGAACAGGGAAATTATGCCAAGGCGATCGAATTTTACCAGCAAGCCCGAACCATTCGCACCGCTAAGGGCGATCGACGAGATTTAGGGCGTACCCTCAATAACATGGGTGGAGTCTATTACAACATCGGCGACTTCAACAGAGCGATGGAATTTTATCAACAAGCTTTGGCAATTCGCCGCGAAATAGCAGATAGGGCGGGGGTCGGTCGCTTGCTCAATAACATGGCACTTACTTCTCGGAAACTTGGTAAAGATAGTCAAGCCCTGATCTATTTTCAGCAAGCAATGATTATGCTAGAAGCCATCGGTGACAAGACAAGTGTGGGACGTTTGCTGAATAATATGGGTGCAATTTATGAAGGTCAAGGTCAGTATGCTAAAGCTTTGGAATCCTACGAACTAGCTTTGAAAAAGGCCCGCGAGGGTGGAGACAAAGCAGGAGAAACTACAGCGATGGAGGGGATTAAACGATTGTCTTCTGGTCAGCTTGTGCCACAGTAGATAGGGATCATCCCGATTTCGCATAGGCTATAGCATGACCGCAGACAATTTATTAGCGATCGCCAGAGATTTACAGCGGTCATGCTTCTCCCCTACGAATATATTTGCACTCATTGAGATGCACCCCAATAGATATCTCAAAAAAAGCCTGTGAATAACAGGCTGGATACCTGTTACACAATATATAGCTATCAATATTCGTACTGAAACTCCAGAAGATGTAGAAGCCGTTGGCAAAGTTAACATTGGGTCATTGGGGCGAGAAAATGAGGCTAATTTAGATCTACCCTTTTCCGTTTTCGACCTTGGAACCGTGCAAAGCAAAAATCGGAGTCAGAGCCGATTTGCCCTTGAGAGCAACAGCTCCCAAAGCCTCGCAATTGAATTCTAGCCCGATCGCCTCAAACACCCTTTCCCCAATCAAAATTTCGTTTTCCCCAGCCTTGCTCATCAATCTAGCCGCCGTATTCACCGTATCTCCCAAAACATTAAACTCCCTGCGACCACGGGGTTCGCCAACCTCAGCAGCAAACACTGGCCCCTGGTACAGCCCTATTTGACAGCTTACTTTGACTGCTTGAGAGCCGATAATTGGCGGCTCCAAAGTTGTGATAATCTCTCGAATCGCCAAAGCTGCGCTAGCGGCGCGACAAGCATCATCCCGATGAGCGTCGGGCACGCCAAAATAGATCAGCATATCGGAACCGTTCAAGTGCGCGGTTACTTTTTGCAACACGCCTCCTTTTGCTGATACTACGGCATCGATCGACGCAAAAACCCTTGAACAACCGAGAATCAGAGCTACTTCTTCCTCCGGTGAAGCTTTGTCGA
Organism: Oscillatoriales cyanobacterium; assembly: GCA_004292745.1. Classification (GTDB taxonomy): domain Bacteria; phylum Cyanobacteriota; class Cyanobacteriia; order Cyanobacteriales; family Microcoleaceae; genus Microcoleus; species Microcoleus anatoxicus. Next base: position 8,102 of record RDXH01000129.1, on the reverse strand, counting down.
TGGACTCCGGTAAGCCGACTAAATTGACAAACATCACCGTTGGTTCGGGAAAATCTGGGGGAATTTTTCGCCTGTTAGCATTTTCTACCAGTAGTCTCAGAATCGGCTTGGGGATATAGCTAGCAAGGGGTTCAACCCGGTTGAGAGCTTCCTGAATTTCGCTCACTAGGCCCGAAATGCTGCGATCGAGCAATACCGAACTCGGCATCCGTCGTCGAGTCAGAGTAATATCATATTCTCCCAGTAGATCCTCCGTCAGATCGTCCACCACCAAAAAATAACCCGCTGCTCCTGGTTCAAACCGAAATTGCTCTCCCAAACACAAACTCGAAGTAGTCGTCAAACACACCCTTCCCACAGTTCCAGAACCCTCAGCTTGCTTGGCTTGCTGGACTGAATGACCAAGCAACACATGAGCCATCCGCATTGGCGTACCGATGTCCGCAGTAATGTAACGACCACAGTGGATACCCACTCGCATCCTCAAAGACAAAACACCCCGTGGGGTTTCAATACGCGCAAATTTAGCCATTGCTCGCTGCATTCGCAAACCAGCACGGACGGCCCTAGCTGTATCCTCTTGGTGAATGCCGGCCAGGAATTGCACTAACATCGCATCTCCGGTAAACTCCAGCAAATCCCCCCCGGACTTACTCACAATTTCGATCATCGAGGCAAAATAGTCGTTAATCACCCCCAGCAAGGTTTCAGCTCCCTGGCGTCCCAGGGCCGCATTTGCTTCCAATAAGGATGTAAACCCGGCTAAATCCGTGAACAGTAGCGTCCCTTCTTGCCATTGGTAGCTCACTTCCCCTGGATTGGGGGGAGATTCCGACACCTGTTTGGGCACGTAGTCGTGAATTATGTATCGGAGAGTACGTAGATGCTCGAAGACTCCTATTAGTGTCGCTGGCGACGAATCTACCCAGGCGGAGGTGTACAGTGAGGCTGGGAGCAGCCCTCGTAGTCGCAGTTCGATCTCTGCCAAAGGAGGATTGTGGCTCAATTTATTAATTTCCACCTAGTCTATTGTTAAAAAATAAGGTAAGTTCGATCGATCTAGTGGCGACACCAATAGCTAGACCTATACCATTATGGTAAGTTTCCAGTGATAGAATACCAGTCCAGCCCAGAACCTATGAGAGAAACTTCCGATAGTTTCAGGTTACTTGCTCCTGATTTGATCCGAGTAGCTCGATCGGTCTTGGGTCTATATCTCAAAGTTCATTCCGATCGCCTACAACGTCCGGCTGGTGTTGTTGTCTCTCAAGGAAGCGATCGAGGTCAGTTGATTTTCACGAAGCAGCCAATTTTGTTGCCTGGTGAACGTTTTGTTACTTTTGAAGAGATTGAATCGCAAATGTATTAGTTATTGGTTATTTGTTATTGGTTGTTTGTTATTAGTTATTGGTTGTTAGTTAATGGACATCATCTTTAATTGTCTTGTCTCTGCTATTGTATTTGCTTTGGGTTCGGCGATCGGTAGTTTCTTAAATGTGGTAGTTTATCGCTTACCTGCGGGTTTGTCAGTAATACATCCTCCTTCTCGCTGTCCCAAATGCTTGAATCAGCTTCAGTCTTACGAAAATGTACCTGTTTTTGGTTGGCTGTGGCTACGGGGACGCTGTAAATATTGTCGCAGCCGGATTTCTTTACGATATCCCCTGGTGGAAGCGGCTACGGGTTTGCTGTTTTTGCTGATTTTCTGGCAGTTTGGACTCACAGTACAAACTCTGGGGTTTTGGGCTTTTTTTAGCTGGCTTTTGGCTTTGTCTTTGATCGATCTCGATACCATGACTTTGCCTAATTCTTTGACTCGATCGGGTTTAGTGATGGGGCTGGTTTTCCAAATCGCTAAGGGTTGGTGGCCCATATTTAGTCCGATCGACTCAGTAAACCATTTGGTACTCGACGGTATCCTAGGAGCCGTTGTGGGGCTGTGGCTGTTTGACATCATTGGTTTAGCCGGTTCTGTAGCCCTTGGTCAAAATGCGATGGGGGCTGGAGATACCAAATTGGCTGCTTTGATGGGAGCTTGGCTGGGGTGGAAATACTTGCTGCTAGCTGGATTTATCGCCTGTGCCACCGGGGCCTTTGCTGGTGGCGGGGCGATCGCCCTCGGATGGCTCGATCGACGTCAACCCATGCCTTTTGGTCCATTTCTCGCTCTCGGTGCAGCAATTACAGCTTTGTGGGGCGAAGCGATCTTATCTACTTACTGGCAGTTGTTTTTTATGAATTCTCAAGCGTGGTGAGGTATGCCCTATGCCCTATGCCCTATGCCCTATGCCCTATGCCCTATGCCCATGAGTACCTCATCTTTCTGAGAAAGGCTATATATAGGTTATGAATTATTAGTAGCAGCTAACAAATAACAAATAATAAATAACCTATAAACACAGTCAACAGTCAACAGTCAACAGTTAACAATTACTAAATTTTAATGTCTCTATTTGATTGGTTTGCAAATCGAAGAAAATCAGTACCGAACTCTCAAGAACGGCCGGAACGAGAAATTGCCGACGGGCTTTGGAATAAATGCGAAGCTTGCGATGCGCTCAGTTACACCAAAGACCTGCGAGCAAATCAAATGGTTTGCTTGGAATGCGGGCATCACATGAGAGTTTACAGCGACTTACGCATCGATCAACTGCTCGATGCCCATACTTGGATGCCCATTAACGAAGGACTCCACGCCACCGACCCCTTGAAATTTCGCGATCGCAAAAAATATAGCGATCGGCTTCGAGAATTTCAAGAAAAAACAGGCCACCTAGATGCAGTAGAAACAGGCATCGGCAAACTCGAAAGTTTCCCCATCGCCCTGGGAGTCATGGAATTTCAATTCATCGGTGGCAGCATGGGTTCCGTTGTCGGAGAAAAACTGACTCGCCTCATAGAATACGGAACGCGGGAAAAGCTACCCGTCATCATTGTCTGCGCTTCCGGTGGAGCCCGAATGCAAGAAGGAATGCTCAGCTTGATGCAAATGGCGAAAATCTCCGGTGCTCTGGAACGCCACCGGGAAGCCAGACAGTTGTACATCCCAATTTTGACTCACCCGACGACCGGCGGTGTCACCGCGAGTTTTGCCATGCTGGGAGACATTACGATTGCAGAACCAAAAGCGACTGTGGCCTTTACCGGCGGCCGGGTGATCGAGCAAACTCTGCGGGAAAAGTTGCCGGAAAATTATCAAACTTCCGAATACTCCTTTGCCCACGGCTTTGTAGATATCATCGTCCCTCGGACTCAGTTAAAGAAAACCCTGGCTCAGCTAATTAGTCTTCACCGGCCCCAAGCTTTATTGGCTCCCTCAGAATTAGAGCATCACACACCAATAGACAGCCACGCTTTGCCCGCACAGACTCATGCTTTCAAACTTTCACCCTAAACATCAAGCCCCTACTGATGCTCTGTGAGTTCGAGCTGCCGCTTCTGATGTTCATTGTTCATAAGGACACCGCAGTGGGATGATATTGATTGGAAGTTGATTGACTAGAAAGCTGAACTGAGCAAAAATGCCTAGTGGCCGTTAGAACTTAGTTGGCTCTGACAGACTCAATCAGGACTCAGGCGTTGTCAATAGCAGTAAATAGCCCCAGGGCAAATTCTGCATTTAACGATCGCTCTGGCGTTCTATAAACCTCAGAACAAACTAACAGCGCTTGGTGAAATTATCCAGATTTCAGTTAAGAGCGATTAACCCCATTTTTACCCGTCAGCGACCTAAAAACTATGGGTTTTGCAGACCTGTCCATCGCAGAAATAGCAGAGGACTTCAACGTCCCTGTTGAAGACGTGATCCGCTTGTGCGACGAGTTAGAAATTGCTTACAAGCACCCTCAAACCCGTTTGGCCCTAGAGGATGTTAAGGCAATTATGTCCGCTCTGGAAAAAAGGCGCGACTCAAAACTTCTTGCAGATTAGATTGATGCCATAATTCCCTTACCTTTAAAGGTACAACCGAATCAACTCTCACCAGTTTTTCCCGGCGGTGGAATCTTGAACAGCAATCTGTTTGCTAGCTCCCCAAAAGAGCATTCAATACTTTCCCCTGATTTTTTTTAAGGAGAACCATGCTTAAAAGATATTTCATTGCTCTGACTGCTTTATTCATGACTTTTCAATTCTTTGTCAGCAGTGCGATGGCAGTAGAACTTAGTCCTAAACTACGCACCGTGACATTAGATGAGAAAGGCACTCCCGTGGTGTTGAGCCTCAAACAGGTTCAGGAAGGCAAACGGTTGTTTAACTCAGCCTGTGCTCAATGTCACGCTGCTGGCATGACCAAAACTGACCCGAATTTGAACTTGAGTCCTGAAACTCTGGCTTTGGCAAATCCACCCCGTAATAATATTAAGTCGCTGGTTGACTATATGAAAAACCCCACGACTTATGACGGCTTTGAGGAAATTTCTGAGCTGCATCCGAGCATGAAAAGCGCGGATATTTTCGCTGAAATGAGAAATCTTTCCGATGATGATTTGTACGCCATTGGCGGTCACATTTTGTTGCAGCCAAAAATTGTGGGCACCCAGTGGGCTGGCGGTAAAGGCGCTCGCTAATCGATTTTAGGAAATTTTAGATTTGAGATTTTGGATTTGGAGGGGGCTAGAGTTCCGCAACAGTTATTGTTGTTCCCTGGTTGGCTTCTATCGAAAATCTGAAATCTAAAATTTACCCTCTCCTTATTTAATATCGCAAAAAGTTGTAGGCCCTCATGCTGCGTCGTGGTGTTTTTGTCTGCTTTCTGTTAGGAATTTTAGTGATTTTGCCGATGGTGCTGCTGGCACCTCAACCTGTTTTGGCTGCTGCTGATTCCTATGTGACTCGCTATTTAAAAGTCAGCGAACCTGTGCCACTGGAATTGGATGCTGAGGGACACACTCGATTATTTTCGGCTGAGGATTTGTCCGCCGGCAAGCGGTTGTTCGAGCAAAATTGCCTCAACTGTCATGTCGGAGGAGCGACTTTGCCAGATCCGACTATCTCTCTATCTTTGACGGCTCTCCAGGGAGCCACCCCTCCCCGTAAGGACATCAATAGTTTGGTAGCCTATCTGAGACAACCAATGACTTATGACGGTAGTGAGGAAACTTTTTGGTGCCGCCAAGTACCGGAAAGCTGGATGTCCCAGACTCAGATTGAAGATTTGGCTGCTTTTGTGCTTCGGGCCGCTCAAAAGGCTCCGGGATGGGGTATTGATAATCTGGAGAGTTGAATCGCCCGCCCAAAGTGGTTAACTACTCGAAAAATCGCGATCGCTACTAGGTGTTTGCGGGTGACTAAACAGGTAAAATAACTGAAGAATCACCATTAACTGTGTCCATTAGAGGAGAACTACGTTGAAAAGACTCTTATCGATCGCTCTGTTAGCGTTGGCAATTTTTACTGTCGGCTTCGGCAGCCCTGCTTTGGCTGGAGATGCTGCTAAAGGAGCTAAACTGTTTAGCGCCAACTGTGCTGCTTGTCACATCGGTGGTGGTAACGTGGTTGTGTCTGCCAAAACCTTGAAATCAAAAGCTTTAGAGAAGTACGGCATGAATTCTATCGAAGCTATTACCACTCAGGTAACAAAGGGCAAAAATGCGATGCCTGCTTTCGCTGGTCGTTTGAAGCCGGCACAAATTGAGGATGTCGCAACCTACGTTCTCGAACAATCTGCCAAAGACTGGAAAGGTTAAACCACCTGTCTGGACGGACTTGATTTAACCTAAAACTTGTCTTTTCCATCGCGCCCTCTCTCACCCTTTGGCACATAAATTTCGGTTTGAAGCTATCTTAACCTTTTTGGGAAAGGATGGAAGAGATCGGATTTTTATGTGCCCAAGGGCGGGGGAGGGACATTTTATGGGAGATTTTAAATTGGACAGTGGTAGCATCTGAATGATTCAGATCTCTATTCTCTCCCTCTGTGTCCTCTGTGTTCTCTGCGGTTAAATCACCTGACGATGCAGCCGGAAACGATATAACCCGGTTTCTGAAGCCTCACGCGCCTAGTCCAAGATTTAAGCTGCTGTAGCTGCTGGTAAAGGTTCAATTTCTTCTGGCTTGGCGTGACGGCGGGGGTCATCAAAATCCCAAGCAAATAGCCAATCGGGGTCAGCGTTACCGCAGCCGATCGAATATATTTGGCTGTGTTTGAAATGCTTGAAAAACTCCTGACATTTTTCATCGGTCATTAGCGATTCATCTAGCGGCAAGTCATGAATTAGGGCGTATAAATCAAATTCGTTTCGCTCTGGATTCCATTGATAGCGCAGTTCGGGACTGTAACCTAGTTCGAGCAATTTTGTCAATGCTGCATCGGGGTTTTTATAGTTGTCTAAATGAACGCGGTTCAGGGAAACAACTACTTGTACCTGGTGGTATTTGGCGGGTGTTAATTGATATTGGGTCATCGGTTTTTCCTTTTTTTCTCATCACAAGTGTAATAGCTTTTTCCGGTTACGTCGGGGTGTGCTGACTTTGAGCGCTGGTGAGAGAAGTCAACAAGCTGTCATCGCCAGCTTGGCTTAAAAATACGGAATCATAGGTGTTTTCGGGATTTAAGGGCGATCGCGAATCACGCCCTTGGACGAAAATCCAAAGAGGACTAAATCACCTCTTGAGTCCTCTTTGAGAGGACTTTCGCTATGAGACAGGGGTTTAAACCCCCGGCGGACTGAGGGATTGACGAATAATCCCGATCGCCCTCATTGCCTTTTTGTTGTTCCTATTTATCTATTGGGGTGAACTCAGTGGTTTTATGCAGAAATCTCAAATTTTTTTGGTAAAGTTCTGCAAACACTGATGAAACTACGGAACAACGAATCACCTCTTGAGTCCTCTTTGAGAGGACTTTCGCTATGAGACAGGGGTTTAAACCCCTGGCGGACTGAGGGATTGACGAATAATCCCGATCGCCCGATCGATCTGGTTGTTAACACCAAAGGGCGATCGCCCCCACTGCCTTTTAGTGAGAAATTGTCAAGGGTTTTATATTAAGATTTATGTGAGTGCGGAGTCATAAATTTTGGTTGTGTGCTAGGATGTAAACCCTTTATTAGAAAAGCTTTGAAATCTCAATTAAAGTCGATCGACACTCTGGAATCTACATCTACCATGAACGTAAAAAAAACAGCTAAAGTTAAAACTCAAGTTAAGACTCTCGGAGAGGCGGCTGCTGGGGCGATCGAGAAATATTTCCACAAAAGTATAGCCCACGAAGCTGAAGTTATCAAAGACAAAGATGCCGAAGAACTTCACCAAATGCGAGTCGGAATGCGACGTTTGCGATCGGCTGTGACTGGTTTTGCTCCAGTTTTAGATTGGCCAAAAGAGGCCAAAGAGCACAAAATTGGTAAAGTGGGACGGATACTGGGAACCCTCAGAGATTTGGATGTGATGCTCGACAGTCTCCAAAACCGATATTACCCGAATTTGTCGGCTGAAGAACAGGAAGTTTTGGATCGAGTTTTGTTGAATTTACTCAAGCAGCGACGGCGCGCCTTGAAAGGGGTGAGGGCGGTTTTAGGACACAAAAGTTATCAATTGCTGAAAAAGGCGATCGAGGATTGGTTGGAAGAACCGCAGTTTCGGGCGATATCGAATTTGCCAATTGCTGAGGTTTTGCCAGATTTACTGTTACCTCAAGTCAGCGAGTTTTTCCTACATCCGGCAAAAGTTGGCTGCGGAGGGGACAATTCTGCACGATTTGCGGAAACAAGCTAAGCGAGTTCGGTATTTGATGAATCTGTTTGGAGAATTTTACGGCGAGACTTATGAAGTTTATGTAGAGGATGTGAAAGCTATTCAAGAATGTTTGGGCGATATTCAAGATACTGAAGTTTTAGGCGATTTTATAACAGATTTTGTGGATAGCGAACTGCAAACAGAGTTGCCGATATTTGCTGGGATTTTATCACAAAATCGCTACGCAGCTTGGGGAAAATGGCAGATTTTGCAGCGCAGGTATTTGAATTCGGAAACTCGTCAAGGTTTGCGATCGCTTTTAATTAATCCTGTGGTTGAAGATGCTGCTAAGATAGAAGCGCCGCACTAATTTTAGGTTTTTCGGGCGGACAGAATGCGATCGGCTGCGGGGAATAGAAGCCGGA
>RDXH01000302.1 GCA_004292745.1 Oscillatoriales cyanobacterium | reverse complement strand
TACTAAACAGCGAGAAGATCGAAAATAATCGATGACTGTGGGTAATGGGGTTTGTGGCGATCGCCCAAAAAATTGCTTGAGTTCGGTTTGGAGGGTTGAGAGTGTGGGAGTGTTGGTGAGACTTAACCAGATAATATAATCAAATTCGGTTTGAGTTTGTTCGATGAGTTTGAGGGCGATCGCGCTTTTGCCAATTCCGCTTAAGCCGTAGACGGTAATCAAGCGGGTGTGGGCTTGCAAAATCCATTGTTTGAGGGTGGAGAGTTCGGATGTGCGATCGTAAAAGCTGGTTAATTCGGGTGCGTCTGTTAAATCGATGATTGGGGATTGACTTTTGTTTTGGGGAGAGTCTGGGGGAAAGGGCGATCGTGCTTCTGCATTTTTAATATTTTGTATAAATTGACCACAAATATTAATATCAATTTCTTGTAAGAAACTGTCGCCCACTTGGGACGATTGAGAAATTTTATGTTTTTTCTTCACGCAACTTTTCCCATAACTTAGCCGCTTCTTTTTTTACGTGAGATTCACTACAATGGAAGTCTTTAGCGATTTGAGGATATTTTTGTCTTTGCCAAACACCCGTCAGTATTGCTTCCTGTATAGGTGTAAGATGTTCTCCAGTTTCAGTTTTGTCAAAAATCGAATTATTAGCCCATTCTACAACATCTTCAACATTCATGGGTCAGGGTTGAGTGAGGTTGAGTGTACTATATCCTACTAAATCCTACTTTGTCAACTGAATTGTACCAGATTCTACTAAATTGGTTCGGGATGGTTTGGAAAGTTGGGTACTGAATGCTACGGTTTGGAGTTGTCAAAGGTAAAACTGACAAAATATAATCATTGAATAAAAATTAAGACACAATCGAATTTAACAAAATTGAGGTTGTGTTTTATGACTTATATAAATTATTGTGTTCTTGCTCAAGCCCAATTAATGATTTTTCTGAACAATGAGGATAGTCAAGAGAAATAACATTATGAAAAAATTGGCTATTATTGCGACCACACTCGGCTTTTTATCACCTCTGTTTTTTTCAGGTACAGCCCAAGCACAATCCCTTGCCTCCAAAAGAGTATGCCTCCAGAGTGGGAAATATGTAGTCTTCGCTCAACATCCTGTGTTTTTTGGTGCGTGGAATGTTCAGGGTTTATTGAATTACTGGCTTCCTCCAGAGTTCAGGAGAACGAGTTCTCTATATCGTTCTGCTGATATTACAAATACGGAACTTTCCCACGAACATATCTTCTTCTGCGATAATGGCGAGATAGTTGATAACATTGGTTTTGGTCCAGAAGGAAGGTTCAAATACTCCAAAAATTCACTTAACAGTGGGAAAGAACCTAACGGGAGTAACGTAGATAATTTCGTGCCAATCGATCGTGAGAAATATAATCCTAATATTGTGCGTTTAGTTGTGAGCGAGTTCCGTAGAATTCTTCCAGATCGATGTGTACTTCAACCAAGAGATGGTAAATACGAGCTAATCGGAAATAACTGCCAGAACTTCACAGCAAAGATTAGAGAGGAATATTGGCGTAAAATGTTTGTAGGTACATGGAGAGGAAATGGTTACACTTGTGAAAGAGGAGGATTAACAGAAGAAGTACAGATTTCTGTTAGTGGTAATTCTCTAGTTGCCAAAAAGATTACAGGTGATAACTGTGTACCAGCAGGAAATATAACTTTTCAAGGAACAATTCCCCAATCTGTATCAAAGGGTAGTTCTTTTTCTGTCACTTTTAAGACTGGTTTTCCAGATAGACCAGCTTGTTGCTCTGCTGAAAAACAACTAAGTATTGTAGATGCAAATACATTTACTTCTTGGGGTATTAAGTTTACTAGAATTGATTAATTGAAATTAAATTCAAACTTCATAAGTTAGTAGTAGGGTGCGTCACCTTGCCATTTTTCACCAAAACGATCGATTATCGTAGGTGACGCACCCGAAAATTGTTGGTAATCAAATAGCGATCGCAGCTCATTAACATCTGATTTGAGATTCCTACTCTCGCTCAACCCAGTATTGTGTTCTACGCTTGTGATGTGCAACCGCTAAAATGCGAATCAGATCGCCTTCTAAAATACGATAAAGCAGAGAGTAGGAGAACTTTGGTAAAATCATCCGACGAACAGAACTTCTAACCTTTGAACCAGCTTCAGGATATAGCATGAGGAAGTTTACTGCGTCTTCTACTTCTCCCAAAAACTCTAACCCAAGCCCAGGTTTTTGTTCCTCGTAATAGGCGGTGGCATCAATTAATTCTTGTTCAGCTAGTGGATGAAATATGGCGTTTTTCATTGCAGAAGCCCACGAATCTTCTGAAACACTTGTTGGGCCGGAATGCCAGTAACTTCACCACTATCCATTTCGCGATCGCGTCTTTCAGCTTCCTCACTCCAGATAGTTGTAACTTCTGGATCGATTTCTCTACTTTGTCCCAAGTGTTTTAGGAGTCGAGATAGCAATATTGCTTGAGAGTCTTGTGGAAGTGCAAGAACCTCAGCTTCAAGATTTTCAAGTGTCATAGTATTTAATTATTTTTTGATACACTAACTCTATCATACTTTGGGATAAAAAACTATAGTTCAGACTTAAACTTAGCCTTAGCCGCTCGAAGTTTTTCCCAAGCCGCTTCCGTCCCTGGTTGTGGTGGTTG
>RDXH01000128.1 GCA_004292745.1 Oscillatoriales cyanobacterium | reverse complement strand
CTTTGGCGTAGTCAGGTAGTTTCATTTTGACCTCCTGACTATATATTACCATCTTTGCTTACTACTGCTTATAAGCTTAATGAAGTTTTACAATACCTTACCATTCCTAGGAATTAACCTGAGTTCTTTAATCTGGGAATCTTTGAGTCTTTCCGGTAAGGGAATCCAGAGAGCATCTGTCCCGAAGTGTTCTTTACCTTTGTTTCCTAGAGGTAGTCTCACCCGATCGCACTCTATTTTCAAGGCTTGTCCCGGATAGGAAATCTGGTACATACCGCCGGGAGTTCTGTACTTGGGCAATCTCGGTTTTTGATTAAGTTGTCCTTTCTTGGCTAACTTTTCTAAGGCTCGGAAAGAGCTAAAAGATTCAGCAACAGATTTTAGCGATTGTTGGGAAACTTGAGAGTAAAGTAAACCGTAGTTTTCATGAGATTTGGTGATTTTGTACAACTCAGGATACTGGACAGCACTTTTGTCCTTGAAGTATCGTTGCCGACTTTCGTAAGTCCCGACATTAAATAGGTTATTTGACCATCTTAGTAGTTGCTCAACAATGGTTTTGTGGAATCCCTTTAAATGCCAAACATCTTTTTGTACTGCGTACATTTAATTTACTGTTTGTTGTCATATGTTTAGTATACAGCAATTGCCTACCTGTGGACACCTAGCTACTTGGTCTCTACTGCGGGGAATATCTGTACAGAAAGAGTTAAGCGTTACATTGAAGATCAAATAGAGTAGGCAGGATTTATCCTGCAACGCCCTTTCATCCCAGGACTAAAGTCACAGGGTTTTCAGGGTATTTCTTATAAGTTGAATTTTGGGCGATCGAAGTCCTGAGTTGAGTACCCTTGGCAAACTGGACAGTCCTCGCACCTGGAAAGTGTCCCAAAGTAGGTAGATTCTCTCGGTTTCACCTCGAAGTCAGATCGCCCTCCACACTCTATTCACGTTTGGGGTCAAAATCAGCAAGGGGATGACAAGTCTTGATCCCCTTGATAAAATTGGGAGTCCCAATTATTAACCCTGAATGTATTATGACTGAGACAATCTAGGTAAAACCGGATAAAACGTTAAATATTTTGGATGACCACCCCATCCTACTGGTTGTGATTAAATTATGAAAAAATGTCTAATTTTCTTAATAAATTCCCCACAACCATTGGGCAATCAACAGCTAAATCATGCTAGATTATAGTTGTTAATAAAGTGATATTTAGGATGACTGATTCGATCGCTCGCCGCTTGGAACAATACACAGTAAAACGCCCTCAAGAAGTTTTAATCGTGAAGGTTGAAAGTGAGGGCGAGTTCGATGAAATTTCTATTTTTAAAGGCTTTTCTAGTTCCCTGGTGCGATCGACTGCCTTCGATCCAGATATACCAGTGTTACCCGATGGAGCAAAAATCATCAGTGTCGATCGCCTTGCAGGACCCTACAATCCAAATAACCCCCGCTATCTTCAGCAAGGGCTATCTTGGGAAACTATGCAGTCTCTATTATGGGAACTTGGACTTTAACAAAATAGTAAGGACACAACAATGTTGTCTCCTTACAATTAATCTGGCGTAGGGACACAACAATGTTGTGTCCTTACAATTAATCTGGCGTAGGGAAACGGCACTGCCCATAGGTGTCAACTTAAGCTGTCAGCCCGCCCCGTGTTCATTGGTCATCCCGCGAGTCCGACAGGGGTTTAAACCCCTGTCTAATAGAAGACAGTCCTCTCAAAGAGGACTAAAGAGTTCTTCAGTCCTCTTTGAGAGGACTTGCGCTTTGAGGCAGGGGTTTAAACCCCTGCCGGACTATTGGTTCTACCTTAAGTTGACACTCCTTGGGCACTGCCGTGTCCTCTACAATTAATCTGGCGTAAGGAAACGGCACTGCCGTGTCCTCCATATCATTCTTAGTCCTAGAGTGTGCCGCCAGCAGCCTGAAAACGAGCTCGCGCACGTTTGATTGCTTGCTTAGCTTGAATTTGCTCTTGGAGAGTGCCATTAGCGGACTTTTCCAAACGAGCTTCTGCTTCAGTGTAGGCAGTACGAGCAGTTTCTTGATCAATTTTGTCACCTTTTTCGGCGCCATTGACCAGAACCGTCACTCGATTTTCTTGGATTTCTGCAAAGCCACCCATCAGAGCAATAGACACCCACTCCTTACCAGGACGGACGCGCATCACACCGGTATCCAAAGCAGTCAACATCGGAGCGTGACCGCTTAAAATACCCAATTGGCCTGTAGTGCTCGGCAGAATTACTTCTTCAGCATTGGAATCCCAAACAGTTTTGTCTGGGGCAACTACGCGCACAGTTAATGTCATAAATTGTCAGTTGTCAGTTGTCAGTTGTCAGTTGTCAGTTGTCAGTTGTCAGTTGGCAGTTGTCAGTTGGCAGTTGTCAGTTGTCAGTTGGCAGTTGTCAGTTGGCAGTTGTCAGTTGGCAGTTGTCAGTTGGCAGTTGTCAGTTGGCAGTTGTCAGTTGTCAGTTGTCAGTTGTTAGTCGTCAGTTGTTACCAATAACAAATAACAAATAACAAATAACAAATAACTACTGCCAACTGCCAACTGTCTACTGCCAAATGACTAATGACTAAAATTACTTGGCATCAGCCTTCATTTTTTCAGCTTTGGCGATCGCCTCGCTAATGTCGCCCACCAAATAGAAGGCTTGTTCTGGTAAATCATCAAGCTCACCAGCAAGAATCATCTGGAAGCCCTTGATAGTATCTGCCAGCTTGACATACTTACCAGGAGAACCTGTAAACACTTCCGCGACAAAGAAAGGCTGCGATAAGAACCGTTCAATTTTGCGAGCGCGAGACACGGTTAAGCGGTCATCTTCCGACAGCTCATCCAAGCCCAAAATTGCAATAATGTCTTGCAATTCCTTGTAGCGTTGCAGAGTCGATTGCACTTGGCGAGCCACACCATAGTGCTCTTCACCCACGACGCTAACTTGCAACATCGTAGACGTAGAATCCAACGGGTCAACCGCAGGATAAATACCCTTGGCAGCCAAACCACGAGAAAGTACAGTTGTAGCGTCCAAGTGAGCAAAAGTTGTAGCTGGTGCAGGGTCAGTCAAGTCATCCGCAGGTACGTAAACAGCTTGAACCGAAGTAATCGAACCTTCGGTAGTGGAAGTAATCCGCTCTTGCAAGTCACCCATATCAGTACCGAGAGTCGGCTGATATCCCACAGCAGAAGGCATCCGACCCAACAGAGCAGATACCTCAGAACCCGCTTGTACAAAGCGGAAGATATTGTCGATAAACAGCAGCACGTCTTGTTTGCTGACATCGCGGAAGTATTCGGCCATCGCTAGAGCAGAAAGGCCCACGCGCATCCGAGCACCAGGTGGCTCGTTCATTTGACCGTAAACCAGAGCAATTTTTGATTTGCTGCGGTCTTCTTCATTAATAACCCCGGACTCGATCATTTCCTTGTAGAGGTCATTACCTTCGCGGGTACGCTCGCCCACACCACCGAACACGGATACACCACCGTGAGCCTTAGCGATGTTGTTCACGAGTTCCATCATGATGACGGTTTTGCCTACGCCGGCGCCACCGAACAAGCCGATTTTGCCTCCACGGCGATAAGGTGCCAGGAGGTCAATCACTTTGATTCCAGTTTCAAACACCGAAGGTTTAGTTTCCAGTTCGGTGAAAGCTGGGGGGTTGCGGTGGATGGGCATACTTTCGGAAGTATTGACTGGGCCGAGGTTGTCTACGGGTTCGCCGATGACATTAAAAATCCGGCCTAGTGTGGGAAGACCAACGGGAACTTGGATAGATTCTCCGGTGTCTACCACTTCCATGCCACGCACCAAACCGTCGGTGGTACTCATGGAAACCGCACGCACTTGACTGTCTCCGAGCAGTTGCTGAACTTCACAGGTAACGGAAACCTCTTGACCTGCTTCGTTTTTCCCGGAGATTGTGAGAGCGTTATAGATTTGGGGCAGTTTGCCGCCGGGGAATTTGACGTCTACGACCGGCCCAATGATTTGGGTGATGTAGCCTACGTTGGTTTTTGTTGCGGTGGATACCATGAATAGTGCCTTTGTTAGGATTCTATTTTTCCGATATTGGAAAAACTCTTAACATTTAGAAATGCTATTCATCAGATTACCACTGAACAGACTCACTATTGAGATTTATACCGGGCTACTTAAAAGTCATTTTTTCGCAGGCTGGTAATGTTTTTTTTTGCTCGCGCCGCGCCCAAAGCCCCGATCCCCAAAATCGTACCCAACAATGACATGGGTTCGGGGACTGCCTGAGCCGTGACGCTGAATTGTTGAAAGTCTGCCTCACTGAGTCCTTGGCCGTCATCAAAGGAAATTTTGATTCCTTCACCCAGTTGTGCCGATGTCACAGATTGAAACTGCTCTGGGCCCTTGCCAGCATTGACGTTGCTGAAGGGTTCTGTAGAGTTGTAGTTGAGGCTAAAATTCCCAAATACGGCTTGTTGACACCCAATGGCCAGACAATCTGTTCTGCCGAACTTGCTTTGGGCGGCAAACCAGAGGCTGCTGTTCATAAATGTGCTGCTGGAGACGTATTGCTCGAAGGGTTTGCCACTGCCGGTGTCACTCCACAGTAGTAGGGCATAAATTTGATCCTTAAGAAATGTGAAGGTTTGGCTGATGGCTCCATTGTTGGAAGTGACAGCGTTGCCGAAGCTGCCTTGCCAGTTATTGGCAGGCCCGTTGTCTGAGGGTTTAGTTTCCCTAAACAGACTGGATATATTGCTGTAGCCGCTGTTGTTCGGCAGGGCTTGAGCTACCCACAAGCTGGACTGGTATGCTCCCTGGGACCGATCGAATGTAAAGCTAATATCCGTATCTTCATCAAATTGGATGCCAGTAGTCCCAAACATAAAAGCCTCAGCTGGGGTACAGATACTCAGAACCACTGTTGCGGCTAAACTAGCGACAGTAAACGATGTTTTTTTGACTAAGGTTAAGGCAGTCATAACCCTGATTCCTCCACAAGATTAATTATGTACTAAGGCTGAGAATGCTTGCTGCAAGCTAGACTGGATGAGGCTTGGTCTGTCCTGCTAGATGATTGAGGACGATCGCGTGGGCTTCGGGACTTACTCTACAGAGCGGTATCAGCTATCAGTGTCTTTGAGTAAAAGACTGGCTATTACTCTAAGAATTTTCACTTACACCAGACTGCCACACTTTAATCTGTACCAGCAAGTTTTGCAGCTACTCTATATCTCCAAAATACAACATTTATTTTGGTTGCCAACGGTCTCAAATGGACTACAACTCTTACCAAGATTAGGTTTTGCCAGTTATAATTTTGTTTAGGGTGCGACTTTATTAATTTTTGGTAAAGTTAATCGGAAAAATATAAAGTTTGTACTGAGTACAGAGAACTGAGAACTGAGGAATGGGGAATGGGGAATGGGGAATTGGGAATTGGGAATTGGAATTAACACAAATAACCAATAACCAATAACTTTTGCCGTCGCATTTTTTAATACCTTTATATTGACTTGGTAAATCTTGACACTGCTTAGCTATTGAGTTATATTGGCATGGACGAATAATTATAATATTAAATTTATGATTATGAACGCGAATAAACTGCATTTAATTCGATGGTTATTCACAATTGGGTGGCTGAGTGCAGTGGCTTTACCGGCGAATCCACAACCAATCATCCCAGCACCAGACGGTACGAACACACAGGTTACTCCCAATGGCAATCGCTACGATATTTCTGGGGGAGCTTTCAGTGGAGATAAGGCAAATCTATTTCATAGTTTCACTCAGTTCAATTTGAATGAAGGTCAAATTGCTAATTTTTTGACTAATCCCAATATCCAAAACATTCTGGGACGGATCAATGGTGGCAATCCTTCGTTAATTAATGGATTGATTCAAGTTACGGGTGGGAATTCTAATTTATTTTTGATGAATCCTGCGGGGATGATTTTTGGGCCTGGTGCTAGCTTGAATGTGCCTGGTTCTTTTAATGCTAATACGGCGACGGGGATTGGTTTTGGGGGGAATCAGTGGTTTAATGCGATCGGCAATAATAATTGGGCGACTTTAATTGGCAATCCTAATAGTTTTGCTTTTACTAATTTGCAACCTGGAAGTATTGTTAATGCTGGGAATTTGAGCGTTCAAAGCGGTCAAAATTTGAGTTTAATGGGCGCTACTGTGGTGAATACTGGTCAGTTGAATGCGCCCGGTGGGCAGATTTCGATGACAGCAGTACCAGGTCAAAATTTGGTGCGGATTTCTCAAACAGGAAATTTGCTGAGTCTGGAGGTGCAGCCGACGGCTAATCAGGGTTTGTTGCCGAATAATTTGACGCAATCGGTGTTATCTTTGCCCGAATTGTTGACTGGGAAAGGTGTGGAACAGGCTACGGGTTTGGTGGTAAATCCGAATGGTGAAGTGGTGTTGACGGGGGGTATTGCGGTGCCGATGAGTCCGGGAACTACGATCGCCTCTGGCAGTCTCAATGTCTCTGGTAACACTGGCGGTACTGTAACTATACTAGGCGATAAAGTAGCAGTTATTGGGGGCAGTATCAATGCTTCTGGTGTTAATGGTGGCGGTAATGTACTGATTGGGGGAGGTGATCAGGGTTTGGGGACGGTGCCCAATGCTGCGCGGACTTTTGTGAGTGCTGATTCGACGATTAATGCTGATGCTGTGAGTAATGGGAATGGCGGGAGAGTTATAGTTTGGGCGGATGAAACTACTCGTTTTAATGGCAATATTACAGCCAGAGGTGGTTTGTTTTCTGGGAATGGGGGTTTTGTGGAAGTGTCGGGAAAGCAATCGCTGGATTTTCAAGGATTAGTTGATTTGCGATCGCCTTTGGGCATTGCTGGCACCTTATTATTAGATCCTACTGATATCACTATTAGCACAGGTGCGAATGCAGGTGGCACTTTAAGTGGAGTATTTACGCCCTCGGCTGCTAATTCTACGATTAAAAATACGACGCTGCAAACACAGCTAGGTTTGGGAAGTGTGACTATTTCCACTGCCTCGCCTTTTCTGAGTGCTGGGGATATTACAGTCAGCGCTCCAGTATCTTGGACTACTAAAAATTCTTTGACTCTGAATGCTAATAATAATATTACTATTATTAATAATGATATCACAACTCAGGGAGGCAATATTAATCTGAATGCTGGAGGTGGTCTCAGTATCGTGAGTTCTACGATTAATACCAATGGGGGAAATTTCCTGGGTAATGGTCAGGGGAATGCTACCTTGGGGAATGGAATCGATATCCAGGGCAGCAAAATTAATGCCGGAAGTGGGAACATTAACCTCAATGGTGTTGCAGGAAATACGGCAAACAATATTGGTATTTCCGTGGATGCTGCTAGCACATTGCAAACTACTGGAAGCGGGAGTATTACTCTGAATGGAACTAGCGGTAGCAGTCTTAATAGTTCGGGAATAGTTTTGCGTGGCCCTAGGATAAGTTCAGTCAATGGGGATATTACTTTGACTGGTAGCGGTAAGGGGGTTGGAGAAGGTATTTATTTAACTTCCAGTGCAGTGGTTGAATCAACAGGAACAGGTAACATTAACCTGACTGGAACTGGTGTGAATGGTACCACTAGCAATGTAGGGATTTTGATGGATAATACCAGCACAGTTCGATCGCTCAATGGCAATATTACCCTCAAAGGTACTGGTAGTGGCACGGCTAGCCAAAATACGGGGATGAGCATTAATAACAGCACAGTGGAGTCGATCGGGACAGGGAGTATTACTTTCAACGGTACTGGCGGGAATGGCACATTTAATAATCCAGGGATCACTGTTAATAGTAGCACTGTGTGATCGGCTGGGGGAAATATCAACCTGACTGGTAACGGTGGTGGAACTTTAACTCAAAATACTGGCGTTAATATCAACAACACTACAGTGGAGTCCAAGGGGAACGGGACTCTTACCATCACTGGTACCGCAGGAAATGGGACTGACAGTAATCAGGGGATAAATATTGATAATCCCAGCATAGTGCGATCGCAAAATGGAGATATCGCCCTGACTGGAACAGGTAAAGGCAGTGTGGGCAACAACAGGGGCATTTCAGTGTCCGGGGTGGTAGAATCTACAGGCACTGGGAGTGTGACTCTCAGCGGTACAGGAGGAAATGGGACTGATGGTAATCAAGGCATATTAGTTGCACCAGGTACTGTCAAAGCATCATCTGGAAATGTCAGCTTGACTGGTACTGGTGGTGGGACTGGGGGTGTCAACGAAGGTATATATATAGATAGTGGTGCTACAGTCCAAACCGCAGGCTTGGGAAAGGTGACGCTGACGGGGACGGGGAGTGCAGGGACAGGTACTAATTCCGGGATTTGGCTCAACTCAGCCACGGTAAAATCCCAGAATGGAGATATTAGTTTAACTGGTACTGGTGTCGGGACGGCATTTAGCAGTTACGGCGTTACATTCCCCGCAGCCCCACTGGTAACGGTGCAAGCTACGGGAACTGGTAATATTAGCCTGACGGGAAAGGCTAATAACAATTCTATTCCGATTAATCTGGCTGGCGGTGCGATCGATGCGGTGTTAGGCGGCAATGTGACTTTGACTGGGGATGAAATTCAACTATCAGCAACAAGTCAAGTTAAAGGTACTGGGACTATCCAGTTGCAGCCATTGACTCCCAGTTTAGATATTAGTGTGGGTGGTAATACTGCGGACTCTCGTTTGAATTTGAGTGCAGCGGAACTAGCACCTCCGGTATTGAATGGGTTTTCCCAAATGATTGTCGGGCGCACAAATGGTACTGGTGCGATCGCCATTGACCCCGCTGGTGTTACTTTTAGTTTACCCGTCACCATGCAAGCGGCCAGCATTGCAGTCAATGGAAACATTACAGGTGTAAACAATGCTTCAATTACCTTTAATGCTCCAAGGACCAATTTTTTAGCTAATTCTAATATTATCACCAACGAACAGAATATTATCTTTGGTGGCCAAGTCTCTCTCGCTACTAATTCTAATATCGCTCTGAATACAGGGTTAACCAATGCGGGTAATATTAATTTTGGGGGAACTGTTGACGGTGGCGGCAATCTAGTTTTGACTACAGGAACAGGCATTATTAATCTCAACGGGGCTCTTGGGGGGACAGTGCCTTTGGGTTCCCTCAACATAGTCAATTCTCGTAATCTTACCAGTCCGATCGCCATCGCCATTACAGCTACAGGTGATATTACTACTGGCGATACGACAAATCCCGGACGGGCGATCGCCTTGACCAGCAATAATGGTACGATTACAACGACTTCCACAGGGGCGATCGATACAAGTTCTACTACCGGAAATGGAGGCCCGATCGCACTCAGTGCCAACAAGATTAACGGGGGTAATCTTAATTCTAGTTCCACTGCTGGCAATGGTGGAAACATCACCCTCACCGGCAAAACAGGCGACATTGTGGCAAGTGCAGGTGCAATTTGGAACTCTAGATCTACTTCTGGTACTGCCGGAGATATGGCGATCGCAACTCCCAATCAAGTTGGGGTAAATGTGATTGATGCCCAGGGATTGTCCGGTACGGGAAATATTACCATTAGTGGCAATGAGATCGGCTTTTCGGGAGGAGTAGATTCCGTCAAGAGTCAAGGTACTTTGTCAATTGTGCCGTCTGCACCCAATGTCGGCATTCGCTTCCAAAAAGGACTTGCTGACTCTCCAGGGGCGATCGATTTAGGGCCACAGTTTTTATCCTCCTTGCGTAATGGCTTTAGCAAAATTGTTTTCGGCAGTAATACTACAACCGGGAATATTACTGTAGACAATTTGCCCATATCTTTTCAAGATCCTGTGAGTTTCAATACTCAAGGCAATATTTTGGTCAATCCCAATCAATCTATTTCGGGAACTGATAATGCTTCCATTACTCTCAATGCTACCACTAATAACCTGAATGGCAATATTACTACCAAATCTCAAGATATTACAATTAACGGCAATGCCCTAGTTGGCAATAATGTCTTGGTGGGAACAGGCAATGCAGCAGGCGGGAATATTCTGTTTAATAATAACATTAACGGCAGTGGCAATCTCACCTTAGAAACAGGTACGGGAAAGATTGATGTTATTGGAGCGATCGGCAATTCCACAACATTAGGAAATCTCACCGCCAATACTTCCGGTACAACTACCTTTAATGCTGTCACAGCTAATAGTCTGACGACGAATACTGGTGGCACAACTTTACTCAATGGCAATGTGACAACCACCACCAGTCAGATCTATGCAGATGCAGTGACAATAGCCAACAATCCCACTCTAACCGGTAGCGCTATTACTTTCAATGATACCGTTAATGGTAATAGCAATTTGACCGTAAATGGTGGCACTGGTAATGTGACATTCACTGGGGCTGTAGGCAATTCTAGTTCTGTAAGCGGGTTGCAGATTAGTGGAAAAAATATCACTGCTAATGCAGCAGTCAATGTGGCGGGAAATATCGGTATTTCCGGTGATACTATTAATTTATTGCAGAGTGTAACTACCACCAATAACGGTACGCTAACTCTCAGCAATACCGGGGATGTGAATATTGGCAATAATCTCAATTTAGATGGTGCTTTGATTCAAAATGGCCTGGGAAGTGTGGGGCTGAAGGGAAATATCACCACGACTAATGATAATATTGATTTTAGTGGCCCGGTGACATTAAATGGTCCTGTGAGTTGGGGAGTGGGAAATGGCAGGATTGCTTTTGGTTCAACTTTATCCGCCGGCAATAATCCTCTGAATCTCACCGCCGGTGAAATTGATTTTTCTGGGAAAGTTTCTGGTACTAATGTGCTAACGCTGCAACCGGCAACTGTGGGACAAAATATAGTGGTTGGTGGGACTGATAATAATACTAGCGCTTTGGATTTGACTGCATCGGAAATGAGTTTGCTTCAAAATGGCTTTAGTTCGATTACTATTGGGCGATCGGATAGCAGTGGGAATGTGACTATTCCTAATAATCTTAGTTTTTCCGATCCGGTAATTATTCAAACGAAAAGTGGTTCGATCGCCCTTAGTGGTAATATTACCGCCAATGACAACAGCAGCATCAGTCTCAATACTCCCACCTTGAATTTGAATGGTGGTATCACTACTACCAATCAGGGTATCGCTATTAAGGGGAATGTCACAGTCGGTAAGGATGTGGCTATCAGTAGTGGTGGTGGTAATGTGAGTGTCACAGGTGCGATCGATGGAAATCAGCGCTTAAATATTGATGCTGGTAAAGGTAATGTGGTATTGCAAGGCAATATCGGACAAACCACAGCACTTTCTGGTTTGAGTGTTACGGCAACTAATACTAATTTAGCTGGTAATGTTACCACCAATAATGGCGAAATTACGCTCAACAGCGCTTTGGGGTTAAGCCAAAATGCGAAATTGAGCTCTGGAGGTGGCAATATTGCCTTTGGAAGCGCGATCGACAGTGTTAATGGCAGTTTCGATCTAAATCTGGTGGCTGGTACTGGCAGTGTCACTTTCGGTGCACCAGTTGGCGCTACGAGACAGCTAGCAAATGTGGCGATCGCCAATGCTGGTAATGTGACAGCCAATTCCTCAATTAACGCTCAAAGTTTGACTGTAAATAGTACCGGAAATATTAATGTTTTGGGAGATATTACTGCTTCTAATTCGGGAAATGGCGGGGCGATCGCACTTTTGAGCCCAAACGGCACTGTCAATGTCAAAAATTTAACCACATCAGGTAATATCGGCGGTAATATCACCGTAGTTGCCAAAGATTCTATTACCGCCAGACAAATCAATGCCAGCGGTATAGTCGGAAATGGTGGTAATGTTTCCTTAGATCCGATCGGCGATATTCAAGTTAGTTTCATCAATGCCCAAGGCGGCACTAGCGGCACCGGTGGGACTGTTTTTGTTTCCTCCACAGGCGGATTTTTCCGCGCTACAGATTCTTTCCCAACTCTACTTTCGCCCACAGGATTTGCTAGTATTTCCACTGCTGGTGGCATCGGTGGGGGAAATATCACCATTAGACACGCAGGAGGCGATGGTGGCCCCCCAATTCAACCCTTTGTGGTGGGGGATGCTACTATCAATGGCACGGCTGCTGCAATCATAACTGGACAATCTACAATTCAATCGCAGTCCTTTCCCGGCTCACAGAATGTAGGTAATATTGCATTCAATACTGATGACGCCACCATCACTCCCACCCCAACTCCCACTCCCACTCCCAGTGTTACTCCCACTCCAACTACCACCCCAACTCCCAGTGTCACTCCCACTCCGACTCCCAGTGTCACTCCCACTCCTAGTGTCACTCCCACTCC
>RDXH01000301.1 GCA_004292745.1 Oscillatoriales cyanobacterium | reverse complement strand
TTTGGAAAATCACAGCACGTCAGCGCTTGAATTATCCCCATAATTCGCAGTTACCCCCTCTATGATTCGGCGGTTGAAACCGCTACTACACAAACGAAGTCCGCCTCCGCGGACTAAGAAATAAACGGGGTTTTTAACCCGGATTTGGTATAAATCCTAAGATTTAGAGATGACTAGCGAAGGTTAGGTGGAACAATAGGATCGTCATCTTCATCCCCACTTTTTTTGCTTTGAGGCTGAAAAATCTCTCCTAGCGGGGGATAGGATATGAGTCGATAAAATGCTGTCATTGCTCGTTTCTCCGTTAAGGTGAATCAGAAATTTTGGGAGAAGCGAGTTGGCCAACTGCGCTTTTCTATTAACCAGGGCCAAGTCGAAAAATTATGCAGGTTTTTGGGGGGAAATGAAAAAATTTTTGGTGAGAAAGCCGGTTTCTCACCAAAATAGTGCGTTACAGCCCGCCGAAATGGTAAAAAACTGGGTTTCTTCCTAGACGCAGAGGTAGTCAGAAACCGGGTTTTTTACGAACTGGACGATCGTGCCTTATGCCCTATGCCTTCATCGTGTCAACTTAAGCTGTCAGCCCGCCTACCCGGTAGTCCGCCAGGGAATGAATTCCCTGTCTAATAGCTAAAGTCCTCGGTCGAGGACTGATGAGTTTTTCAGTCCTCTTCAGAGGACTTTAGCTTTGAGGCAGGGGTTTCAACCCCTGCCGGATTATCGGTTGTACCTTAAGTTGACACGATGAAAGCCCGCGAGCCCTATGCCCGTACAGGATTTATAAGCAATTACCCGAACCCGATCTAAGTCCTGTTTGAGTTACCGCAAGCCGGAACAGGTGAAAGCGGCCCAGTAGGAGGGGTGAGAGAAGGGAAGAGGTTTCTCGATCGCATCTTTGAATTGGTTCTTGGTGCTCCGAAGACGTTCTGCTACCTTTGTGTGTTGCTTGTATTGGTCATACCAGTTGATATAAGTTTCACTGTTTTTGACTTCGCGATCGCGAGACTCTTTAGCTGCTTTTTTTGCTTTTTCGGCGGCCCTAAATTTACTCTCAAGTAATGGTATTAGCTGCTGCTGGTATTCACTGAGTGCTTGACCGCTAAGCGATCGCAACTTTTCTTGGGCTTGTTGCAGAGAGACAATGCGACTTTTTCCTTGCTGTCGGTATTGGTGGTAAAAAATAGAAAATAGTGCGGTTGCTAAATCGTCAACAGCCCAAAGAGTAGCGATAACACTTCTCGCACCAGCACATAAGAAACCAGTGGAAAGAGTCAGAACATCATCTGTTATTTCAGTTAAGCCAAGATTTGTTTCACAACAAGAAAGGAAAACATCCTCCAAATTGGGGAACCTCCAGGCCGGAGTTAAGAGTTGCCCCAGGGTAATCGATCCATCACCTAAAAATAGCTTGGATTCTAAAGGATTATCAAAGCGAGATTGAGCATGATGACTGGAATGAAGACCGGAAACTTGCTCTACCAAGCGCCGATAATTACTAACAGTTGCTTGAGAGCGACCGCGCAGCCGTCGTTCTTCAGGAATGCTATATATTTGAGCGAGTTGAGAACATTCAAAACTCACGCAAGGTAGGTCTTCAGTTGCATCTTCCACCGTTCCGTACCTCAGTTGAACTTTGGTTTGAGGGCGTTTGTGACAAAATTCTAAAACTTGGCAACTGGGAGCATAGCGTAGGAGAAATCTATCTCCGAGGTATTGGTCATTATCAATAGGTAAAGCGCTAAAGGGAATTGAATGTAGGTAAAGATGAGGTACTACAATCAGTTCTTCAATACCGCTGAGGTGGTGTTCAATTAGTTGTTTCAGATCGAGAGACTGTGCTAATTGAGACAGAGTCGATCGCAGAGAGTTTTGCCATTCCGCTTTATTCTGCACGTAGGGAAGTAACCAGCGCTCGAAAATCCAGGTTTGCAATCCTTTGTCTTGCTCTAAACAAGTATGACAAGTAATTCGATCGCGTTTGATGACAAAGATGTGAGTATTTTGGTAAGTTGTGTAAAAACTCAAGATAGCTGTTGTTTGATAATCGATCGATTGCTGAATATGAGCTAAATTAGGAGCAGCGACTTTTATTTCTCCGGCCAATACGGGATCTAAGCGCCTGAGTTGTTCCCAAACTTGTTGTTTCTGAGCTTCTAATTGAGCGATCGATTCGTTGGTAGCAGCCAGA
>RDXH01000127.1 GCA_004292745.1 Oscillatoriales cyanobacterium | reverse complement strand
CTTCGATCGATCTAAACCATTTTGAACTGCCACAGATTCCTTCATCGGTTTCCGCGCTTCTATTAAACTCAGAGCTTTGTTGACACCTTCAGGTAAAATTACTACCAAACTGCCAGCCGGTGCTTCATCTAAAGCCTTGTTAATCGCAACGGTTTCATCGAGAATCAACTCATATTCAACCTTAGATTGAGCCGCGGTTCGTGCAGCCATAGTCTCTGCAATCCCCTGACAAATTAACTTGGCCACAACACCGGGTTCCCGGCCGCGCCGATCGAGATCTTCCTTGACAATAATGCGATCGAAAATCTCCGCCGAAAGTTTACCCAACAGGACAAAATCCTCATCTCGCCTGTCTCCGGGCGCACCAATTACCCCGATCCGCATTCCATCCCAATTCTGCACGAAACTCCCCAAAGCCTTGTAACTGTGAGGGTTGTGGGCGTAGTCGAGCAAAGCGTGATATTTACCCAAATTAAACAGGTTCATCCGTCCGGGAGTTTGACCTACCGATGCCTGGAAGCTTGACAAAGCCGATCGAATGTCCTCTATTTTCACTCCTTGGGCAAAAGCAGCCAAACAAGCAGCTAAAGCATTGGCAATCATGAACGGTGCCCGCCCGCCCATCGTCAGAGGCACGTTGACAGCCTGCTCAATTCTCAGCGTCCAATCGCCCTTAAGGATCGACAAATAGCCATTTTCGTAAATTGCAGCCAGCCCGCCCGCAGCCGTATGTCTTGCCACAAGTTCGTTATCTGGGTTCATCGAAAAATATGCAATTTGAGCCTTGACACTTTGCGCCATTCGTGATACCAGCGGGTCGTCTGCATTCAGGACTGCATAGCCTTTGGGCATCACCGACTCTACCAGCACGCTCTTGAGGGTCGCCAGTTGTTCCACGGTGTCGATGTCGCCAATGCCTAAGTGGTCGGCGGCGACGTTCAAGACGACACCCACATCGCACTGGTCGAATCCCAAGCCCGATCGCAAAATTCCGCCCCTAGCTGTTTCCAGCACCGCGACTTCCACCGTCGGATCGGACAAAATCAACTGAGCGCTTTGGGGGCCGGTATTGTCTCCGCTTTCCACCAAATACTCACCGATGTAAGTACCGTCAGTAGTTGTATACCCAGTAACTTGGCCAGTCTGCTTGACAATGTGGGCCAGGAGGCGAGTGGTGGTAGTTTTGCCGTTTGTCCCCGTTACCGCTAAAATCGGCACCCGACTCACTCCCGGAGAGGGGAACAGCATATCCATCACCGCCCCAGCGACGTTGCGGGGTAAACCTTGACTCGGTGCAACGTGCATTCTGAAACCTGGTGCTGCGTTGACTTCGACGATGACACCATCGACATCGCGCAGGGGTTTTGAGATATCGGCGGTTACGACGTCAATGCCGGCGATGTCCAAACCGATAATTTTGGCAACTCTGGAAAATAACCAGACGTTTTCGGGGTGGATTTCGTCGGTGCGATCGACTGCAATTCCTCCGGTACTCAAGTTGGCTGTCGCCCGCAAAAATACTCTTTTCCCTGATGGTACTACTGAGTCGAGGCTGTAGCCTTGTTTTTGCAGCAAATCTAAAGACAATTTATCGATCGTAATCCGGGTCAGAACATTGTCGTGTCCGTCTCCCCGCTGCGGGTCGCTGTTGACTTCTTCAATTAACTGTTCTACGGTTTGTTTGCCGTTACCCACCACGTTAGCTGGGACTCGTTCTGCTACGGCTACGACTTGACCGTTGACTACCAATACTCTGTGGTCTCTACCGGTGTAATAGCGTTCAATAATGATGCTTTTGGTTTTTGAGGCTGCACTGGCGAGGTCGTAGGCTTCTTCTGCTACTTCCCAGGAATTGATGTCGATCGTAATCCCGCGTCCGTGATTGCCATCTAGGGGTTTAATCACAATGGGATAACCGCCAACTTCTTCGATCGCACTTTCGAGTTCATCTAAATAATTAATTACCGTACCTCTGGGCACCGGCACACCAGCACTACCCAGGATATTTTTAGTACCTTCCTTGTCGCAAGCTAGTTCTACTCCCAACACTCCCGTGCGGTTGCTCAAAGTTGCTTGAATCCGCTTTTGATGAACCCCGTAACCTAACTGGATCATAAACCTCGCACTCAATTGCAGCCAGGGAATGCCACGAGCTTCCGCTTCCTTGACCAGTGTTTCCGTACTCGGTCCCAAGGCCGCCGACGCTGCAAAATCTGTGAGGTCTCTTAAATCTTGGGCCAACTCTGTAGGTGAATAGGTGCCGGTACTGACAATGCTTTGGCACAAGCGGACCCCAGCCCTTGCGGCGTAGCGACCTGCTTGTTCGTTTTGATACTCAAGTACCACTTGGTAAATGCCTGGGGTCGAAGTCTCGCGGGTGCGACCGAATCCCGCAGGCATTCCTGCCATTTCCTGAAGTTCTAGGGCGACGTGTTCGATAACGTGTCCCATCATCGTGCCTTCTTTGACACGTTGCAGGAAGCCTCCCTGACGACCGGGGGAACAAAAATGCTCGTACAAACTCGGCAGCACCGCCAGTAAACCCTCGTAGAATCCCGGAATTTGGGCTGTGGTTTTGTCGGCTAAATCTTCTAAATCTAGACGCATGACGATCAGTTTTTGGCGTCGGATACTCCAATAATTAGGGCCGCGCAAGGTCTGGATTTTTAGTATTTTCATAAAGCCTCGTAGATGTTTGGAAAGCCTAAATTTTGAGTTGGATGATGAAAAACTACTCAGGGGATTTTCATCGCCATGACTCGACTGGATTTGTAGGAGAGAAACTTTATATCGAGTCCCTGAGCCTTTTGGGTCAATTTTTTGCCAGTTTCTAGGCGGAAATCTGATAGTTTAAATTCCCAGTTTCCAGATACAACAATTATTGAGAAACAACTTTTTGGTAGCAATCACCAATCCGTTTAATTCTTCAAAACCTTTTCTGTTGGCCACAAACTCTCTTCTGAGGGTGATTCAAACTGAGTTTGTGGCTGCTGAGTATTGCACTGGAAGGATGAACTTCGCGGGGCAGTTACCATCGGCATTAATTAAACAAATTTTGGCGGTGCGATCGAATCCACCCTTAATTTTTGTTTCCGCAGGTTTCTCCTCCTGGGGCTGGCTGCTGAGCAATGGCAGACAATTACCCTCCCAAAAAAAGGCTTCGAGGAGTTGAGTTTTCCTCAATTTCTGTAAGATGCTGACCACGAAGTTCACATTCCTATTGCAATGTATCTTTGACTTTATTGGATCATTTATTCAATTTCAAGCCTGAGTCTCCGATAAACTGTTCGCCAAGAACATTTTTGTACTAATTTTTCAGTTATTGCCCACGGAATTGGAGATTTGAGCTGTGAGATGGGCACAGCCACATCCCTTCGGCAATCTGGCAATCTGGCATGGGTTTCTGATGTTCCCATAGCTTATCCTCCGTCCTCAATCTTTGGCTACTAATTCATGATTGACGAGCGCGGATGACTATTATTTGCTGTCTTAGTTCGAGGTGCGGCATTCAGGAGGCCACCCAGACTCGGAACAGGCGGAGGATGGCATCGCTTTGCCTAGGGCAATATTGTAACAATCTCCGTGGCAGAGTACGTGCAGGCGCAGATTGAACAGGCTCAAGGGTTCTGTCGCTCCTACGTGAGGCTCGTTGGTGTAAAGCATTTCCCTAGAATCGACAATAGTCACAGTTCCTTTACCGAGAATTTTAATCGTGTCGTCTCCTTCAAAGAGGGCGCAGGTGTCTTCGTCAATACCTAGAGCCAGCAGATCCGGGTGGGAGGAAATCGCCGACAGCAACCGAGCCATGCGATTCCGGTTATGAAAATGCTGATCTACAATCACGGACGGTATAATGTCCAGACCGTTTGCCAAATCTACTAAAGAGCGATTGGGAGAAGCGCCACTCCCGCCGCCTGCAATCATGTGATAGCCCATCACCGCAGCCCCAGCACTGGTTCCAGCTAGGGTAATTTTGCCTTCTCTGGTTTCTTTGCGAATTTTGTCCATTACGGGTGTGTCCGCCAGCAACCCGCACAGCCGCAGTTGGTCGCCACCTGTGATAAATACGCCCGTACAGTCTTCTAGGTAATCCTTCCACACGGGGTTTTCGGCCTGTTCGCGTTCCCGGATGTCAACTACTTTGACTGCACTGACACCCATTTCGTCAAAAATGGTGCGGTAGCGGTTGCTAATCCCTTCTGGATCTCGCGAAGCTGAGGGAACGATCGCCAGCCTCGCCTCTGCACCCCCTGAACGGTGAAAAAATGTGTTCAGAATCTCGCGACCGTGAACTTTGTCTTCGGCTCCCCCGATCACCATAATCGAGGTTTTTGTGCGCTGGGGGATGTTTTGTTCAAGGGCTGGAGATGTCAATTGCTGCATGGTGTGTCTTCCTCAGTTAGGTGTGAAATTAAATTTTGCCGTGTTGTGGCTACGATCGGCGTTTTGAAGACTGAATAATTTAGCGTGAGGTTCGATAGAGAATCGCGATCGCCAGCAGTCCTTGGGAAGCTAGTTTAGAAAAGGCACTGTCCTGAAAACAGATAATTTTCATACAAAACGTAGCCCATACACAAAAGCATAAAATTTGAGTTGCAAAAATTTTAAGAAATTATGAAGAATAATGCAATTACCGAAAATCGATCGCCCTCTAGAGGTGAAACTAGAGTGTGTCAATAAATTTAAAGTATTGTGCGATTTGACGTTGTTACCCTATTTCCAGAATTTTTCTTGGCTCCCCTAGGGTCGGGACTGATGGGCAAAGCCTTAGCTAAAAATATTGCTGAGGTGAATTTTGTCAATCCTCGTGATTTTACCACAGACAAGCACCACCGAGTGGACGACGAACCCTACGGTGGTGGAGTGGGGATGTTGATGAAGCCGGAACCGATTTTTGCTGCGGTGGAGTCCCTGCCAATTTTGCCCAGGCGGGAGGCGATCTTACTGACTCCCCAAGGGGAACCAATGCAGCAGGATATGTTTCGAGGTTTTGCTGCTGAGTGCGACCAGTTGGTGTTGATTTGCGGTCATTATGAAGGTGTGGACGATCGAGTTTTGAATTTGGTGACTCGTGAGGTCTCTTTGGGCGACTTTGTACTCACAGGGGGCGAAATTCCGGCCTTGGCTTTGATTAATGGAGTTTTACGGCTGTTGCGCGGCACTGTGGGGAAGGAAGATTCTTTGAAGTTTGAGAGTTTTGAGGACGGACTTTTGGATTATCCGCAGTATACTCGACCGGCTGAGTTTCGGGGATTGAAGGTTCCTGATGTTTTATTATCTGGGAATCATGCGGAAATTGCCCGTTGGCGAAGGGAACAGCAAATTGCCAAAACTCGATCGCACCGCCCTGATTTGTATGAACGCTGGTTGCA
Organism: Oscillatoriales cyanobacterium; assembly: GCA_004292745.1. Lineage (GTDB taxonomy): Bacteria > Cyanobacteriota > Cyanobacteriia > Cyanobacteriales > Microcoleaceae > Microcoleus > Microcoleus anatoxicus. The sequence continues at coordinate 7,012 of RDXH01000127.1, read as the reverse complement.
CGAAGGGGGAAAATAGATCATCTGCTATCCTAAAGAAACACATAAATAACTCTGTTTTACCAGCTATAAACTTATGTCACTAGCCGTAGAAAAGTTACCAATAGATTTAATTACCGATGATGGCGAACCGATGGAAAGCAATAACCATAGAGTTTCGATGAATTTACTCATCCAATCCCTCAAATATCACTGGCGCGATCGACAAGACTTTTTTGTAGGCGGCAATATGTTTGTCTACTATAGTGCAAACCAAGTCAAAAATCAAGATTTTAAAGGCCCAGATTTCTTTGTTGTCTTAGATGTAGATGGAACCACAAACAGAGATGCTTGGATTGCTTGGGAAGAAGATAGTCGATTACCAGATGTGGTAATTGAATTAATGTCTCCCTCAACTGCCGAAGTAGACTTAACCACCAAAAAAGACATCTACGAGCGTAAATTAAAAACCCAAGACTATTTTGTCTACAATCCAAAGAATCCAAATTCTCTAAGAGGTTGGGAATTAATTAATCGTCGATATCAATCCTTATCTCCTAATCAACAAGGGAGATTATATTGTGAATCGTTAGGGTTGTGGCTGGGTATATGGGAAGGTGAAATAGAAAACTCTCAAGGTACTTGGTTGAGGTTTTTTGATACAGATGGAAACTTAGTATTAATGGGAGATGAAGCTGAAACTCAAAGAGCCGAATTAGAGCGACAACAGAAAGAATTAGAGCGACAACAGAAAGAGGAGGCAATACAACAATTAGAAATTGAAAAGCAACACAAAGAACGGTTAGCTGCCAAGTTAAGAGAGTTGGGTATTGACCCAGATGAAATTTGATTGCTTGGATATTTGAAGTTGGATTTTCCCCATTCCCCATTCCCCATTCCCCATTCCCTATTCCCCATTCCCCATTCCCCATTCCCAAATGAACATTCGCATCGGTAACGGCTACGACATTCACTGCTTAGTGACCGATCGCCCCCTCATCCTGGGCGGCGTGAACATTCCCCACGAATTAGGATTACTCGGCCACAGCGACGCCGACGTGCTCACTCACGCGATTATGGACGCCATGTTAGGAGCCCTCAGCCTCGGAGATATCGGCCATTATTTCCCACCGACAGACCCCAAATGGAAAGGTGCTGATAGTTTAGTTTTGCTAGAACAAGTCAACCAGTTGATATTAGATAAAGGCTGGGAAATCGGCAATATTGACTCGGTGGTAGTAGCAGAACGTCCCAAGCTGAAACCGTATATTGGGCAGATGCGCGATCGCATTTCTAGCGTCCTCAAACTCAACCCAGACCAAATCGGCATCAAAGCCACCACCAACGAAAAGCTAGGCCCCGTAGGCAGAGAAGAAGGCATCGCAGCTTACGCTGTAGTTTTATTAATGCTAAAATAGTTGTCAGGTTATGACAATTTTCAGCTCATTTAGGATGGAAATCTATGCTTGCCGAAAACTTGGAAATCGAAACCCCGATCAATGTTGACATCATCGCTGTCGATAAGGACGATCGGGTAGTCATGCTCATTGAGGTGAAAATTATTCAAGCTCAAGAAACAGCAGCAAAGCAGAGAATTGCCGATGGCATGATATCTTGGATGAAAGCTGCGTTGGCAAAAATGTCCGAGGAACGCACACTCATTCCCTATGCTATGTTTGTTGACACCGAACAAATTCTGATTTTTAAATGGGACGGAGTAAATTTATCTGAACCTGTTTGCTCTCTAAACACTGGTGAGATACTTCACCATTATGAGCCTGAATTTCACAACAAGCGGATATTTAAGCGATACCTAACAAGATTGATTGAAGCATGGCTGCGCGACTTAGCTTATCATTGGAAGTCTCAGATTCCAACTGCGTCAGAACAGATAGAACAAATCGGTTTACTGCCACTGCTAGCAGGTGGAACGACAAAATCAGGAGTAGAAATTGGTGGCAATTTTATATATCGAGACTAACTTTTTGATGAGCATTGCTACAGGACGCGACCCTGATGCTAACAACTTGTTGTTAAGTGTACCGACATCAGTCAACATAGCAATACCAGATATTTGCTGCATGGAAGCACTATCAGCTTTAGAAGACGAGATCAAGCGACGCAACCGTTTTTTCGGTGAAATGCAAAAACAAATCAGTCAGCTAAAGCGAGATCAAACTTCACCATCTGCCCAGTCTCTTGTCTTCCACTTAGAGGAAGCCCTTACTGAGAATGAGGGGCTGCTCAATGATATTAATGTACGTCTTTTTAATGCTCTTGATTTGTTAGTTACAAAAGTAGAAATGATCCAATTAACAGCACAAATACTTCGAGAAAATTTGAATTCAAATTTTATTGAAGAAGACCCGACAGATAATTTAATTCTCAACTGCATTTTGAACCATGCACACTTACAACCTAATCAAGTCAAGGTATTTTTGAGCAATAATACAAAAGAATTTGGTCTGCCATCAGTTCAAAATGCTTTGCGGGAAGTAGGGATAACCAAGTATTTTTCGCGCACTGAAGACTTTCTCGGTTGGCTACAATCTCAGTCATAGTTCCACGCAGATGGTACACTAAAAAATTATGAAAATTTCTATGATGTTACATTCAAAACTACGATCGCTCATAATTTTACTGGCAGCAATTGTTACTATAGCGTTGTCTGCGTGCACTCCAGCGCGATCGCAATTAACAAACAGACTCATCGTCCCCACCCCCAGCGGCCCAGCCACCTTTAACTACCCTCTAAATCAATCAGCCTATAGCGTTTTTGGCTATCTCAACGAAGGATTGATCAACGAAAACGGTTTAACATCAGAACTAGAACCCGGTTTAGCCGAGTCCTGGGAAGTCTCCAAAGATGGTAAAAAGATTGTCTTCACCCTGCGAGAAGGATTGAAATGGTCTGATGGCGAACCGATGACTACTGATGACATTATCTTCAGCTATGACAAAATTTATTTCAATGATAAAATCCCTAGCGGTTTAAAAGATACTCTGAGAGTTGGGATGAGTCGCCAATTTCCCAAACTCAAAAAACTTGACAGCCGCCGCGTTGAATTTTCCGTCGCCGAACCCTTTGCTCCATTTATTAGATATGCTGGGGGAATACCGATTTTACCAGCTCATATTTTACAAGAATCAATCAGCAATACAGATAGTGAAGGAAAGCCGAAGTTCCTGAGTACCTGGGGAACCGATACAGACCCCAAAAAAATTGTCGGTAACGGTCAATACCGAATGCTCAGTTATACTCCAAATCAGCGAGTTGTGTTGGAACGAAATCCCTATTTTTGGCGCAAAGATACTCAGGGAACTACTCAGCCTTACATCCAGCAAATTGTCTGGCAAATCATCGAAAATACTGATACTCAACTGCTGAATTTCCGATCGGGCGATTTGGATAGTCTGGACGTGCAGCCAGAAGTATTTCCGCTGCTAAAACGGGAGGAAAAACGGGGTAAATATACGGTGTTTAACGGCGGCCCGGACACTGGCAGTGTCTTTATGTGTTTCAACCTAAATAAGGGGCGTAATCCTCAAAAACAGCCCTTTGTAGACCCGATTAAGTCTCGGTGGTTCGCGACTAAAGAGTTCCGACAGGCGATCGCCTATGCTATCAACCGCGACGCCATGACTAACAATATCTATCGCGGACTTGGCGCGCCCCTCCATTCCCCAATTCCAGCCCAAAGCCCGTTCTACTTATCCCCAAAAGAAGGATTAAAAACTTACAACTACGACCCCAAAAAAGCCAAAGATTTGCTGTTAAGTGCTGGTTTCAAGTATAATGATGAAGGGGATTTATTGGATCGAGATGGGAACAAAGTGCGATTTACTTTATTAATGGCCGCTGGCAAAAAAGTTCGGGAACAAATGGGAACGCAAATCAAACAAGATTTGGGCAAGTTAGGGATGCAAATTGATACGCAATTTCTGAGTTTTAACACCTATGTAGAAAAACTGCGTTTGACTAAAAATTGGGATACCTACCTCGGTGGTTTTACGGGCGGTCTGGAACCGCACAGTGGCTACAATATCTGGTCGGTAAACGGTACTTTACACAGTTTTAACCAGGGGCCACTGGCTGGGGAACCACCGATTAAGGGCTGGAAAGTTGCTGACTGGGAGCAGAAAATTGATGACCTTTATGTGAAAGCTTCTCAGGAACTGAATGAGGCGAAGCGCAAGGAAATTTATGCAGAAACGCAACGGATAATAGCAGAACAAGTGCCGTTTATCTATATGGTGAATCCCTTGACTTTTGAGGCTGTGCGCGATCGCATTTCGGGAATTAAATACAGTGCCATAGGAGGTGCTTTCTGGAACTTGTATGAGTTGAAAATTACCGAATAGTCAGTTGTTATTGGTTATTGCTTATTGGTTATTAGTTATTAGTTATGAGTTATTGGTTATTGGTTATTGGTTATTGGTTATTGGTTATTGGTTATTGGTTATTGGTTATTGGTTATTGGTTATTGGTTATTGGTTAGCTGTTACCAATGCCCAATGCCCAATGCCTAATGCCCAATGCCCCATCCCCCATGCCCGATGCCCAATGCCCAATGCCCAATGCCCAATGCCCAATGCCCAATTCCCAATTCCCAATGCCCAATGCCCAATTCCCCATACCCAATTCCCCATACCCAATTCCCAATATTTATGGAACCTGAAATCTTACAAAAGTTACTCGAATCTGTGGCCGCTGGTGATATCAGTCCCGCCACCGCTTTAGACAAATTAAAGCATTTTGACTTTGAACAAGTGGGCGATTTTGCAAAAATTGACCACCACCGCAAATTAAGAACCGGTTTCCCAGAAGTAATCTGGGGCCCAGGTAAAACACCAGACCAAATTGTGGAGATTATCCAGGCGATGCGCGGGCGAAACCCTGCGGTGATGGCCACACGAATTGAGCCGGAAGTTTTCGAGCAATTACAACAAAAAATACCCGATTTGTGCTATCATCAAAAAGCCCGAATTTGTGCAATTTCTGCTAGTTCTCCAACTTCGCAACATCCAGGTAAAGTAACAATTATTAGTGCAGGAACAGCAGATTTAGCTGTAGCAGAAGAAGCGGCCGTTACTGCGGAACTTTGCGGTTTTCAGGTACAGCGTTTGTGGGATGTGGGAGTTGCCGGGATTCACCGCTTGCTGAGTAATCGTCACGTAATTGATGATGCTGATGTGTTGATTGCGGTTGCGGGTATGGAAGGTGCGTTGGCGAGTGTGGTTGCTGGTTTGGCAGATTGTCCAGTGATTGCTGTGCCCACAAGTGTTGGTTATGGCGCTAGTTTTGGCGGGATTGCGCCTCTTTTAACTATGCTGAATTCTTGTGCGGCTGGTGTTGGGGTGGTGAATATTGATAATGGGTTTGGTGCGGCAATTTTAGCTTGTCAAATTCTCAGAACCGCTGGTAAAGTTGGGAAAAAGTAACAAACAAATAAAGTCCTGGAAGCGTTTGTTAAATAGATGAAGAGTTGGGTTTCGCGGACTCAACCCAACCTACATATAGCAATCCTAAATGATTCAGATAAATTTGTAGGGGTAGTGCCCCCGTGCCTACCCCCTGTCTATCGGGCAACCACGGGGGGATTGCCCCTACAAGAATTATGCAAATGATTTAGGATTGCTATATATACTTCATCTAAATTCCCTAAATCAACCGAAAACTAGCAGATGTAATCGCATTGGTACTCACTCCAATCATCACACCTAACTGCTCCCCTGTCAAGAGATTTTTGATGAGAGTTCCCTGAGTATTTTGAGTTATTTCCAACTGACCAAAACTCAAACCACCAGCTAATCCAATCAAATCTTGACCCACGGTAAAATCACCGATAATATCAAATCCTTGACCAGTTGTTAAGACAAAAATATCGTTGCCGCTACCGCCAATCAAACTATCATTTCCCAAATCTCCGTAAAGGATATCATTGCCTTTCCCGCCCATGAGAGTATCGTTATCTTCCCCTCCATAAAGAGTATCATTTCCTTCGCAGCCTCCCAGGATATCTGTTCCTTCGTTACCTCTGATTAAATCATTGGATTCGCCACCACAAATAGTATCCGAACCCTCATTTCCAAACAGGTAGTCATCACCATCACTACCAAGGATGATGTCATCACCTTTACCTCCATATAAAGTGTCATTTCCCTTGCCACCATCAATGAAATCATCATTTCTGTTACCAAAAACGATGTCATCACCTTCGCCGCCATTTAGCGAGTCATTACCTTTACCTCCAAAGATTAAATCGCTGCCCAAGTCACCAAGGATGATGTCGTTTCCTTCATCTCCAAATAAAAGATCATCCCCATTACCACCAGTGATAAAATCATTGCCTTCGTTGCCGTTGAATATGTCGTTTCCATCGCCACCAGATAAGTTGTCATCCCCCGATTTAGCATCGAATATATTGCCCCTGTTGCTACCGAGAAATTCATCATTTTTCGCAGCGCCTATTTGAATTACTATGCCACCGAGTATGGTGTTTTCAACTGAGTTAGGTTGGTTTAAATTGGGATAGGCAATTGTGTCGCAGATGCACTCATCATTGGGGATGTTGCTAATTATTGGCGCGGGTGTTTCCGATGGAGTTGGTGTCGGTGTTGGCGTGGGTGTCGGTGCGGGTGTGGGTGTGGGTGTGGGTGTTGATATTGGTATTGGTACAGGTGTAGGCGCAGGAGTAGGTGTAGGCGCAGGTGTGGGAGTAGGTGTAGGCGCAGGTGTGGGAGTAGGTGTAGGCGCAGGTGTGGGAGTAGGTGTAGGCGCAGGAGTAGGTGTAAGCGCAGGAGTTGGTGTGGGAGTTGGCGCAGGAGTTGGTGTTGGCGTAGGCGCAGGAGTTGGTGTTGGTGTTGGTGTAGGCGCAGTGTCGTTATCAGTATTAGTAACTGCGACATCGGTAGCATTAACACCACTGTAATTGGCATCGGTACTGGTGGCCGCAGCAGTGACTATGTTGTAGGCAATATTCCCATCAACTAGGGTATCATCTACTCCGGTAACGGTGACTGTTTGAGGTTGATT
>RDXH01000300.1 GCA_004292745.1 Oscillatoriales cyanobacterium | reverse complement strand
AACAACTGAAACCGAATCGCAAAACTACGGTTACAAATTCGGTCAAGAAGAAGAAACCTACAACATCGTTGCAGCCCACGGCTACTTCGGTCGTTTGATCTTCCAATATGCTTCTTTCAACAACAGCCGTTCCTTGCACTTCTTGTTAGGCGCATGGCCAGTTGTCGGCATCTGGTTTACCGCTTTGGGTATTTCCACAATGGCTTTCAACTTGAACGGTTTCAACTTCAACCAATCGATTATCGACTCACAAGGTCGCGTAATCAACACATGGGCTGATGTCATCAACCGCGCTAACTTGGGTATGGAAGTCATGCACGAGCGCAATGAAAAAGCGCTCCTAGAAATAGGGGCGCTTTTTGTTTGGGAAGAATCAGACTCGGCGGTTGAAACCGCGTCTACATAAACGAAGTCCGCCTCCGCGGACTAAAGAATAGAATCAGACTCGGCGGTTGAAACCGCGTCTACATAAACGAAGTCCGCCTCCGCGGACTAAAGAATAGAATATTAGGATAGGCTTATATTATGGAAGAGCGATCGTAAAAGGTAAGTCAAATGGTTGTCGCAGTTTCTAAAGCGGGATTGGGTACAGGTGCGGCTTTCCTGTCAAACGTGACATGGGAAACTCTGGAAAAGTTGGATGCAGATTTGGCGGACACTGGGGCGCGTTTAACTTATTTGGATGGGTATTTAGAAATTATGACTCCTTTATCTGAGGCTCATGAAGAACCTAGAAATACTTTAGGTCAGGTTTTAGAAGTTTATATGCGGACGAAGGACATTCGTTTCTACGGGCGAGGGAGCACAACTATCGGGATGAAGGAGTTGGGTGCACGGAAGGAACCAGATGAGTCTTATTGTTTGGGTACGCGCAAGTCGGTTCCAGATTTGGCGATCGAGATAACAGTGACGAGTGGTGGAATTGATACGCTGGAAATCTATCGTCGGGTGGGTGTGCGGGAGGTTTGGTTTTGGGAGGATGGTGTAATTTCGGTTTATTGTTTGCGCTCTACGGGATATGAGTTGGTTAGTAAGAGTGAACTTTTGCTGGAGTTGGATTTGCGATCGATCGAGTTTTATTCGCGGATGGCGGATCAATATGATGCGGTGAATGCTTTTATGCGATCGATGTAGAAGTTGAGAAGTGCGATTAAAAAAACTATGCTTTGCCCTCATATTTTGCCTTTGCGGGAGTTTGTTTCCATGCAGTTTCGGTTCCTGATTTCGGTAGTTTTGCAGCAGCAATTTGGGCAAAAAGTAGTCATGTAGTTCACGTCAACTCACCGTGACTCCAACATTTCCTCAACTGTCAAGCCAATATCAATTGCAATCCGCTGAAGCAATCTAGGTGATATATCACGCCCTTTATGAAAAGGAACAGTAGTTCCTCGCCCATCTTGGTGACGGAACTGCTTATGTGAGCCTTTTTGACGCACCTCTACAAAGTCAAGGTTCTCTAGTATGCGGACTATTTCCTGTGGTTTCAGAACTGGGATATTGCTCATGTTTATCGGATCACAATCTGTTGTGTACCTATAAATTCTGTCTGAATGACGAGAGTATCATCTTCTAGGAGCATCTCAATTACCTCACGCAGATTCTCGTGTAACTCATCCAAACTTTCTCCCTGGGAATGCGCCCCAGGAAATCCAGGAATATAGCCAACGTAAAGCTTGGTATCAGAATCTTTTTCGATAATAGCGGTAAAGGTTTTCATAAGATTCGCTTTCTATCCGTTAAATCTAAGAAATGTAATCTCTCATAAATTATATAATATTTCACCGGCACTGAATGTATGCTTTGAATACGGGATTGAGGAGAAAGAGCGATCGCCCTCCTACTAACACTTTTTCCACTAAGCTGCGTCGGGCTAAAGATTGTATTGCTTGCCACAATTCCGATTTGGATAAGTCACTATCAGCAGGTTGTCGTGAAATATCTACAGCTTCATTTTGACTTGCTAACCAGTAGAACGCCTTGTTTTCTGAATCTGATAAACGCTCTAGGTGAGATTCTAAAAGGGGTTCTAAGTCACCTAAAAACACATCACTTCCATCCGCTAAAAACAGGGAAACGCTACCATCAAATAATTCCAAAATTGTTGCAGCGATGATATTTAGCCAGGAAGGATGTCCTTGATAAAGGTCGATTAAGTCTGACCATTTTTCCTCATCGGCTAATCCTTTTTCTCTGAGAATTTCTGCGGCTTCTTCTCCTAACCCTTTGAGGTGTAAGGTTCGGGTAGCTCGGTTTTCGGCTTCTAAAGCAGTAATTTCTCTGGGTTTTTCCCAACTGAGGAGGATTAAACAACTCTGATGAGAGGATGTGGCAATTTGTTTGAAAAATTTGCCATAGTCTTCATAGCCTGTTAAATATTGACCTGCTAATTCGCTGCTTTTAAAAATATTCTGTACGTCATCAAGGATTACTAAACAGCGAGAAGATCGAAAATAATCGATGACTGTGGGTAATGGGGTTTGTGGCGATCGCCCAAAAAATTGCTTGAGTTCGGTTTGGAGGGTTGA
>RDXH01000126.1 GCA_004292745.1 Oscillatoriales cyanobacterium | reverse complement strand
AAGGAGATGAAACAGCGACCAGAGGAGATATATGCCGCAGCACTAAAGAGCGAACCTCGCATCAGCAAATTAATCGCTAATGCTACCAGTACGGGGAAGATTGAAACTACAAAAGATTGGTCATTTTTGAGCGATCGAACAGTAGGAGAAAACTGGTTTTTAGTTGGGGAAGCTGCGGGTTTTGCCGACCCAATTTTAGCTGCTGGCATGACTTTAGCTCACACTGGAGCCCGCGAATTAGCTTACACAATTTTAGAATTAGATAAGCAAAAACACGAGGCTAACTGGCTAAAAACTCAATACGATGGCAATCAAAGACGCAGAGTGCAACAGCACATTCGATTCGCCGATTACTGGTACGCTGCCAACGGTCAATTCACTGACTTACAAGAACATTCAATGGAAATTGCGCGAGATTCTGGGTTGCATCTAAGCCCGGAAAAAGCTTTTCAATGGTTAGCGCAAGGAGGATTCACCAATGATATTTTGGGTCAAGCTGTGATTGCCGGGTTTGATTTAGGTTCCATGAAACAGGTAATGCAGCGATTCTCGCAGCAAGAAGTGCCTTGGCTGCTTTCGGCTTACAATGTGTTTCAGTTAGATTTAGTAGATGCAGAAATCGAGTTTGTAGCTGTCTACGAAGCTGGTAAAATTAACAAGATCAAGTGTTATGTGAAGAACGGTCAGCGGTTGCCTGTTACAGGTTTATACGGTTTGCTGATTGATATTTTGGGCCGCACTGAGTACATCGAACAAATTTACCGGCAGTTGGTGCTAGTGTTTAAGGAACGTTTTTCTGTGCAACACGCACGAGTAGCACTTCATCAAGCCCTTGGTTGTTTGGAGGTGATGGTGAGTTCTGGTATCGTCAATGCGATATTGAATCCTGAGTTGTCTAAATTGAATATTTCCATACCAATGGAAGGCGAGTTAATTCACACGCACAGAGATGCGACTTAATATCAATTCCTCTCTTCATCGTCCTGTATTCATTTCTCTGGGATCTCTCTGTGTTCTCTGTGTTCTAGGTCCGGTTAAATCACCTGACGATTTCTCAAAAAAGTGAGGTATGCCCTATGCCCTATGCCCTATGCCCTATGCCCTATGCCCTATGCCCATGAGTACCTCATCTTTCTGAGAAAGGCTATATTAAGTTAGGTTCCAGTATCCCATTTCTTAAACAAGTCGGGTACTGGGAATTTTGTTATGAAATACAAAAAATCAGAGGTTGGAAAATTCCAACTTCTGATTTTTACTAACTCCCCGGGTAGGATTTGAACCTACGACCAATCGGTTAACAGCCGACCGCTCTGCCACTGAGCTACCGAGGATTGGTGCTTTTTGCTTGCCACATTTACTAATAGTAATACCAACATCCTGAATTTGGCAAGGCCTTTGACAAACTTTTTTTTAAGTCATAGAGCAAGAGGGTTTCAGGAGTTAAGGCAATCCCATTCTCAGTTTAGCGAGCCGCTGTTGGGATTCTGGATCGAGAGAACTGGCGAGAAAGCGACTAGAAGTTTGTTTGCGAGATTTGTGCAGGCGCTCGCAGCGGCGGGCTGTGGATTCGATGTCGGCTGCAAGTTGCTGGGCAGACATCCATTCGGCACCGTAACCGACGACGGTCAATTGCTGCGCTCGGTCTGATGTGGCGACAATCATGCGACCTTTTCCCGATCGCGATCGCAATTCATAACGCAAACTAGCACAAGATTTTTCAATATAAGTATCTGCTGTCTGACCGAAGTCAGTGTAGTGCACCGATAAGTGTTTTGTAATAATTTCTTTGACGCTGGGAGTATGTCGATAGTGAGCATCAAACACCAGTCGAGCCTCAAAATCTTGAACAGCGCTGTAGTTAACTAAAACTTCAATTAACTCGCGGCGAGCTGTTTCGAGTTCGTCGCGATCGCGCTTCTGTCGGAGTTTAGGCCAAAGCCCAATCATGTTATAGCCGTCTACAAGTAAAACCGCTTGCGATACATAGGGTGACATGGTTCAAAGCTGAAAATCTCCAGCGCGTATAGGACATTATTTGCATTGTTAATCAAAGCTTTTGTTGCATTTTATTACAAATCGATGTCTAGTATCAAGTTCCGTTGAGTCGTGGGTAATACCAAGTCTGGGAAAGCTAAACTCCAAAAGATTGAGTCTTTGGGAATGATTTGGACAAAAAAATGGCGTTTGCACTTGACAAACGCCATTTTTTTTGTTATGAACGCGGCGTTTTATCTTGTTTAAAAGCCGCTAACCATTCGCGAATTTGCTCGGAGGCAATATCGCGCCCGCCCAAACCAAAGGCCAGAGCAATCCCTACAGCGATCGCCCCTAGCAGCAGCCCAAAGGCCAAATTCACAATATCGCTAGCAATGCCCATCTGTTGCAGCGCCAAGGCCAACACAAAGGCAATAATCGCGATCCGAGCCGTTTGGCCCAACAACCGGGCTTGGCGAGTGCCAGAACTGGCAATCAAACTAAAGGCCAGATTCGCTAAATATAAGCCGATCGCAAATACGACCAAACCAGACAAAACCCGACCAGCTACCAGCACAATACCGCTGACAATCGCCGTCAGTGCCGGAATGCGCAGCACATCAGTAGCAGCCACCACAGCAAACAGGATAATACCTACTTGCACGACAATCCCCACAAACTCCGAAGGAGTACGGGATGGAATTTGTGGTTCCGCCTGGAGTACCGTTGCATCGGGATCTAGCTGGTCTTTGGCGATGGACAATGGTGGCTTCGCCGGCACTCCCAACCAAGAAAAGACATTATTAAAGCCAATCCCCGTCAGGATATTAATCACCAAATCGCTAATCCAGCGTCCCAAAATGTAAGCAACCACTAAAATTATGGCGGCTGTAAAAATATTGGGAATTGCGCCCAAAATCGTGTTGAGCATCGCGATTGCCGGCTGGGAAATCGCCTGAATGTCCAAAGCGTTGAGTGCCGCGATCGCCGTTGGAATTAAAATCAAGACATAGACGATCGTCCCGACAATCCACGACAGCGATTGGCCGCCATTCGTCCGCGAAATTCCGAACCTAGCGCCCACACTGTCAGCCCCAGTAGCAGCCAGCAAATTTGTGACAATCCGCCGCACCACCTGAGCCAGCAGCCAGCCCACAGCCCCAATCAGCACCGCTTCCAAAATCTTAGGAATAGCAGCCAGAATTTGATTGAGCAAATTCTGAACCGGTAGCAGCGCCTGAGACAATTGCAGAGATTCCAGAATCAGTGGCAAAAACAGCAGAAAGATAAACCAATACAGCGCATTTGCTACTGTTTCGCTCAGCAGTAAAGGGCTTTCTCCTGGTGTTCCACCCACTTGCTGATTCAAACGCTCATCCAAACCAAAAACCCGCATCGCCCGTGATACAGCCAATTTTGCAACAGTGGCCAATACCCAAGCTATCCCCAGCCAAATCAGGGCGCCGGCTAACTTCGGCAAGAAAGCAGCTATTTGATCGAGAAAAGTATTCAGCGGTTGCGAGACAGCAGTCAAATTCAGTCGGTTGAAAAAGGCTACCAGGAAGAAGATCAAAATGATCCAGAACACCGAAGTCGCCACCCATTTTTCGACTGGTGGTGACTGTATGGAGTCTGGACGCCCTGTAACCCAGGCCGCCATTTTGTTATCGATGTTAGTTTTTTTGAGTAATCCTCCGATTACTGACGAAACTAGGGTGGCTACGATCAAACCCAACAGCAGAATGCCCACTGCCCAGATGAGATTTTCAATGTTTGAACCCTGAAATAGATTGTTTAATCCACGTTCGGCATCTGCCAGTGGATTTGGGGCCGGCTGCCCCTGGGCTAAGATGCGATCGGACAGAAGCCCCATGGGGGTCCATGTCGGTTGAGTGATTTCTTGCCAAGTTTCATTCATTTTTTTATCAGGTTTAGGTCAGATTTGACAAGGAAGATAAGAAACTGTAAGAATACGCTTCTAGCTTGCAGGTTTTCATGTCAATTCGTCAAGTTTTCGAGCAATCAATTGAAATTCGCGCTGCTGCTACCTTGGTGGAGCGCTGTATCGCCGATCGCACTTTAATGCACCAGTGGCTCAATCCATTACTCCGCTGCGAGCCTGTAGGCGAATGGGATACTGCTGTCGGAAGTCGCAGCTTATTTATCATAAAAATTCCGGTTTGGCAACCCACTTTAGAGAGTGTGGTTTTAGAGCGAGAACCGGGTTTAATTGTCTGGGGGTTTGATGGATTTTTTCAAGGGTGCGATCGCTGGGAATGTCAACCACAAATCCAAGGCACACTTTTGATCAACCGCTTTGAATTTGAGATTCCCAATCAGTTAATTCGATTTGGTTTCCATCGCTTTGCAGCCCCTTGGACCCAGAAAGACATGAAAGACCAACTTCGTCGCCTCAAACGAGTAGCCGAGAAATTATAACAGAAGCAACAAGGAAGAAACTGGGGAGCATTGGAGAGCGATAGAAAAGACTATCAATTCCCAACGATCGATTCCCCATTTCCCCTACCCGCTAACTGGATTTTTTTACTTCATATTGCCCGATGAATTTGGCTGACAAATCATTTGTCTCGCCGAATTCAATGCTTGACCAGCAGTGCCTTGCATGGCAGGTGAATTTTTATACATTGCCTGCAAATCTTGCATATCTTTCATCACCCGCTGATAGACAGCCATAGCTTGATTTCCATCTACTTCCAAAGCCGAAGGAGTGTAATTTTGCATCACTTCGATCAGGGATATTTTGCCATCTTTGGAAGCTCCAACTAAAGCATCCCGCAGGGCCGGAGCACTTTGAGCGCGAGTTGCTGGTGCATAAGCTACTTCTCCCAATTGTTTCAAAACAATTTCCCCGAAGTAGGAATTTGCGAGGCGCGTTACTAATTGAGAGTCTAAAGCTACTTCTCGCGTTAATATTTCTCGCACTGATTCAGGAGTTTGTTTCGCCAGACTTAGAACGCTTTGCAGTTGAGGAGATGGTTTGCCAGTTTGTGTAAAGCTTTGCAAGTCGGCTAGGGGTAAAGTGACGTCAATAGCGCCATATTTGACTGTGACTGTTTCTAATGCCAAAGCCTTACCGCTGCTTAGCAATACTGCACTTGTTCCTAACAAAAGTGCCAAACCTAATGATAAAGACTTTGAGATTTTATTGGTAAAATGAGCTGACTGCCGGCCCATGGCATCGAGATAACCTGATTGAAACTGAAAGTTCATGGTTTTTTGCCTGTTTACGTCAAAATACTTTTTTGAGCGATCGTCTCTGTGGGTGTAAATCTGAAAAATGGACTTGGGAATTAACCCAAGAATATCTGATTTTACAGTGATGTCAAGGAATTTTAACCTCTCATCAGATAGGTGTCCATTTGTCAGTTATATGTTAAGTCACCACCTTACATATTTTCCTGCATTGATTATATATCTTTGCAAAACTTTTGACACTCCGGGTCTGACAACACGGGGTGGTCATGACAAATTGTATAAAATCTACATCCACGTTAATCTAGGGACGATCGATCGTGCAACTTGGGATCACATATCCCGATCGAGCATATCGAGTAATTGGCGAATTCTAGGAGCATCAGGAGCATTAGGAGCATTTCTTAGGTATACTTCCAAATCGTGACGTGCTTCTGCCAAACGCCCCAGTTGATAGTACAGAATTCCGCGATCGCGCCTTTCTCCCAGGGCATCTGGAAATAGCAGTAAAATTCCTTCGATCGCCCTGAGTACCCTCCTAGCATCTTGCTGTTGCAAATAAATCGCCTTCAGATTTCCCAGCATTCGCGCCAATAATTGCCGGGGACTGACTGCGGCGAGAAATGCCGGCTGCAACTCCATAGTTTGACCATAAATTCGAGAAATTCTCTCTTGACAATCTTCAGTAAATAAGATCTCACCGCCGTTAAACGCATCAACAAAAATCCCAGCATCTTCAAAATTTGGCTTAATTAAAAAATGTCCTGGCATCCCAATTCCCACCATCGGAAAATCAATCCGCTTGGCAACTTCTAAATAAACCAGAGACAAAGAGATTGGAATACCCATACGGCGATCGATCACTTGATTCAAAAAACTATTCCGGGCGTCATAATAATCCGCATCATTGCCCGCAAATCTCAAATCCTCGTATAAGTAACGGTTAATAGTTTGAATGATTCGCAGGGGATAATTCTGTGCCGGCAGGCGATCGCGAACTTCATCCGCCATGTCGTCGAGAGCATTAAGATATTCCTGTGTCTCTAAGTTAGGATATTCTTCTAAAGCTATATACAGGGCTGCTTTTGCCAGATCTATCGAGTTATCTGGTTGATTAATTTCTAAATGAAATAGTTGTCGCGCTCTGGGAAAATCCATTTTTATTATTGATTTAAAGCCTCTACTCTAATGATTTTTATCTAAATCAGCCACTATTTTTAATAAAGCTTCACGATAAATTATTTTGCCATCAGCATTGAGATGAACACCATCCGATGTCAAATTAGCCTTCAAAGCTTTACCGTCAAATAATGGCTGCACAACTTCTTCGTCAATTGATAATTTTTCTCCCACCGCAACTTGACGAATCAACCGATTAAAGCGATCGACTCTTGAAATAGGAGCAGCAACAGTCACATCGTGGCTTGCCTCAACAGTTGAATAAAAAGCTAGTAGCAAAACCACTTTTTTTGCCCCCATATCTTGTTTAACAGTCGCGATTATTTGCCTCATATTGTTCACAAATTGCCCATCCATAGTTCTGTAAATAGCATCATTAGTACCCAGAGCAATGATGGCCCGATCGCACTTAATTTTAACAGCAGTGAGAAACTTAAGCTGTTCTAGCTGAGAAATGGCACTCATCCCGCCCATCGCCCAATTAAAAGTATCGTTTCCGAGAGTATTTCCCAACATCGAAGTTATAGAATCCCCAAAAAAACAAGTTTTAATTTGCCTAGGGTGAGCCACAGTAACTTGATATTTTACCTCATCCAGCCACCCTGGTTGAGAACTCAGTGTATCTGTGGGTAATTCCAGGTAATTAGCATTCGCCATCACCAACATCCTGCCCAAATATCCCCGTTTTCCTGCATAGATAAAAATCACCCCTACCAAAATTATATTTAAAAAAATCGAAAAAATTGTGATGGTATTTTTCATGTCGTATTTTCAAATTGCCAAGTTTAAATTCCGTGACTCTTACCAATCACCCAATTGCGCCGAAAAATCCGAGCCAAAGTCGATTCTTCCAAAGCAAAATAGATTGGGCGGCCGTGAGGACAAGTGCGAGGATTGCGAGTTTGTTGCCATTCATTCAACAAATTTTGCATTTCATCCAGAGTTAAAGGAGTACCATTGCGAAGGGCACTACGACAAGCCGTAGCAACTTGAGCTGCTTGCAAATCTGCTACTTTACTGAGTTCAAAAATAGCATCTCTACAGTCATCTCGCTCGGCTAACAAGGCAGGAACTTCCCGCAGCGCCCATAGCTGTTCCCCAAAAGTTTCTACCTCTAAACCTAAGCGAGACAAATTCTCAATTTGCCACGCCGATAATTGACTGAGAATTATGGGTTTTTCTAGAGGTTTTAACTGCCATGCAGCGCATAATTGCTCGTACAAAACACGCTCGTGAGCGATGTGTTGTTCTACTAACCACATTCCGCTGGGATGTTCCGCTACAATGTAAGTATGGTGAACTTGAGCGATCGCCCTCAATTCCATCAATCCTATGGGATGAGCTTTTACCTGTTCGCCGTCATCCTTCTGATCCTTAGAAATCCCCAGACTATAAGCACCTTTTTGTTCCGATGCTTTGAGCAATTTTTCCACTCGATCGGGAATAGTCGGCTGCGGCAAAACATCTTCATTCAACTCCAAAGCACGAGCAATTGCCGCTCTAACTTGTAATTGCCAAAAACTAGGATCTTGCAAATAAATTTCCACCTTAGCTGGGTGTCGATTCCAGTCAATTTCGGAGGGAGCAATTTGCAGGTGAATAAAACACAGAGGATAGCGATCGCGCGGACAAGTACGAGCAAAGGCGCTGAGAATAGTTTGCTCCAATTCGGGCGATCGCACCACCCGCCGATTCACCGCCACCTTCACCCAATCCGGGCGTCTGCGATGACAGCGATCGGGCAAACCAATTACTAACTCTAAAGACTGGAAATGGGGAATTGTCAATGGGGAATTTTTACTGAACCCAAGGACTGAGTTAAGCCCGATCCCTTCATAGTCCCTGAGCGAAGTCGAAGGGTTCAGGGGCCACGTAGGCGAAGTATTGGCAATGGGTAATGGATAACTAGACTCGGTTTTTGACGCAACTAATTGCGTTTTCACCACAGAGTCTGCTATTTTATTGCTATGGGGAACAGAGGGCAAATTCACCTTTAAATACTGCAAATCATGCAAGCGAACTCCCCGCACAAATTGAGGTAAAATTTGTTTTCCTGTCAAGCCCGGTGTGATCTGAAAACAAGGCGTATTTCCTTGTCGCAACTGCCAATTGACTTGAGGGTGACACAGGGCAATTTGCTGAATCATTAATTGTACCGATCGCATTTGCTGTGCCGGTGCCAAAAAGCCGCGACGGACTGGCCAATTCCCAAACAAGTTACTAACTGTCACCACCGTCCCTGGAGCGATCGCAATTGTTTCCACCTCCACAGGTTCCCCAGCGCCATCGTAAACTACCCGCCAGCCCGATCGAGCATTTTCTATTTCCCCCCTGGACGCAGAGAGATTTTCAAGAGCCAAATCCTCTGGATTTTCATCTAAATCAGCAAATCCCAAATCATTTGTTCTGCTCAAGATTTCCAAAGAACCCAACTGAGCCAAACTGTGCAAAGCTTCCCCACGAAACCCCAAAGTAGCAATTTTGTAAAGGTCTGCTTCAGTGCTAATTTTGCTGGTACTATGAGCAGAAGCAGCCTGCTGCAAATTTTCCAAATCCATTCCCGTACCATTATCTGCAACTTGCAGTCGCCACTGTTGGGGCCAGACAGAAACAATGATGCGAGTTGCGCCAGCATCCAGAGAATTTTCCACTAATTCTCGCACCGCCGCAGCCATCGAGTCAATTACCTCGCCTGCGGCAATTAAATCGATCACTTCTTGGGGTAAAGTTTGAATACTAAGTGGCATTATAATTTTAGCTATTCCTCAATTCAATTATACTTGATTTTGCCCATCATTTAACTTATGTTTTTAGGCAAACGAATGTAAAAAGTTGTTCCTTTATCGTCTTCAGACTCATAGGTAATTTCCCCTTTGTGAGCATCTATCATCGACTTAGCAATCGCCGTTCCCAAACCAGTACCAGTACGCTTTCCATAGGTCACAAAAGGTTCAAATAATTTTTCCTTAATTGCGCGCGGAATACCAGGTCCATTATCGTAAATGCTAATTTCTGCCCACTCCTCACTTTCTGTTACAGTAATCTCTACACGGCCCCCTCGTCCCCCAAAAGCTTCCACAGCATTGCCGACTAAATTTTGCAAAACGCGCAAAATCTTATTTTCGTCAGCCAGCACTATCACTTCTGTTACCCGTACTACCAACTCTACTTTTGCCGCTTCAAAATAAACCCTATTCAATTTTTCAAATTGGTGCAAAGTCTGGATGAGGTTAATTGATTTTTTATGTAAAACAGAATTTCCACGAGAAAATTCTAATACTTCCTCTGCCATTTCCAACATTCGCTGAACCTGCAATTGAATCAGGTCGCACCACTCCTGAGTTTCCTCGTCCGGGTGAATTTCTTTGAGCATTTCACTTGAGAGTTTAATTCCTGTAAAAGGACTTTTGAAATCGTGAATAATTGTACTCACCATTTCTCCCACCAGAACCATTTTTTGTTTATGTACAAACTGGTTGACATACTGATCGGTTGTGTCGCGCAAATTTTGAACAATAAAGCTAAAAATTTGCAGCACGGAAGTTCCTTTGCTAAAATGGAGTGTATCTATCAGTTCTGTGCGAGATATTTTGGCTAAATTTGAGCCTGCAATGGCTAAGGCCCTCGCACTGCGCGGCTGTCCGTCTAAAACTCCGAGTTCCCCAAAAAAGTCATCCGGTTTAGCTAGAGCAACAGTTTGATGTTTATTGTTGTCAATCCGTTTGCTAAATTTGACTTCACCTTCTAAGACTAGATATAAGAAATCCGCTGGTTCTCCCTCCTCAAAAACCAGGGTTTCCTGAGCAAAATTCTCCAATATCGCTATTTTGCACAGGTGCGCGGCTTGTTCGGGTTCAAAGTAGGACATAAATCGATGAGAGGCTAAATCCATGTGAAAATACCACCTGAAGTTTAATCTAAACAGTTTCTTTTTTATATCTTCTCTTATTCCTTCAATTTAATTGCAGATCAACTTTTGGTTTAAAAAAAATTATTAAAAAATTAACTATACTGACTCAGAGCGATCGCTGCATTCTGACCCCCAAAGCCAAAACTCAAACAAACCGCATTTCTCACTTTGGTCGATCGGGCACAGCGCACAAAATCTAATTCAAATCCCGGTTGGCGCATTCCGACGCAAGGTAACAATATCTGCTCTTTGATACTCATTAAACAAAAAGCTATACCCAAAGCTCCCGAAGCTCCCAAAGTATGTCCAGTCCCCCCTTTAGTCGAACTAACAGCAACTCCGAAAGGAAACAACTTATTAATTAAAAGTGCTTCGTGTTGGTCATTTAACTCCGTTGCAGTGCCGTGAGCGTGAATGAAATCGATGTCAAACCTTGATAAATTGCTCCGTTTCAAACATTGATTTACCGCGGCGATCGCACTTTTTCCTCCAATTTCCGGCGCATTACCATGACACGCATCGTTTGTCAAGCCAAAACCCGAAACTCGGCCGTAAATTTGAGCACCGCGACCAATTGCCAAATCCGCCGATTCTAATACAAATAAAGCTCCACCTTCGCCGAGTACCAACCCTTCCCGGTCTCGATCGAAGGGATAGCAACCGGTTGTGGCCAAAGCACCCATCCGGTTAAATCCAGTCAGAGTTAAGGGTGTGATGGGCGCTTCCACAGCACCTGCGATCGCCCTCTGACACAGACCAGTTTGAATTAACTCAACAGCTTGGGCGATCGACCAAATACCCGTAGCACAAGCCGCCATCGGCGCCAGCACCGGCCCGGTAGAGCCAATTGCTCTCGCCACCGCGATCGCCCCCATGTGAGGCAAAAAATTCACAAATTCAGAATCTGGAATCGGGAATTCCCTTCCTTCTTGCTTCTGAGTTCCCCCCAAGGGGCGGGTAGGGGGGGGTGCTTCTGAGTTCCCCCCAAGGGGCGGGTAGGGGGGGGTGCTTCTAACTTGTGTTAACAACAGCTCCAAATTTGCCTGAAAACCACGGCTAGAGCCGATCGCAATTCCACAATCAGGAATCGGCAAAGTCAAATTAGCATCTTGCAAAGCATCTGCCAAAACCCGTCGCATTAAAGTTATTAAATCCGCCGGTTTTGAATCGATTAAACCCAGAGGTCGAGGTTTAAGTTCTAAAAAAGGTTGATGTTCTTCAATTCCCGACTCCCCAACTAACAGTTTTTTCCAGCTAGTTTCCAGAGAGCCTAAAGCAGAAACTAAACCAATTCCAGTAACAACAACATCCATAAATAAAAGGCTGGGTTTTGGCAAAAATCAGAAAGTAGACAGCAGAAATTATTTGGTTCTATCATGAATACTAACTAATGACTCATGACTAAGGACGAATAACTACTAACTAATGCCCACTAACTAACAGCCTTAAAATTTTCCAAACCTTGAGTCACAGTAGCTTTGTCAATGCGATCGCCAGCCTGTATCTTATCAACCACATCCATACCTTGCTTGACGTAGCCAAAAACCGCATAGCTACCGTCCAAAAAAGGTACATCCGTCAAAGTAAAATAAAACTGCGAAGAAGCCGAATCAGGAGCATTCGATCTAGCCATAGCCACAGCCCCACGACTATGCACCAAAACAGGTTTCTCAGTCACCCTAGCTTGCTCAAACGTCGTGCTGTAAGTAGGAGTTTTCGCACCTTTAGCTTTAATTTCCAGAGGAATATATCGTTCCTGAGAAGTTTTCGGGTCAATAAAACCACCAGTTCCCAACCGTTCTGAAGGGAATTTAGGATCTTTCCCCTGGGGGTCGCCACCTTGAACCACAAAAGGCTGAGGTTCCCGTACTACGCGGTGAAATACCAGCCCATCGTAGACACCTTTCTGAACCAAATCCACAAAATTGCCCGCAGTAATCGGAGCATTTGTACCGTCAAGTTCGATCGTAATTGGTGCTCCTTTAACCGTCATCACCACCGTTGCTTTTCCTTCCAAACGCGGCAAGTTACTAAATTGCGAACTAGCAGCCACAACAGCAGGAGACGCAGACGGAGACAAAGAAATAGTTTCACCAGATGCCGGATTCGGTGTGGGAGTAGAATTGGCGGGAGTAGAACTACCGCATCCACCTACAAAAATGGCACCAATGATTAAAATTGAGAAAAACCACTGCTGAATTCGGATTTGCATTTTTACTTTCACTTGATTAAAAACTTGGCAACTAGAATTGACGCAGAAACGGGGTTTTTGACCTTCCGTGCGTCCAGGACTGTTGGTAATCGAAACAGAGGAATCGGAGCATTCTGTTTAGTCCCCCTAGTGAAGGGGGATGGGAGGCGAGGCGGTTTCATTTTGAGGTAAATCATCGTTGTGTGGGGGTGGTGGATGGTCAGTGCCTACCTGTTGTTACCCCCCCCTTTACCAATCCCAAATCCCACATCTCAAATCCCAAATTCTTAAAGTCCTTCCAAGGGAACCTTCAAAAATCGAGCCAATTCGGCCGCTTCATTTTCCACCTTAGACAAGGATATGGGTTGTCCGACTCTAGTCAGAGGAAACTGACGGCGGTCTTTGAGCTTGAGATAAATACTGCGACGGGGACTGAGACCGTCTTTGATGTCCACCCGTACCGATTGAACATCGGATGTTTTGCAGGTAAAGTCTACTTTACGGTTTTTGCCTGGAAAACCCCAGCGAAAGATGCGAATACTACCAGTTTCGCGATCGAACTCATTATACCCGCCACCAAGATCCCACAGAACAGTCAGCCAGAGGTAAGACCCCAACAGCAGAGCACAGACACCGTAGAAACCCATCGCAATGCCCTGGGGGATAAAAATGAGCTGAGTCGGGTCAGCAAAAGGCAGCAGATTTACGTGCAAGTAGCTAGAAATGCTCGACAGCAGGAAGCCAGTCCCTCCAATGCTGACCACCGTCGCCCACCAGTAATTGCTGAAGCGGCGGGAACCCAAAACCTGCTGGCGCAGGATGCGTCCGCTCGAAGTCGTTGTTTGTGCAGTCATAAAATTCAAAAGCCTTAAAGCCAAATCTTAATTCAACTACCAATCGAGTTGAAATTTTCTGAAATTATAATGTATAGTTATGTTAACTTTAATTAGAACCACCTTTCATCCCCATCTAGCATTCGTACATGAAGAATCTTAGTTGGGGTAATTGACAAACCTTAACCTTTTAACAAGCAAGAGGATTTTACAGCAATGACAATCGCAGTCGGACGCGCCCAGAACGAACGAGGCATCTTTGATGTACTCGACGACTGGCTCAAACGCGATCGCTTGCAGTCTCCACCCCAGCCAACAGCCTCGGACACTCCCTGCTGTTCCTGTGGGGCCCGGAAGCACAGTGGGACTTCACCCGCTGGTTCCAACTCGGTGGCCTATGGGCCTTTGTCGCACTCCACGGCGCTTTCGCACTGATCGGCTTCTGCTTGCGTCAGCTAGAAATTTCCCGTTTAGTCGGCATCCGTCCTTACAACGCCTTGGCATTCACCGGCCCGATCGCCGTGTTCGTCTCGGTGTTCCTGCTTTACCCCTTGGGTCAATCAGGTTGGTTCTTCGCCCCCAGCTTCGGCGTGGCCGCAATTTTCCGCTTCCTATTATTCCTACAAGGCTTCCACAACTGGACCCTCAACCCCTTCCACATGATGGGTGTTGCAGGTATCTTGGGTGGTGCGCTCTTGTGCGCCATTCACGGTGCAACGGTGGAAAACACTCTGTTTGAAGACGGTGAAGGTGCTAACACTTTCCGCGCTTTCAACCCAACTCAGTCTGAAGAAACCTACTCCATGGTGACAGCTAACCGTTTTTGGTCGCAAATCTTCGGAATTGCTTTCTCCAACAAACGTTGGTTACACTTCTTCATGTTGTTCGTACCTGTCACAGGCTTGTGGATGAGCTCTTTGGGTATCGTCGGTTTAGCATTAAACCTGCGGGCCTATGACTTTGTATCCCAAGAACTTCGTGCAGCAGAAGATCCTGAGTTTGAAACGTTCTACACTAAGAATATTCTGTTGAACGAAGGTATTCGTGCTTGGATGGCTCCAACCGACCAACCACACGAAAACTTTATCTTCCCAGAAGAAGTTCTGCCTCGTGGTAATGCTCTGTAAGCATCGCGAAAGTTAGAAACAAATCAGCTATTTTAACAAGCTGCAAAAGCTCCTGTCTGCTGGCAGGAGCTTTTTGTGTGAGGAAATTAAAGTACGATCGAAAATATTGCCCTTAGCTGCAAAATTTTTCACTGAATCGGTTCACTTCTGATTCGTTGTGTTATCTTATTAATTGTGCATACCGGAATGATACTCAGAACGCAGGTTCTTCTGGTATTGCTACCAATTGGTAGCACACAAATCCTCATACTTAATCTCAGATTAAGATGAGGTGCGTTCACATATTAAGCAATTTAGCTAAACTTGGAGGTGATGCCCATGATAGAAAGTAGTAAACGCATGGGTCATCAGATTGGAAACTACCGGCTGTGCGCCGGGGCCGCTCACTAGCAGTCAGCCGTCGTTCTCCCCAGGAAGCGACTTCCATCGGGAACCAGGCTTAGTTAGGGAATCTCCCGGCAGTCAGGTTCTAATCTGAAGACCCGCTAGACCGCTCTCACCCCAAATAGTGTTAAAGTTTAAGTGTCAAAACTTAGACTTAAATACTACTGGTGAGAGCGGATAGCTTTTGGTAAAATTTTTGACAGGCGAGCAGCATCCCAAGGTAAACACAATGAATTCACTACTGAAAGATACTGAAATTAAAGCCCGCGCTAGTCAATTGTCAGGTTGGACAGTTGAAGGTGATAAACTCCGCTGTACCCGGAAATTTCAAGATTTTATAGCAGCGATCGATTTTGTGAATAAGTTGGTCGCACCCTCAGAAGCCGCAGCACATCATCCAGATATAGAAATTTCCTATAATAAAGTCACAGTTAACTTGACAACTCACGATGCAGGAGGCTTAACTGAGAAAGACTTTGCACTAGCTAAAGAGATTTCTTCACTAAAATAAAAGCTTTACCGATCGCCAGAAAGGAGCCGCAACATCTAGTGATAGCCTCCCAAGCCGAAATTTCGCCAATAAAACATCGACTCTGGGCTAGAATCAGAGGTGAGAAAGTCGAGATGCAAAAAGTCCCATGTATTCAAGGCTATTCGCCATCCTCCGACCATGATCGTATTTGAAAAGCCAGAGTTCTTGAACGAATCTGCTGAAAGAACTGAGCTGATAGAACAACTTTTGGATATTGGTGCAGCTCTTTCGAGTGCCCAAGATTTAGGGGGTTTATTAAACTTAATTTTATCCAAAAGTAGGGAAATTACCTACAGTGATGCCGGCAGCGTTTACTTAGTAGATCACAGTGACGAAACATCTAAACTACTGTTCAAGGTAGCTCAAAACGCTTCTAAACCGAGACTGTCGTTTAAGGAGTTTGCGCTCCCACTAACAGACAAAAGCTTGGCGGGCTACGTGGCAATTACAGGCGAAAGTTTGAACCTGTCTGATGCCTATGACTTGCCGGCGGGTGTGCCCTATCAGCTAGATACCAGTTTTGACAGGGATATTAACTATCGTACTTGCTCTGTGATGGTGCTGCCGATGCAAAACCGACAGGGGGAGACTATAGGTGTACTGCAACTGATCAACCGCAAAACCAAAGCAGAGACGGTACTGACAGCCGAAAATGCCTGGGAATCGACCCAGCGTTATTCGGAGTGGGAAGAAAGGATAGTTCGATCGCTCGCTTCTCAAGCAGCCATCTCGATCGAGCGCAATCAACTACAAGAAAGCATAGAACACTTATTTGAGGGTTTCGTCAAGGCCTCGGTGCAAGTAATAGAAGCCAGAGACCCCTGTACCTACGGCCACTCAGAGCGAGTAGCAGCCCTGACGGTGCGCCTTTCAGAAGAAGTAAACAGCAGTAGCTCTGGATGGCTGCGTCCTATTTACTTTAACCATCGCCAAATTCAAGAAATTCGCTACGCAGCCCTGCTGCACGACTTTGGCAAAATCGGAGTTCCCGAAGCCGTTTTAACCAAGCAGAAAAAGCTTTACCCCTCACAGCTAGAAATCATTCGCCACCGTTTTGCCTTAGCTCAGCAGACGATGGAAATGGAATGCGTGCAATCTAAGTATAAATACTTACTATCGCATTCAGCCTACCGCAAACATCCTAGTGAAGAACCAGGATGTCTTCAATGTCAGGAAATAGAACAGCTAGATACGAAGCTAGCAGAGGCAAAAACTAGATTGGCAGAATACTGGGAAGTGCTGCTAGAAGCTAACGAGCCTCACATTCTGGCTGCCGAACCCCTAGCTCAACTGCGAGAACTTGCTCGACAAACTTACAGAGATATAGACGGTGAAATTAAACCCCTCCTAGACCAAGATGAAATCCTACAATTGATGGTGTCCAGGGGCAACCTGACGGTGGTAGAACGAGCAGCCATAGAATCTCACGTAACTCACACCTATGAGTTTCTGAAACAAATTCCTTGGACAAAAGATTTAAAAAATGTTCCCCAAATTGCCTACGGACATCATGAAAAACTCGACGGTACAGGGTATCCTCAAGGTCTCAAACAGTCGGAAATTCCAATTCAATCTCAACTGATGACGATCGCCGATATTTATGATGCCCTGACAGCCGGGGATCGCCCCTACAAGCGGGCGCTACGTACAGAGGCAGCCCTCAAAATTTTGCGACAAGAAGCTACTCATAACAAAATCAATAGCGATTTGTTGCAACTGTTCGAGCACCGCCAAGTATTCAGCGTCCTCGGACACAATTTGGATGTCGATCGCGTCGAATCACCCTAGACGATGGTGGCAATGAGTGCTAAAAAGTAAATATACTAGCTGTTGCTTGCTCAACAGTTAATCGGATTTGAAATGTGAAATTTGAGATGGGAGATTGCACCAGTCCTGAGTCGGCGAAGGCATGAATCAGGGGCAAACATACCAAACCGTTTTAGGTCATTCCGAAAAAAATTAACAGAAAAAATCAAAATTTTGGTCTCGTTTTAAAGTATGCTATGGGGGCAACTACTGACCACATAGAACACTAGACAAGATTCCAAGATTCTTTGTAATCGGTGTGAGGAGGAGAGTAAATATGTCGAAATTTTTGTGGAGTTATCTACTGATCAGTCCAGCAGTCTTAGGAGCTACCCTAGTAGTTTCTTCGAGCGCGATCGCAGCAGACGCTCAACCCGCTGCTGACGCAACTGTGGCTCAAACTGCAAAAACTGCCATCGCTGAAATCTCCGAAGCGAAGCTCAATGCTTTAGCCGCCGTTCCTCAAGGAACAGCAGTTGAGACAATTGAAGCAATTTCCCAAGTTCCGGGCGACGAAAGTGAGTCCCCAAAGGTAGCCACTGATGCTCAGGCTGCTACTGACAATGCGATCGCAGCCAACACAGCCACAGAAACCGCAAACCCCAAAGCAGCATCAGAACCCGTAAGTGCATCTTTAGCAGCAGTTGAACCCACAGTTGTTGAGCAACCAGCAACTGCGGCTGTAGAAGCGGCTCAACCAGAACTAATTAGCGCCACTCAACCAAAAACAACCATTCCCTCAGTGGTAGAGTCGGCACAACCAAGTTTGCCAAAACCCGCTGAAGCTGTAGCTCAAACCGCAGCACCAGCAACTTCAAACCCCAGCGCTACACTAGAACAGCTCAGCCAGTACAGCACCGAAGGTGCAGCAGAGTCTGAAACTCAAGGTCAAGTGACCTCAGTCTCCCAGCTTTCCGACGTGCGCCCCACAGACTGGGCATTCCAAGCACTCCAATCCCTAGTCGAGCGCTACGGCTGTATCGCCGGCTACCCTGATGGCACTTTCCGTGGCAACCGGGCCATGACCCGCTACGAATTTGCCGCCGGTTTAAACGCTTGCTTAGATAAAGTTAACGAACTAATCCGAGCAGGTACGACCAACTTAGCAACCAAACAAGACTTGGCAGCCCTCCAACGGCTCCAAGAAGAATTTGCAGCGGAACTAGCAACCCTGCGCGGCCGAGTAGATGCCTTGGAAGCTCGGACCTCTGAACTCGAAGCCAACCAATTCTCCACCACTACCAAACTGACTGGGGAAGCAATATTCGCCCTCAGCGACGACTTTGGTGGTAGTGCAGGCTTTTTTGGCAGAGACCGCAAAAGAATCGGCAGCAACAACAACGAAGCTGTATTCCAACAACGGGTACGTCTCAATTTAAACACTAGCTTCACTGGCAGAGACTTGTTGCTGACCAGGCTGCAAGTCGGCAACGGTCGAAACTTTAACTTTGGGGCTACCAGCGAAGGTAATCAAACTTGGAACATTGTTGGCAGAACCGACAACGTTTTTGCCCTCGACAGCTTGCTGTACAAG
The DNA here is from genome assembly GCA_004292745.1 of Oscillatoriales cyanobacterium. Taxonomy (GTDB): domain Bacteria; phylum Cyanobacteriota; class Cyanobacteriia; order Cyanobacteriales; family Microcoleaceae; genus Microcoleus; species Microcoleus anatoxicus. Next base: position 4,588 of record RDXH01000126.1, on the reverse strand, counting down.
TTTCCTGTTGGCGATCGTTTGAACGTTACCCTCTCAGCCAACGCAGGCGTTTGGGATGACATCATGCCGACTGTCAACCCATACTTTGAAGACTTTGACGGTGGTAACGGGTCCTTAAGCGCCTTTGGACAACGGAACCCGATTTATCGTCTCGGTGGCGGTGCCGGTATCGGCTTTGATTATGCCTTCGGTGGCAGGGGACTGCTTGGTGGCGTGTTCGGCCCGACTTCTCTTTCTTTCGGCTACTTGGCATCCAATGCAGCCAATCCTAGCAAAGGTGCGGGTTTGTTCAACGGCGACTACGCCGCCATGGGGCAGTTGACTTTTACCCCCGGACGGAATTTGCAGGTTGCTCTCAACTATAACCACGGTTACTTTAGCAGAGGTAACTTTGGGTTTGACAATGGTTTGAGCAATGGCTCCGGTAATCTCGGCGGTTTCACCGGCACCGGTGTGGCTAACTCCCTGAACGGCTTGAGTGACGGTTTTACAGGCTTCCGCAGTCGCAAAGTTGTCAGCAACTCCTACGGCGCTCAGGCTTCGTTCCGACTCAGCCCCAGGTTTATCGTTGGGGGCTGGGGTGGTTTAACTAATGCTCGCATTCTCGGTATCGGTGATGCGAAAATTTGGAACTACGCTGTCACTTTGGCTTTCCCCGATTTAGGGAAAGAAGGCAACTTGCTGGGCTTTGTGCTTGGTCGCGAGCCTTATTTGGATAAACTTGAGGCTGCATCTAGTTTGCGGAGCTTCAGAAATGATACTTCGTGGCACATTGAAGGCTTCTACAAGTACCAGCTTACGGATAATATTTCTGTGACTCCTGGGGTAGTTTGGATTACTAACCCTAATCAAGATAAGGGTAATGATGACATCATCATTGGTACTCTCAGAACTACTTTCACTTTCTAGGAACAGCTTCTAGAAGGCTGGATGGGTGATACTCTTTCGCCCCAGAGGTCTCAAATTTTAAGTTAGCCCTGCCTGTGGCAGGGCTTCTTGTTGGGAGGAATCAGGAAGTCAATAAACTCTAGTGGAGAACCGGAGTATAATCAATAGTGGGAAGTTAGAATTTTGAGCTCAAAATCAATACTTGCGATCGCTTCTGATACCAAATCCTCTCTTCATCGTCCTGTATTAAACTCTCTCTTCTCGAACTTCGCGTCCTTCGCGCCTTCGCGGTTAAATCATTCCGATACAACCGGAATTGATATGACTTCGGAGTTGCAAATTATGGTATTTTAAAGTGAAATTATGGTGGAACTATCCTGTAAAAGCGAATATGCGATCTTGGCTTTGCTGGAGTTGGCCGATTGCTACGAGGAAGGTGAACCGCTGCAAATTCGCCAGATAGCGACTCAGCAAAATATCCCCGATCGATATTTAGAACAGTTACTCGCTACGATGAGACGCTGTGGTTTAATCCGCAGCCAGCGAGGGGCTAAGGGAGGTTATATTTTGGCAAGGGAACCCTGGAAAATTACACTCCTAGAAATTGTCAACTGCCTCGAAGGTTCGGATTTTGAGCGATCGGAAAAAGACTCTCCTGCTCAAACCGTAGAAAGTGCCGTGATTTGGGAAGTTTGGCAAGAAGCTCGCTCCATTGCTAACTCCGTTTTACAAAAATATACCCTACAAGACCTGTGCGAAAAACGCAATGGCAGACGACAGCTCAATATCATGTACTACATCTAATTACTAATAGTTAATAAAAGTTAATAGGGATTAATAATTGACTTTTGTGAAGATTAGCAAAGTTATTTATATGCAATTTATTGACTCAAAATGTAGCAAGTACAAACAAAATGTGCTAGTGTACATGAAAGTATTAAGGGGAGCATCCCGATTTTGCATAGGCGAAGCATGACCGCAGATAATTTATTAGTGATAACCAGAGATTTACAGCGGTCATGCTTCGCCCCTACGAATATATTAGACCATAAAATCTGTAATTATAAGTTAAGTAGGTAGCTCTAATTAAAGGTAAAATGCTCTGGTGTTAGAGTCCCAACTTATTAAACAAGTCTAGACTCTGGGTATTATGTTTTTTTAGGTGGGTTTACTTCAAAATTTACCATTAACCACAAACTGACAAAGATTATGCGTATTGCTCGTGACATTACAGAATTGGTCGGCCACACACCTTTGGTGCAACTCAACCGCATTCCCCAAGCCGAAGGGTGCTTAGCTCGGATTGTGGTCAAACTCGAAGGCATGAATCCTGCTGCCTCTGTCAAAGACCGTATTGGCGTGAATATGGTGAATGCAGCCGAAGCAGAAGGGCTGATTACTCCAGGGACAACGGTGTTAGTGGAACCGACTTCTGGCAATACTGGCATTGCTTTGGCCATGGTGGCGGCGGCTAAGGGTTATAAGTTGATTTTGACAATGCCTGATACGATGAGCACGGAACGTCGATCGATGTTACGAGCTTACGGGGCCCAATTAGAATTGACTCCAGGAATTGAGGGCATGAGTGGCTGCATTCGTCGCGCTCAAGAGATTGTGGACAAAACGCCCCATGCTTATATGTTGCAGCAGTTTCGGAATCCCGCTAACCCCCAGATTCACCGGGAAACCACAGCGGAGGAAATTTGGGAAGATACAGATGGCGAGGTGGATTTCCTGATTTCTGGGGTTGGCACCGGCGGTACGATTACAGGTATTTCGGAGGTGATTAAGTCCCGAAAACCTGAATTTAAGACGATCGCCGTTGAGCCGGCTAACAGTCAGGTACTTTCCGGTGGTAAGCCTGGACCTCACAAAATTCAAGGTATCGGTGCTGGTTTTGTGCCTCCGGTGCTGAATGTGGATACGATCGACGAGATCGTAGTTGTCAGCGATGACGAGGCGATCGCCTACGGGCGTCGCTTAGCCAGAGAAGAAGGACTGTTGTCTGGTATTTCCAGCGGTGCAGCCTTGTGTGCGGCCTTGAAAATTGGCAAGCGTCCTGAAAATGCAGGCAAATTGATCGTGATGATTCAGCCTAGCTTTGGCGAACGCTATCTGAGCACTCCCTTGTTCCAAGATCCAGAACTTAATCTGGCGGTGGCTGTCAACTAGAGCGATCGCGCCTTAGAATCGCCACAACCAAGAGCAGGGATGAGTGCATCTCAAGGAGTGCAAATATATTCGTATGATGCTCTAGCATGACCGCTGTAAATCTCTGGTTATCACTAATAAATTGTCTGCGGTCATGCTTCGCCTATGCAAAGTCGGGATGCTCCCGCAGGGCATACTATAGGCTTCCTGCTTGCCAACTATAGCAGTCGCCTTAACCATTAGGGCGATCGCTATATCAATCTGCTCAAACTACAAATAAAAAACGTCCAAATGAAACGTAGCATCAGGATGGTAAAACTTGCCTTGTTCTGACGCAGAAAAATCATACTCAGATTTCATAATTTTCTATCTTGATAAGATTGTGTTTCAGTGAAAGTAGCTTTCCGAGCGGAAATAATCCGAATGATGCAGGAGGAGCTATCAGTTTGTTCAAAAGTATGAACAACAAGCCTGACAATGCCTGTTTCATCTAATCCTTATGAATTAATTTTTAACTTCCTGAAAAATTTTATAATATTCGCAAATTATTTCAATAAAAATATCCCCTTCTAACCGAAAATGACTCAAAGAAGATAAATCTAAATTAGCCGGGAAATTGAAAGGATAGGACAGGGAAGATAAGAAAGTTTCGGCATTTTCTTCAAGTTTTCTGAGTTTGACTTCTCCTACCCAAAAACAGTAATTTTCATCATCGGAATTGATGGGGCGAGAAATCACTAGGTGAAGAATGCGATCGAACTCGATCGCAACATCTCCGACTTCGGGGCCAAAGGTGAAGTCTAAACGCAAGCCAAGATTTTGATGGCGAAGTGAAACCCCTACTAAATCGGCACTTTTTAAGTCTTCTAAAAAGGTTTTGAGGTTGAGTGCGATCGCGGTTGTCATAAAAAGCTCGGTAAGTGGGAAACTCAGAGTCTTTAGACCTGAGAGGGAAACGACCCGGCGGTTTCAACCGTAAGAGAATCCCCTTTCGGGGTTAGAGGGGTATGGTTGCCCCTCTGTGGAGATATGGTTGTCTCCGAATCCCTTTCGGGTAATGTTAGCTTCGCCAATGTTATAAGGGCTTGTTAGGCTAGCAGCACTGTTCCAGTGACTTTAGAACTGTTTAACAACTAGCGACAGAGCAGGGAACTAGCTTCGCATCCACAGGGTGTCGTGACCCAAATAACGTAGACCTCGAAGGTCTTAGGCTGGTCAGAATGGCTTACTTGATTTCTCTTGCAAGCCCAATCTCTTTAGAGTTGGGTTCCTGACTGGTTGTGAATGGGAAAGATTTTGAGCGATCCCTTTTCTGATTATAAAACGGGCGATCGCCCTTCTGGATTATTAGAAAGGGCGATCGATCTTTTTTGACCGCAGATTGACACAGATTAACGCAGATGTAGGAAGGGCGATCGCCTTTCTGGATAGTGGAAAAATGGCGATCGCACCCTATTTCCTTTGGGGAGATTCTACCAGTTCTGATTCCTGAAGACGTTGCGATAATAGGCAATCTTCAAAGCTGAAAGCTTCTGAGTCTAGAAAACTA
>RDXH01000299.1 GCA_004292745.1 Oscillatoriales cyanobacterium | reverse complement strand
TGAACTATTGCCCGTTAAAACCATTCCCAGCCACTTTTCCCAGGTGTTTGATGCCAAAGAAACCGACTTTCGGGCAGTTTTTGGCTGGGAAGATGACCCGTACCGGCGCAATTTTGCGATCGGCAAACCTATTGACATGGACGTTCCTGTATGCTTAGATTTAGATAGATTTGTCGAACGCAGCAACGGAGTTTTTGGCAAATCTGGAACGGGCAAATCTTTTCTCACGCGGTTGTTATTGTCTGGAATTATTCGTAAACAAGCTGCGGTTAATTTGATTTTCGATATGCACTCGGAATACGGCTGGGAAGCGGTTTCGGAAGGGAAACAATTTAGCACTGTCAAAGGTTTGCGACAGTTATTTCCCAGTCAAATTCAGATTTATACCCTCGATCCAGCATCGACAAAACGCCGAGGAGTCCGCGATGCTCAAGAATTATATTTGAGTTTTGACCAAATAGAAGTGGAAGACATAGCACTGGTGCAGCGGGAGTTAAACCTGTCGGAAGCTAGTATCGAAAATGCGATCATCTTGCGAAACGAGTTGGGCAGTGGTTGGATCAATAAGTTGCTGGAAATGAGCAATGAAGATATTTCAATGTTTTGCGAAGAGAAGCGGGGAAATAAGTCTTCGATTATGGCTTTGCAGCGGAAGTTAGAGAGATTGAATGATTTAAAATACATTCGCAAACGCTGTCCCAAAAATTATGTAACTGAGGTTTTGCAGTGTTTGGATGGTGGCAAAAATGTGGTAATTGAGTTTGGTTCGCACTCGGATTTGCTGTCTTATATGTTAGCAGCAAATGTGATTACTCGCCGCATTCACCAAGCTTATGTACGCAAAGCTGAGAAGTTTTTGCAGAGTAAAAATCCCTGCGATCGCCCGCAGCCGTTAGTGATTACCATTGAGGAAGCTCACCGTTTTCTCGATCCGGCGATCGTGCGATCGACTATTTTCGGTACGATCGCCCGTGAAATGCGAAAATACTTCGTAACTCTGTTAATTGTAGACCAACGCCCCTCTGGTATCGATGGCGAAGTCATGTCGCAAGTCGGGACTCGTATCACAGCGTTGTTAAATGACGATAAGGACATTGATGCTATTTTTACTGGTGTTTCGGGTGGCCAAAGTTTGCGATCGGTTTTGGCGAAACTAGACTCGAAGCAGCAAGCATTAGTTTTGGGGCACGCGGTACCGATGCCGGTGGTTGTGCAAACTCGTCCTTATGATGAGCAATTTTATAGGGAAATTGGTGATATTGACTGGCAAGAAATGCCTGACGCAGAAGTATTTGCAGAGGCTGAAGCTGCTAAGATGGATCTGGGGTTTTAGTTTGGATGGGCGATCGAATTGATGCGCGGCGGCAATCTAACGAGTGTCGTGATATCAAATCTGGTAGCATCGGAATTATTCATCTCTCCTATCTCCCTCTGTGTTCTCTGCGTTCTCTGTGGTTAAATCATTCCGGTGCAGCCGGATTTAATATATTTTTTAAATACAAAATATATATCTAAGTGTAAATACTTAGATATATGGCGAGGTGCGATCGCTTCAACGAACCTCAGACCGGGCTAGGTAAAGTTTTGTAACAAAATACAAGTATTTTGCATAAAACTTGCGGACTCACCCAGATAGATAAATAGAGGCCCAGGAAGTACCGCGAATGTTGCGGGCGATCGGGGTTCTGGGTGAATTAGGGCGATCGAATCGGCTTGTGGACTAGCCTCAAAACTAGCTTCTGGCAGACTGATGTAAAGTTTTGTAACAAAATCCGAGTATTTTGCATAAAACTTGCGGACTCACCCAGATAGATAAATAGAGGCCCAGGAAGTACCGCGAATGTTGCGGGCGATCGGGGTTCAGGGTGCATTAGGGCGATCGAATCGGCTTGTGGACTAGCCTCAAAACTAGCTTCTGCCAGACTGATGTAAAGTTTTGTAACAAAATACGAGTATTTTGCATAAAACTTTGGGAGTGAACCTGATAGATAAATAGAGACCCAGGAAGTACCGCGAATGTTGCGGTCGATCGGGGTTCAGGGTGTATTAGGGCGATCGGATCGGCTTGTGGACTAGCCTCAAAACTAGCTTCTGCCACACTGATGTAAAGTTTTGTAACAAAATCCGAGTATTTTGCATAAAACTTGCGGACTCACCCAGATAGATAAATAGAGGCCCAGGATAACAAGGCTTTTCAATGCTTCCATTTTTTTATTATGAATAAAAACAATGGC
>RDXH01000125.1 GCA_004292745.1 Oscillatoriales cyanobacterium | reverse complement strand
GATTTGGAAGTTCAGAATCTGAAGGAAAAACTTGCGACCGTGACACCCGATCGCACTGAAATTCAAAACTCAGCTCCGGCAGTCGCAGAATTTCCAGAGGCTGCTGACTTACTCAACCAACTCAAGGCACGGCGCAAAAAATCTAGGGCTGACTTGGGGGATATGGAAGCAGTTTTGGAAATACTAGAAAACCATTAGCGCGAAAATTGAGCGGAAAAAGTCTTTTCTGACTAGAGAATGAACCCAGAAGCCTTGGTAGAAAAGACAGAAAAAGGACGGAGAGGGTGGGATTTGAACCCACGGAACCTTTCAGTTCACCTGATTTCAAGTCAGGCGCATTCGACCACTCTGCCACCTCTCCAGGTGGATACAATCCATCATACCAGTAGTTGTCGCTAACCACAAGTAGTTGCAGATTCAGTCCGCCGATACAGAATTTGTTCTGTTTCCACAGCCAAATCTTTACCCACCCAAACTAAAGATACTTCCGACACTACTCCTGTATCCAGTTCCACGATCGAGAAATTACGTAGTTTCGAGCAATCTCTGTCCACAATTCGCGGTACCCTAGCCGCATTCAAATATACCGTACCCTCGGCACTCACCACCGACTTCCGAAACTCGTGTTTGATGTGGCGGAGTTGATGGTGCATATGCCCAAAAGTTACCAGAGGTATCCGCTTGCCAGAATTACGAGTTTTCTCGATCGCCACTGCAAAATCGGGATCGCCCCAATCCCCTCCCAGTGGCTTCCAATCTCGCCCGCAGAGGTCTTCAGGAGCCTCTCCTAGGCCAATCGGGCCTGTGTGACCCAAAAAAATCACATTTTCGCAATCCGCGTCCGCAGCCGCAAGTGCAATGCGTTGCGCCGACTCCTCAAAACTCTCTACCCCAAACCACTCCGAGTAAAAATCCCCGTACTTCCAATCCGATCCGCCCCAGGTAAACGGGCGACTTCCTACGACTGTTACGCCCAATTCGGGAAAATCTCGTTTCCCGTAACCGACGTGAGCTTCTCCCATTAAGTCTATTTGCTGTTTGACTCGATTTTCTCGTTGGCGATCGTAGGGACATTTACTGCGCCCCCAATCCGTCGCCGTGTACCAAGCATCGTGATTCCCAAACACAGCAGCTTTGGGAATATCCAATTGGGCAATCGCCCGCACCACATCCACCGACTCATTCCCAAAATCCCCCACAAACAGCACCAAATCAACACCCAGATGCTTTAGGGCCTCGCCGTCTTCCGCTTCCCACTGATCGTGAACATCCCCCACCACTGCAATTTTGATAGATTTAGTATGATTCATTTGATTAGCCCTTTGCGATCGCTTCCCCCCTCTTATCAGCATAGGAAACAGCGAGCTATTTTTACACATCCCCCCAACCAATTTTAGATTTGAGATGGGTTCAACGGAACTCCCCGTCTTTTTTGGTGACTTCAACTATAATTCAAAGTACACTTTAGCTTTCTTCACAACCTTTCGCGGAATATTTTAACTGTGTTTACCACCGCACGTTCTCCTAACCTGACCCAAAGCAGACTGCCCGATGACTTGTTTGCAGCCATTAAAGCCCTCAAACAAGAGTTGAACGCCGTCATTCTCGCCCATTATTACCAAGACTCAGACATTCAAGACATCGCCGATTTCATTGGTGATTCCCTGGAACTAGCCCGGAAAGCAGCCAACACCAATGCCGATGTCATCGTGTTTGCCGGTGTCCATTTTATGGCAGAAACCGCCAAAATCCTCAATCCCCACAAATTAGTCTTGTTGCCAGACTTGAATGCTGGGTGTTCCCTCGCCGATAGTTGTCCTCCCGAAGCCTTTGCAGCTTTCAAAGCCGATCGACCAGGACATTTGGTAATGTCCTACATTAATTGTACGGCCGCAATTAAGGCAATGAGCGATATTATTTGCACCAGTTCCAACGCCGTAAAAATTGTCAACCAAATCCCCAAAAACCAGCCGATAATTTTTGGACCAGATCGCAATCTCGGCCGGTACGTCATGGAGCAAAGCGGTAGAAAAATGGAACTTTGGCAAGGAGCTTGCATCGTCCATGAAAACTTCTCAGAAAAAAAGATAGTTCAACTCAAAATCGAAAATCCAGAAGCCGAAATCATTGCCCACCCGGAATGCGAACCTCCCGTACTTCGCCATGCCAACTATATCGGCTCCACCACTGCTTTGCTGAAATATTCTCAAGCTAGTTCCAGCCGTGCTTTCATTGTAGCGACTGAGCCCGGAATCATTCACCAAATGCAAAAGCAAACACCTCACAAACACTTTATTCCCGCGCCTCCCAACAACAATAGTTGTGCTTGCAATGAATGTCCACATATGAGATTAAATACCTTGGAAAAATTGTATCTAGCCATGAAAAATCAAACCCCAGAAATTACCATGCCTCAAGAACTGCAACTAGCAGCTTTAAAGCCGATTCAGCGAATGCTAGAAATGAGTTGAATGCTCACGGTTGACGCTTCAGGGTTAATAATCAATCTCTTCTAGGTTAAGTTGGGCGCAGCGATTCAATTAAGTCATTCCTTTAAACATCAGGGACGATAAATGATTTCAGAACAACTAATTATTTTCACTCGCTATCCAGCACCGGGAAAAGCCAAAACTCGATTAATTCCTGTACTCGGAAAAGAAGGAGCAGCCAACCTTCACCGCCTGATGACTCAAAGGACGATCGCCCGCGCCCTCTCTCTTCAAAACTCCCGCCCATTATCCGTAGAAATTCACTACACAGGCAGCAGCCAGCAACTCATGGAAGACTGGTTGGGAACTGAGATTGTTTATCATCAACAGTCCGAGGGAGATTTGGGCGCAAGAATGCTCGCAGCCTTTCAAAAATCTTTTAATTTGGGTATTGAAAAAGTAGCAATTATCGGCACTGATTGCCCCAAATTAAAACAACAGATGCTGGCAAAAGCTTTTGACGATCTCAGTGACAAAGATTTAGTTTTGGGTCCAGCAAAAGATGGAGGTTATTATCTAATCGGGCTGCGTTGCCTGATACCTGAATTGTTCGATGGGATTCACTGGGGAAGCAATGAAGTATTTGCTGACACGCTGGCGATCGCCAAAAATTTAGGTCTAAATATTGGTATTCTTCCTACTTTGGTAGATATCGATCGACCAGAGGATCTGATCGGTTTAAATATCAATATCTTAAAATAATCAAAACTAAAACAAATTTATTAAATCATTAGCAAATATCATCATTGAATTTATAAAAATTACTTGCTTATGTAACCACAATGTCATAATATAGTAATTGTATTTGTCTAACCAAATACTGACTCTCAGTAGTGGTTAGACAGCGCTTGAGAGAATTCTCTCAGGCGCGATAAAAAGCAAGTAATACCAGATATAGCCTTTCTCAGGTAGATGATGTCATCGTTAAGGGCAGGATAGGTAATAGGTAATTGCAGGAGTGGCATAAATGGGCAAATCATACCTTAAGCTTTGTAGAAAACCCCCACTCTAACGGCGTTATTTATGGGAGCATCCCGATTTTGTACGATGCTATAGCATGACCGCCGACAATTTAGTAGGGATAACCAGAGATTTACAGCGGTCATGCTATAGCCCCTAGGAATATATTTGCACTCATTGAGATGCACCCTTATTTATTTTGTATGCCTGAAACTGCCAATCTCAAAATTTCTATTATCATTCCCGTCTTAAACGAAGCTCCGACGATCGCCAAAGTAATCTCCAGCGCCCGCAATGCCCAAAATATCGAAATAATCGTCGCTGACGGCGGCAGTCACGATGGCACTGCTGAAATAGCAAAATATGAAGCCGATCGAACGATCTTCACCAGCCCAGGCCGCGCTACCCAAATGAATGCAGGCGCTGCAGCCTCCACAGGAGACATCCTGTTGTTTCTCCACGGAGACACTCACCTACCCCAGGACTATGACACTCGCGCCCGTGAAGCACTCACAAATCCCTCCATAGTGGCGGGAGCCTTTGAACTCAAGATAGATGCCCCTTTGCTCAGCCTGCGCCTAGTAGAAACAGGGGTAAAGTGCCGATCGCACTTGCTACAAATGCCCTACGGGGATCAAGCCATTTTCCTCAAAACAGATACCTTTAACCAAATCGGTGGCTTTCCTAACTTGCCAGTGATGGAAGACTTTGAATTTGTGCGCCGATTGAAAAAACAAGGCCGCATCAAAATAGTACCCCTAGCCGTACTCACCTGTGCCCGCCGCTGGCAGCAGCTTGGGGTAATCAAAACCACCGCCATCAATCAAATAGTAATTATTGGTTATTTTCTGGGATTATCGCCCGATCGACTCGCTTTCTGGTATAGAGGACAAAAGAAAAATTATTCTCAAAACTAAAGAATAGTGAACTTTTCTAAAGCTCGCAGCCAATTTTGCAAATAGGCTACACGTCCCTGCGTAAAATATGACTTGAACGCCTCAACTTTCTTTCACACCGAGGAGAAACTAAATATGGCCGACCCCAGAAATGCAGAAATGATTCAACCCTTTAACGGCGACCCCTTCACGGGTCATCTAGCAACTCCCATTAGTGCTTCGGATTTCACCAAAGCATTCATTGGCAATTTGCCAGCCTACCGCAAAGGACTCTCCCCCCTAGTTCGAGGTCTAGAAATCGGCCTGGCCCACGGTTATTTCCTCGTCGGCCCAGAAATCGTCTTCGGGCCACTGCGGGACTATCCAGAAGCAGCTAATCTTGGTGGACTAATTACAGCCCTCGCCTTAGTTCTACTCGGCACAGCAGGTATGTCTGCCTACGGTTTGGTATCTTTCAAAGAAAATACTACCTACCCTAGCGCCAATCCCATGACTCCCGAAGCCCTCAAAACCGGCGAAGGCTGGAGCCAACTTACCGCTGGTTTCTTTGTTGGTGGCATGAGCGGTGTCTTTGCTGCTTACTTCTTACTCGAAAACTTTAAGGGCGTCGATGCCATCTTCCGCGGTTTGGTCAATTAAATTAGACCCTACTCGGAAATACCTCTGTTGGAACACACTAACTTTAGCTGGGAGAATTTGATATGACAGGTTCATACGCCGCTTCTTTTTTGCCTTGGATCTTGATTCCGCTCGTTACCTGGCTGATGCCAGTTGTGGTCATGGGTTTGTTGTTTATTCACATTGAAAGTGACGCCTAAATCCTACTGATCCTGCCACATTCAAATTTGGGATTTGGGATTAGGGATTAAAACAAGAACCAGCCCCCGGATTCATCTGTGGGCCTCATGGGCAATTTTCAAATCTCAAATCCCATGCCATTATCTCAAATCTAAAATTTACCAGCCCTCGGATTTCGGAGAGCATCAGAAAAAACTGTGTTGATGTTGCTGACAGCCAAAATACTGGGTTTATTTACCAGAATGCTCAGAATTTATTAGCCAAGCAATCTTGCTGTTTTTTGCCTTCTGAACTGGTAATTGCAAAAAAACCTGCGCCCGCAAGCGGAGGTTTTTTTGTTCAAGCTAAAAATCCTCCCCTGGAGGAAGACAGATTGGTGAATTTTGAGTCACAATTGTGATTGGAAACTCTCTTACAGGAGACAGCGATGAAATTATCCTCCGCACGCCGAATCTTAGCTCCATTTCTGATCTCGGTACTGTTGCTCGTCACCTCCTGCGGTAAAGCCCCGGAACCCTCCCGCTGGGACAAAGCTCAGCAGGAAAGTACCCAAAAACCCTCCGCTAAAACTAAGCAGACAACTGCTGATAAATCCACTGCTGACAATCAAAACTTGCCCAACAAGGCAGTAGCAGGTGGCAAATTAAATAAATATTTCCCCTCGTCGGGTGGCGGATTCGATCGCGTCTTCGCTCAAGAAAAATCAGGTTTTGCCGAAGCTAAGCTCAACAAAGGTGGTAAAAATGTCGCGATGTTGTCCATCAACGACATCGCCGGCAACCCCTCGGCTGGCTCTAAATTCCAAAGCAGTACCCAGCAAATTGGCGGCTATCCCGCTGTTGCCCAAGGTGCTAATATCACTGCGGTCCTCGTGGCAAATCGCTACCAGGTGAAAGTTCAATCCCGCGATCCTTCTTTTACTGCTAGCGATCGCGAAGATTGGTTGACAAAATTTAACCTTAGTGGCCTTGCTAACGTCAAATAACCATACCTATGGTCATCGTCCAGCTTTAACTTGAGTCTGACTCTATTGGCATCCAATCATTACCAGAACTTTAAGACTGGTGCAATCTGCCAAAAGAAATACTTTTGAGTCCTGTTAATCAACTAGAAGGAGTTTTTTGTGAGCAAATCCATCTTTGAATTAGTGGATCAACTTCCTCAAGACAACATGACTGTCAAAGCTCTCAGAGCCCTTGACTTTGTTGTACCCGGTGAGTGGAACAATTTAATTGGTTTTGAAAATACAATTCGCACGGTAACAGGCGAAACAGATGAAGAACTGATCCAGCAAATTGGCGATCGGGCTATCTATCTCTACAACGATAAATCTCAAGGCTATCAGCGCGCTCTCTGGCTCTACCAAACGATCGACAGTACCGACAAGGCTCTAGGTGCTGCTGCTCTGGCGAACAAAGTCTCGGAAAAAGTGCCGTTGTTGGGTTTCCTTGGCAATCTCACCCCTAAGCCGGAAAAAGCTCAAACGATCGACCTTTCTTTGAAGTTAGTCGTTGAGTTACTAGCTTTTTGCCAAATCAACGGCATTCCCGGCGACAGCATCGGCGATTTTGCTGGTGCTTTGGCAGACTACGGTGGCGAATCCCTGATGCGGATGGCGGCTTTGGTTTGTTTTGATGGTTTGATTCCCCTCGGCCCTGACTTTATCATGGCAACTCAGTCTTGGATTGGGAGGCTTTCTCCTAAGGATTTGCAAGAGAATCCGTCGTTTCAGTCGATCGGCAGTATGATTCCTGGTGGCCACCCAGCAGGCCAGTTAGGCTTTATTGGGGAAAGCTTTAGCTCGGTTTCTGGCTGGATGAGCTCTTTTGTGAGCGATCGCGGTTTGACTCCCCAAAACGTGATGGGCCACTTGCAAAACTTTGTGGAAATTTCTGCTGATAAGGTGGACTATCTGGGGGCATTCCTCGACGTAAGTACCAACTACTACGAACACACAGGTGTTCAAACTTTGGCCCGCCGTTTGATTGAACGAGCTGTCGCTGAGATTTAGAATAATCATAGTCCTCAGTCATTAGTCAGTAGTCATCGGTCATTAGTTATTGGTTATTAGTTATTGGTTATTAGAAACAACAACTAAAACTAACAACCAACAAATAACTACTGACTACTGACTCCTGACTCCTCTACTCATCACTTTTTTACAGGAAGCACCAATGGCAGAAGAACCGACAAATCCAGCAGCAGGCGAAGCCGAAATTCCTAGTCTTTCTGCTGAAAACACTCCCAGCACTGACAAGCCTCAGCCGGCTGCTAAAAAGCCGGCTGCTAAAGCTGACGGCGATAAGCCCCCAGCTAAAGCTAAAAAGGAAAAAGCTCCTGCTGTTGAAGACAAGCCGTTCGCAGAATTTATTCAACAAGACTATTTGCCTGCTTTGCAAACTGCTTTAACTAAGCAGGGCGTTGAGGATTTAGACGTCACTTTTGCTAAGCAAAAAATTCCCGTTGCGGGTATGAGTTCCGCCGGCGATTGTTGGCAAGTAGTGGGCAAATTTCAATCAGGTCAGCGCCAATTTAACTTGTATTTTCCTAAAGAAAACATTCAAAGTCAAAGAGCTTTTTCTTGCGCTGAAAATAACACAAAAACTAGCACTCTTGAACCTTTTCTGATAGACGAGCGCAAGATTACCCTAGACTTAATGGTTTTTGGTGTAGTTCAGCGACTTAATGCTCAAAAATGGCTGAATCTTAATTAGTCATCAGTTATTGGTTATTAGTTGGTAGCTGGTTGTTAATTGTTATCGGAACTTACCCCCTGCGGGGTAGTTCCGTGGGAGTAAGAATTTATAATATCAAATCCGGGTTAGCTATATTACTCACTCCTTTCTAGCTTTCCCAAAACAATTAAACTTTCTAAATCTTCCACAGATTTAGCATGATGAGACCCTAGCAATGATTTTTTGTTTAATTTTTGTTGATTGTTGTTGATGATAATCAATCATTAATGACTGATAACTAATGACCTATTTAAGAAATTCTGAGTTTGCATAATTTCATGAAGGTCAATATCAGTTTCTAACAAGCAAGCATGACCGCTTTTAGCCAGCATCACCATTTCAGCATTGGGAATTACCTTCACTAAAAGCTTCGCTTCTGCTACCGAAGGCAGAAGTCGATCGCTACCACTAGCAATTACTAGCGTCGGCTGTTCGATCGCCCGCAACTGATTTTCGTCAACATCGAACGATCGCACTAAAGCTAATCTCCACACAGAAGTGCTTTGAGGTACAGCCTGCATCGCCTCTAGCAAAGCGACACGATCCGGGCGGCCAATCTTTCCCAGGGATGCTAACATCGGCAATAAACCCACAACCGAAAGCGGATAAAGGCTTGCCGGCAGCCACTGAGTCAGGTGAGAACCCCACTGTACCCAAGGCTGTTGTCGGAATGAAGAAGCTGGATTGACTAAAATTAATCGATCGCACAATTGAGGAGCTTCTAAAACTACTTTCATCGCCAAACACCCCCCAAATGACTCCCCACACAGATAAACGGGCCTCTGAAAACCGACGGCCTTCTCTGCTTCAATTAAGGCTATTGTTTCCCTGACGAGTACCTCCCAACAGGGTGTATCATGAGCGGGTAGAGCCAAGCAGCGAATGTCGAAATCCTGGGCTAATTTAGGAATTTGCGATCGCAGCAGCAAACCACTACCATCCATACCAGGCAAAAATACAAATAAAGGTAGATCTGAATTAGGAGATTTGGGCGTTATAAAACGAACTTTATTACTAAAATTTGGCATAAGAAGAAGGAAGAAGGAAGATTAGATTTTAGGTTTAGTATCAATTCCGGTTGAATCGGAATGATTTAACCGCAGAGGGCGCAGAGAACACAGAGGAAGAAAAGAGAGAGCAATAATTCTGATAGTCACCTCACAGATTTGATCGAAAATCTGACAACAGTCAACAGTCAACTAGCTTAGGAGTAATTGTGCAATTTCTCGATGACAATGTTCTGTAAGTTCAGCAACAACTGCTTTGGCTTGTTTCCCTCGATATTGCTGTTGTCGATCGCTCGTAATCCAATACGGACGACCAACAAAGACATTAACTCGCTTGTAGACTATCACAGGATGCCATCCAGCTCGATCGAACAGCGGTTCTGAAGGATCGAACCAACTCAACAACTTCAAGGGTATACCCGATCGCACCGAATCTTCTTCAAAAGAACTAATCGCCACGGGTAAAACCACCAAATCACGCACCGGAGCCCGCAAAGCCAAATGAGCAAATCCCCGCTGAAACTTCCCCACAGTCTGCGGTTGAGTGAAATTCACCATCGGTTCCGCACCCTCTGGAAACACCCCCACCATCTCCCTATTTTGCAGTAAGGCTGTCGCCTGATCGAAAAAATGCTGCTGTCGGTGTTGCGGTGCTTCCAAGGGAAAAGCACCGAAAGATGTTACCAATTCCCGAACCACGGGGACTTGACCCATGTAATGATGGCAAGCAAACCGGATCGATCGACCCAAAGCCGCCGTCAGCAGCACAGGATCTAAGAAACTGCGGTGATTGCTAACCACCAACACCGGGCTTTCTTGGGGAATTCGATCCTCTTGGTGCAAAAACATCTGAGTGCCCAAACCTGCTAAGAAAGAGCGTGAAATCAGTAATGTGCGATCGGGCGACATAGGCAAAAAGACAGGTGCGACCCTCTGAAAGTTAATTTCATCTCCATATAACTTAACATTTCTTTACCAAATTGGCGATCGGTCCGAAAGTAGATTTTTCCCTAAATTTATAAAGTCTTGTTGCGACCTCTCTAAAAATCTTTGGAACCGCAGTCAAACCAAGTTAGCTTAGCAGACGGGAATCCCCACACTATATCGCTTCGATTAGTGTGGGATCAAAGGTACGTGAATCGACGATTCCATCCGCCACAAGACGTAAAAGCGAAAGCTAGCAGGCGATGGCGGATGGATGAGGAGATCATCCCTTCGGCGAGCGTGAGGGGGCATCGCAAATTGTTGGCTTTTCTAATATTTTTTGTTATGATAAACTTAGACTAATCAAAAAAGCAATCTAAGTATTGTGCATTGTGCTGAAAGCTGTCAAAGTCCGAATCTACCCTACTATTGTCCAGCAAGCATACCTTGCTAAGGCTTTCGGTTGTGTGCGTTGGGTCTGGAATCAGTCTTTGGCTATAATAACCGCAACCTATCAAGAGACTGGCAAAGGCGTTACCGCCATGACCATAAAAAAGTCAATACCCTTGTGGAAAACTGACAATGAATGGCTATCTGAGTGTTACTCTCAGTGTCTTCAGCAATCGGTCTTGAATCTAGGTGTAGCCTTTGGCAACTTCTTTGATGGTCGCGCCATGTATCCAACATTCAAGAAACGCCAAGGGAAGCAATCTATTCAATACCCTCAAAATGTCAAAGTATTGAGTAATTGTGAGATTAAATTTCCGGGTTCGTTGGGTACTGTCAATGCTAAAGTTCATCGGGATATTGAAGGTAAAGTCAAAACTGTGACTGTATCCAAAAATCCTGATGGGAGATACTTTGCTTCCATGCTTGTGGATGATGGCATTGAATGCCCAGAATCTAGCTCTGAGGGTAATGTGATTGGCATAGATTTAGGTCTAACCGATTTTGCAGTTACATCAGAAGGTTCTAAATATCAACATCCAAAAGCTACAAAGAAACATGAAAAAAATTTAGCTCGTAAGCAAAAAAAGCTGGCTCGCAAAAAAGATAAAACCACAAATAATCGTCGAAAAGCCAAGCTGGCCGTAGCTAAAGTTCACTCAAAAACCAAAAGAGTCCGCGAGGATTTTCTGCACAAGCTATCGCGCAAGATAGTAGACAAAAACCAAGTCGTAGTAGTAGAAAATCTGGCAGTCAGAAACATGGTGAAAAATCATTGCCTAGCCAAATCAATATCTGATGCTGGTTGGGTAATATTTTGTACTATGCTTAAATATAAAGCAGAAATGGTGGGGAAAGTTTATCTAGAAATAGGTAGATTTTTTGCATCAACTCATCTTTGCTCAAATACTTTGAAGCCACTGCCAAAAATGGATTTATCTGTACGAGAATTTGACTGTCCACACTGTGGCAATCGGCACGATAGAGACATTAATGCCGCGATAAATATCAAAAATGAAGGCTTGCGCTTATTGACGTTGGGAACCAGCGTTATTGCTCCTGAAGGCTATGTAAGACCAAAACAGTATGGACGCAAATCTACTACTGTGGTGGCTGTGGTCGTTGAAGGGAGAAGCCTCCGTCATACCGGTACGACCCTTGACGGCGGGTAGTTCACGCTGACTAGACTAAGAAATTTCAAGTATTTTCGCGCAAGTCCTAATAGCAACCTCGCCAGGCCCAAAATGAATAACTTGCATAACTATCGCCTTAGATGCACGCTGACCTTCGGCGACATTTACGGTCAAATCGTTATTTGGCTGATTGTGATCTTTATGAGTCTAGCCTCCGCCCTCGCCTTGTGGAGTAGCGCCCGTCAAATCTACGCCTTAGCCACCGTCGGATTGATCTTAGTCCTGTCTCTACCCTTCCTGCTGTTTGCGTTTGTGACGACTTTGCTAAATCACATCGAAGTCACAGCCGTAGAACCCGCTACCGAATCTAAACCATCCGCTAGCGCCAATTTACCAGGCCAAAAACCTGCCCCAGCAGTGGGCTAATCCCGATCGCAGATTTTTAATTGTCAATAAAGTTAAAAATCAAAAGTTAAAAACTTCCTTACCTTTGCGTGAGGATTTTTTTTGTGCATCAAAATTATACATACAGCAGAACACTCAACATTACTCAAAAAATGCTAGAACACGACGTAATCATTGTGGGCGGCGGTTTAGCAGGTTGCCGCGCCGCGGTGGAAATAGCCCGCACTGACCCCAGTTTAAAGGTAGCTGTAGTTGCCAAAACTCACCCGATTCGATCGCACTCCGTCGCAGCCCAAGGCGGCATGGCCTCCAGCCTGCAAAATGTCGATCCCGAAGACAGTTGGAAAGCCCACGCCTTCGACACAGTAAAAGGTTCCGACTATTTAGCCGACCAAGATGCAGTCGAAATTCTCACCCGCGAAGCACCCGGTGTAGTCATAGACTTAGAACACATGGGAGTCCTCTTCTCCCGCCTCCCAGACGGCAGAATTGCCCAGCGCGCTTTTGGCGGACATTCCCACAACCGCACCTGTTACGCCGCCGACAAAACCGGTCACGCCATCCTCCACGAATTAGTCAACAATCTCCGCCGCTACGGAGTTCACATCTATCAGGAATGGTACGTCACCCGCCTGATTTTGGAAGCAGGCCAAGCCAAGGGCGTAGTTATGTACCGCCTGCTAGACGGTCAAATTGAGGTCGTGCGCGCCAAAGCAGTGATGTTTGCTACAGGGGGTTACGGCCGGGTTTACAACACGACCTCGAACGATTATGCCTCGACTGGAGACGGTTTGGCGATGACTGCTATGGCAGGATTGCCGTTGGAAGATATGGAATTCGTGCAGTTTCACCCGACTGGTTTGTATCCGGTGGGAGTGTTGATTTCCGAGGCTGTGCGGGGCGAAGGGGCTTATTTGATTAATTCAGAGGGCGATCGATT
>RDXH01000298.1 GCA_004292745.1 Oscillatoriales cyanobacterium | reverse complement strand
TTCTAGCGGCACAGTAATGCCTTCAATGCGGTTAGAAGATTCGGTACTCTGAATAACCGCAGCTTGGCGCAAAGTGCCTAAAACTTGTGGGGCTTGTTGTTTGAATAACTCCTGCTTTCCCTTGTATTCTCCAACTAAGCGAATTGTTTGCAAAAGTCTTTGGTTGAGCTGTTGACTTTCAATGAACCCCTCTTCAAATGACAGCATATCTATTTTATCTCCTTTGTATTAATTATAAACATTTATCGCAGTCAATAACTCGGATATTGCGTGTGCTCGCATCAAAACTTTGAAACTCGATCGCCAGCAGAACCGACACCAAATCCAGGTAAATAAGTAAGGCGATAGTTGCTTTTAGCCATAGCCCTTGCCTCTCTTGTTGTCCAAGGTTTGACGCTCAGCAAATCGGGTTGAGTTTCCAGTTGCCTTAAATAAGAGCGATCGCCCGTTACAAAGGCGATCGCAATCGCCAAGAACTTGCAACAGCTCAAAGGAGCCTGAACCACCTGCTTTTCAGTAAACCTAACCACAATCCAATTCCACTCTAAGAATAATTGATTGCGGCGCATATCCCTGTCAGCATCGCAGCAGTGAGTCGGCTTCTTAGATTTGGGATCTTCCGTACTTAGTGTGCTAAAATATTAGCAAATATGACTCCTCTCTTTGTGCAACAATCTGTCAATCCCTATAGCAAGTCTTTTTATTGTTATAATTTCACGATCATTAAGGAAAAATATCATTTTTATAAAGCGGTCTGAAAAACAGGTATTCTGTAATATAATTTTGAAATCTATGCCTGGGAGCAAGATTGCATCATGCCACCAATGCCAACAGTCACAGTCAAGTCAGGATACAAACCACAATCTATCGATACCAGCATTGAGGCTGACGTGCTGATGTTTCAGCTATTGCGGCAGTTAACGCCCCAACAAAAAGTACAGCGGACTTGTGCTTTCAATCAATCGGTGCGAAGGCTGGCAATATTGGGAATAGAAAGCCAGTATCCCAATGCTACTGAGGCAAAAGTTCGACAAGAATTTATTAAAAGGTGCTTGGGTGCTGAGTGGATAAAAGCTTTATCAAATAGCAAAGATTGGGAGAAGCTCGTGATTGCAGATCCGATTGAATTAGCGCGGAAAATAGCCAACATTTTGCTACCGCTGAATATTCCTTATGTGGTGGGCGGTTCCGTGGCAAGTTCGCTGCTGGGAGAAAACAGGTCTACGCAAGATTTGGACTTAGTAATTGACCTGGAAGCGCGAACAGCACAGAGGCTAATTGATGCCATGTCAGGCAAATTTTACATCAGCGAATCGGCTGTGAATGAAGCAATTGCCAAGTCAAGAACAGCACCCCGCGAATCATCGTTCAATGTTATATATTTGCCTTCTATGGAGAAAGCAGACATTTTTGTAATGAGCAGCGATGACCCTTTTTCGGCTTCGGTGATGAGTCGTCGTCAACTTTACCCTGTTAGCGGTTTAACAGAAGAGGGAATCTACATCTACTCGCCCGAAGATATCGTCCTGCAAAAACTCAGTTGGTACAAACTAATTCCTGGCGGTTCCCAAAAGCAGTGGAGGGATGTGTTGGGAGTTTTGAAGGTGCAAGGGGAACGACTCGATCTTGCTTACTTGAACCAGTGGGCTCTTTCGCTCAAAATAACCGATTTTTTGTCGGAAGCGTTAGTTCAATCAGGATATTAAGAGTTGGCAATTGAAGACGAAACAAAACAACCAACAACGTGCTACTGCCAATAAAATCAAAAAGTGGAGTCAAACAAGCAAGAAAGTTGAAAAAACTCTATTTGCTATACCGATAACCAGGTTGACGAGTATCAAAAGTTTGTGCACCGATGAAGTTGCTGCTGAAAATTTTGCGCTCTATAGAACCCATTTGACATCTATTACTGTTGCCACAAGCCAGATGCCAAATAGATTTCAGCTTTTTTATTACCCGAACCACCTGATTTCTCGTCTTGTGGCTGTTGAGTGATGCCAGACGGCTGAGTTGTCTGCCTTATTGTTCAAGAAAAGATCTCAAACGGGTAGGGGGCTGGAAACTTTTTTGTAGACACCTATTGACATTCTTCCCGGATTGGGTAACTATTAAGTGGTAGTATTAGAGGTAAGCAACTCTTGGAGACTCAATCAGAAGTGAGCCTTTCAATCGGAGAAGCCGCCAAAGAGCTTGGTATTTCGACAAAGACACTGAGACGCTGGACTGATGCAGACAAGATTAGGTTTGAACGCTCTCCCAC
>RDXH01000124.1 GCA_004292745.1 Oscillatoriales cyanobacterium | reverse complement strand
TGGATCGTCGAAGGTGCGATCGATTCGATAGCCAGCAGCGGTTAAACCACCTTGAACTACAGATTGTAACTGGGGGTTGTCATCTATATAAACTAATCGCTTGGCTATATTTTCGTAAACTGCGGGGGAGGAAGGCATATTTTTGTTATTTCCTGTATTTTGATTGGGGATTGCTCTTGGAGCTACTTAATTAAGTTTACACTAGCGATCGTTTAAGTAGAAGAAAGAAGCAAGAATCAGCAAGAAGCAAGAAGGAACAATATTCAGACAGCAAGCTTTTTAGTCACCTGTATCTTGCATTTAATTAAGTAGATTTACTTATGCACAATTTTCACTTGGGACAAGAAGGAATGGTGTGTCAATCAGGACTTTAGTGATTATCGCTCCCGATGATGAGGACTAAAGTCTTCACTAGGAACCAGAAATTATCTAAATCTGGACAAAATCTGGCCGCGAAATCTGACTGGCAGATACGCCAGTAATATTAGCAAGAATGGAGCCATTATTCAGGAGACTAATTAAAACTCCGTCATTACCTTGAGTAATTTTAATTTGAGCAAAAGTTAGACCCCGCGATAGTGCAATTAAATCTTGAGAGTCTTCAAAATCTACGATCGTATCTGAGCCCCCACCGGATTCTAATACAAAACGATCGCGTCCACTGCCACCAGTTAAAACATCGTTGCCCAACTCGCCGGCAATCAAATCGTCTCCGTCGCCTCCGTTTAAATAATCGTTATTTCTGCCGCCGTATAAGAAGTCGTCTCCGCCACCGCCAGTGATACTGTCGTTACCTCTATTGCCCCTGAGAGTATCGTTACCGCCGTTGCCGATAATCGTATCATCTCCACTGCCCCCGGTGGCTGCATTGTTGCGATCGTCTCCTAATAAATAGTTTGGTTGTAGGGGAGCTAAACCAATTTGAATTTCTTTGATGAGTTCCACCAAAGAGAATTCTGAAGCGGTTCTCAAACTTTCTGCACCTGCTCTGGTTCTGATTGCTATTGACACTTCTGGTAGGGCAAAGTTCATCGCCGCTATAAATTCATTAAAATCGGAGTCATTGTTATAGGTAAATTCTGGACTGTTCAAGTCTTCTACAGCAATTTGCCTTTGGAAAAAACCTGCTGGGGGATTAGTGAGCAGCTTTTCTGAGCGATGCTTGGCTAAGACAGTTAGTGGCTCAATATTGGGGTCTGTAAAAGTTTGAACAAATACTTTTCCTGGTAAAAATTGTTCGCCAAACAGGCTGATGATATCTCCGCTGACGATGTAGTGATTAACATTTTTGTTGCCAATTCTGGTCAGATTTTTCTTGAAAGCATTGACTGTAGTCTTTGAGACTCCGGGAGAGTTGAAAGTAAATATATCCCCAGTAATCGAACTAAATTCGGTGGCGACTATTTGAGCTATGGCACCGCCTGCACTGTGACCGATCGCATCTGGCAATAACTGATTGGGATTTTGAGATGTATTTTTCCCGATTTCTTGGAGCCAGTTTTCGATCGCATCTTTGTTGTTTTCAAATTCGGCAAAACCAATGTTGCGCGAGTCGGAAAATATAGCATCGTCGCCGATAAAGTCGGTGCCCCGAAATACCAGAACGGGGGGGGTTTTGGGATCTACTGCACCGAAGCCGATCGCATACAGACCTGTTTGGGGATCGTTGAAGATGCGATCGATATAGTAGCCGTTAGTGTCCAAAAAACGCGCAACTAGATTTTGCGAGTCTGGTCGATCGTTCAAATAAACAATTGATTTGGCTAGAGCTTCATAAACCGCAGGGGAGGAACTCATAATATTATGTTTGGTGTTTGTTGGTATTGAGGACCGCTCAGTCAGCGTCCTAATTGTGCATTGAAATTAATTATAACCGATCGCATTTATATGGTATACTTGAAATTATCAACTTCCAAATTAAGATTTTTGCGGTTATGACTATCATTCGTCAATACATTGCTCCATTGATAGCGGTATTAGTATTTTTCGCTGCCCTCGTAGCAGTCAGCGCTCGCATCTTTTTGCCGGCAGACATGGCGGCCCCAGCACCGATTGAGGAAGTTAGTCAACAAAAGCAAGGGACCTCGGTGGATCAGATTTTCTTGGGCTTCAATGATTTCCCGAACTGTGTGGGCTAATCAGATGTCGGGGGTTCTGATACCGGGCTATGGGCTGCGATCGGGTTCTGGACTCGATCGGGCAATTTTGGTAAAGTTTATGCACCGGACTTACCGAGAGCTTTACCCAGATGGGGAATTGGGACATTTGGCTCAAACCGTTGAGCAATATTTTTCCAAGCAGACGCCGCTTTGGTTGGTGGACTGTCAGCAGAATATGGGGGAAGAGGAAGCAAATTTATCGGCACTTCCATCTTCTCAACCAAAGCCGAAATCTCAAGTTCAAAATCTCAAATCGGCTGTGGGATGTTTGTGGTTGGGAAATGCGATCGACCAATGCAGCGGGGAACGCTACTCTCACATTTTTCTGCTTTATGTATCGCGGGAACACCGCCGTCTGGGAATCGGTAAGTCCTTAGTTAATCATGCGGAAAATTGGGCAAAAAAAAGGGGCGATCGACAAATTGGTTTGCAAGTATTTATCAGTAATCAGCCAGCATTGAATCTGTATCAAAAATTAGGATATAAAAGTCATTCCCTCTCGATGATAAAATCTTTATAATTGGTTAGTTGTTATTCGTTATTCCTGATTGGGGGCAGACAACAGACAACAGATAACAGCTAACAGCCAACCGACAACTGCCAACCGACAAGAGCCAACCGACTGAGTTGCCCACGAGTATCCTCAGTGCGGTAAAGTTTTTTTATGCACAATAACGACTACCCGATCGCCATTGATACTGACCTGGAACTGGAAAGCCCTTTGGATCAACTCGACGAATCCGAACCCCCGCTGCCAGATCCAGAGGAAATGCTGCCTTTGCTCGAATCTCCAGAAGCTCAGCACCGAATGATGGCGGCGCGGGCTTTTTGCGAATTGCAAGACGATCGAGCAATTCCACATTTAATTATTTTGTTGAAAGATGGCTGCCCCTTAGTGCGGGTGAGCGCGGCCTATGCCTTGGGCAGAAATCCGAGTCCCGATGCTGTGGAACCCCTGATTGACCAACTAAACCGCGATTGGAACGGTTACGTTCGGAAAGGAGTAGTTTGGGCTCTGGGCAATTGCCGGGATCATCGCGCTTTAGTACCTTTAATTGATGCTTTGAAAACTGATATTTCAGCGGTGCGTTTGTGGGCTGCCAGTTCCCTCGGTCAGATGGCAAAGGTTGGTTACTATGTGGTGATTGCTGCGATTCCGCCGTTGATTCAATCGCTGCGCCGAGATGCTGTGTCTGCTGTGCGAAGTAACTCTGCTTGGGCGATCGGGCAACTAGCCCGCGAATTGCCGAATAATGTAGTGTATGCCGGGGCGATCGATGCTTTGATTGAAGCTTTAGAAGAAGACGAAGATATGGGCGTGCGAGAAGATGCTAAATCTTCGCTGTTGCGAGTCGGCGATCCGCGCGGTTTGCAGATAATTGAAGACTTAGAGATGGAAGGCATTTTGTGAGATAATTAGTACAATAAAACACTATAGCCCTTCTCAGTCATCTTCACCTTCTATGGTTGCCCAACACTTCTACATCTCCCCCGAAGACTACCTAGAAGCTGAGCGTGTCAGCCCCATCAAGCACGAGTACCGTCGGGGGCGTGTCTACGCGATGGCTGGGGCTAAAAAACCCCATGTGGTTCTCAGCTCAAATTTGAGTCGGCTTTTAGGTAATCATCTGGATTCAACTCCATGTTTGGTGATGGCATCGGATATTAAGGTGAGGCTAGAAACAGCAGACTGTTACTATTACCCCGATGTTGTTGTGACTTGCCATCCAGAGGACATCACGACCACCGAAGATTTTATCCGCTACCCTAAACTGATTATTGAAGTGTTATCAAAATCGACGGCAAATTTTGATAGTACGGAAAAGTTTGCCGATTACCAAACCTGTTCCACATTAGAAGACTATGTGTTAGTCAGTCAGACTCAGCAACATATCGTTCATTACACCCTTAAGGATGGTCTATGGCTGCGACATGAAGTGACAGATAGAGTAGGGGTAGAGCGATCGCAGTTTCTCTATTTGCCGAGTGTTGATTGTGAGTTAACCTTGCCAGATATCTATCGCAAAGTACCAGGTTTTGAAGCCTAGATTGATATGCTCCCCGCCCGCTTCCGCGAACAAAAAAAGCCCTCCAAGAAGGACGGGGTTTAAAACCCAGCTTTCTGATAAAAAAGGATGCTCCCCTCAGATTTTGGATAAGTCCTAATGCTAATCTAACAAGTCAGGTTCCCGACGCACTATCATATCGTAAAGCGGTTGAAAGCTAAACCATCCCATGCGATGCGAACCTACTTGCTGCTGAGTTAAATGCGCGTATTCTGGTTTGATTAAAATCGGTTTTCCCGCTGCTTCTGCCATTAATTGCGCTTGACAACAACGCTCCATGGCAATAAACCACCAAGCCGCTTCATCTACTGTTTCACCCACTGTTAATAGTCCGTGATTTTGTAGAATAATCGCTTTTTTATCACCTAAATTTTTGGCAATACGTTTAGCTTCTTCGATTTCCAAAACAACTCCGGTGTAATCATCAAATAAAGCGTGGTCATGGTAAAAAGAACAAGCATCTTGCGTTAGGGGGTCTAGCAGGCGACCCAAACTCGACCAACTTTTACCGTAGGGAGAATGGGCGTGGGCGGCGGCAATTACGTCGGGACGGGCGCTATGGACTTGGGAATGAATGGCAAAAGCGGCTTCGTTTACGGGTTTATTTCCTTCTACAACTTCGCCTTTGTGATTGACTAAAATTAGGTCGCTGACTCGAATTAAACTGAAGTGCATTCCAAAGGAATTGACCCAAAAATGGTCTAGGTGTTCGGGATCGCGGACTGTAATATGTCCGGCAATTCCTTCACTGAATCCGAAGCGGGCAAATAATCGAAATGCTGCTGCTAGACGCTGTTTGCGGTGGCTGCGTTCGGCTTCTATTGAGTTGAATGTTGGGGGTTGAATTGTGACTTTGGGAACTTTGATTGCAACCATATATTTTGTGATTGGTAATGGGGAATGGGGTATTGGGCATCGGGAATCGGGCCTTGGGAATTTTCTTCTTTCTGCCCTCGGACTTCTTTCCATCCGTTACATTCCTTACATAATCCGTTGCCGAACTTCTTCGCTGAGGCGTAAACCTGCGATGTTTTTGCAGTCAAAGGTGGCGTTGTTGCCGGGGTGGCGTTCGATTAATTCGATGATTTGTCCGGCGGGTTTTTTTGGTCGCCGGCTGCGTGGGGCGCATCTAATACTACTAAGCCGCCGGCTGGCATTAATAAGGTCATTAAATGCAGCCACAAATCCGAGGGAATATTAATGTTTTCTGCACAAAAGTTAATGGGAAATAAGTCTGGTCCTTCGACTGTTTTTGCGCCGAAGGGGCGGAAAGATTGGGCGTATTTTTCTAAGGCTGTGCGACTGGGAAATGTGATGACAAAGTGGTCGATCCAAACAGGTTCTTCGTACAGGTTTGTCTCAAAATTCCAGTTGGTTAAAAATTCAGGAGTTGTAAATTCTGGGTGGAGTTCCAGTAAGCCATTTGTTTCGATGAAAGGTGAGTCAAAATGGCATTCCAAGTTGCGATCGACTTCTGGGGTTTTCAGCTTTAAGTTTTTCATGTGTTTGACCCGATGTTGACTAGGCAAAACTGCGAATTTTTTCTACAGGCTGAACAGGATGCACAATTTATGCTTTACATCTTAAAACTAACACAATTTTTAATATTTGCCAGTAGTTCACCTGTTCATTTGCCGATCGCACTTCCAGCCAGCCACGCCGTAGTCCAAGCACTTTGGAAGTTGAAACCACCTGTTACGCCGTCGATATCCAAGATTTCCCCAGCAAAGTAAAGTCCCCGACAGCGGCGACTTTCCATTGTTTTGAAATCGACTTCCTTTAAGTTAACGCCCCCACAGGTGACGAATTCTTCCTTAAATGCGCCTTTTCCTGTTATCTGATATTCGCCTTGGACCAGCTCTTGGAGGAGTTTGTCGAGGGTTTTATTGGAGATATCAGCCCAGCGTTTTGGCTCGTCAATGCCGATCGCACTTGTCAAACGTTCCCACAGGCGACGCGGAATCGGAAACGGACAACTAGAGACAACTAATCGGTGGGACAACTGGGACTTAACCCCTAGCAATTGCTGTCGCAAAACTTCTGGGTTGTACTGGGGAAGCCAATTTATTAACACAGGACTGCGATAATGGCGATCGTGCAAAAATCTCGCACCCCAAGCCGAAAGTTTGAGTACAGCAGGCCCACTCACACCCCAGTGAGTAATTAACAAAGGCCCGCTTTGTTCTAATTTTGCTCCTGGCAATTTTACCTTAGCATTAGCAACAGAAACTCCAGCTAAATCTTGAATTCGGCTATCAGAAATGTTAAAAGTAAATAGAGAAGGAACAGGCGGTTCGATGGTGTGGCCTAAATCTTTTGCCCACTTGAAACCAGAGGGATTGCTACCAGTAGCCAGAAGCAGGCGATCGCACTTTAATTGCTCCCCCGACTTAAACACAATTTCAAACCTAGGGGCGGTGTCCCCGCCGTCAGTGAGCGAAGCCGAACTGTGCGGGTCCTCCCCGATATCCGAGGTTAATTTATTGACTAAAACTACCGCATCACCAGTGCGAATTTGTACCCCAGCCTCCTCCGCGGTCCGGATCAAACAATTAACAATTGTCGCCGAATCATCTGTCACCGGAAACATTCGCCCATCTGCTTCTGTCTTTAATATCACCGAATGACTAGCAAACCATTCGACAGTATCCCGCGGTTGAAATCGAGTAAATGCACCGCGTAGAGCTTTCCCTCCTCTGGGGTAATTCTGTACTAAAATAGCAGGGTCAAAACAAGCATGAGTTGCGTTGCAGCGCCCGCCACCAGAGATGCGAACTTTTGCCAGGAGTTGCCTCCCAGCTTCTAATAAAGTGACGCGGGCTTGGGGGTACATTTTAGCACAGGTAATTGCACTAAAAAACCCCGCTGCACCGCCACCGATGACTGTAATATTAAGGCTTCGATTGGACAATTTTTTTCTCGCTTATGCTGGTTCAAAATCGGATTTTTGCGCCCCGCAAGTGGGACAAACCCAATCATCGGGGATATCCTCAAAGGCAGTACCGGGAGCTATTCCCGATTCCGGGTCGCCGACTTCTGGGTCATAGACGTAATTGCAAATTGTACAATTGCACAAGTCCCCAGAACAGAAGTTCTAGAGGCTAAACTCTATCTTTTCTTAATTTACCACTTTCAACGAACCAAAAATCGCCCCACTTCGCAAGCCACCTAAAATTACATCTTTTTTAGTCAGAAACCCAGCAATTTTAGTTTTGGACTGAAAATTTTTCCCCATTACTGAAATGTGGTCGCGGGAGACACCGCGATCGAGCAAGCGTCTAATCACACCGTCTAGTTGTTCTTCTTCTTTAAATACGGCTGACACTGTACGTTCTGCTAAATATGCTTCTGTCATTTTTAAGACCTTCAGTTTTGGTTGATTAGTTACGATTTTTAGTATATGATTACATCCTAGGCTAATCGCATCGACCTTGAGATAGAGGTCTCTAGCTAGCAGTTCTCTGGGTACTCTATCAAAGGAGTTAAAATTTAATTAAGCTGATTCTACCTGTCAGAGCGTGGTTTTTCGGAAGATTTATATAGTAGAGTAACTCAATTTTTATAGGTTAATTAATGCAGCTAGCACCTTTATTTCCAGTTGTTCACCCGATTCTCAAAACAGCTTTTCCCGGATGCTTGTGGACGGGAGATGTCAACAGTCGCAAAATTGCCCTAACTTTTGATGACGGACCGCACCGACAGCACACACCTCAACTCTTAAAAGTTTTAGACACATATAATATTACAGCTAGTTTTTTCTGGCTGGGTTTTTGCGTGGACAGACACCCAGAAGTGGCTAAACAAGTTTGCGATCGCGGACACTGGATCGGCCTCCACGGCTACCAACACGTAGCCTTTCCCAAACTCAAACCACAGGAATTAAAGCAAAGTTTAGAAGATACGCAAAAAGCAATTTCCAAAGCTTGCAATTTAGACCCAAAATTAATCCGCGATGTGCGGCCTCCCAATGGCTTTTTTACCCCTCAAACACTCCAGTTATTAAAACAGTGGGAATATCGCCCTGTGATGTGGAGTGTTGTCCCGGAAGATTGGGTGCGGCCGGGGGTTGCGACAGTTGTCAACCGCGTCATGGAGCAAACTGGAAACGGTTCAATTATTGTACTGCATGACGGTTATTGCGGTGGCGAAGATGTGGCGGCGGCTGTGGCAAAAATTATTCCCTTGCTTTTGGCAAGAGGTTATAATTTTGTTAGCATAGACCAACTTTGGCAACAGGTCAAAAATTAACTCATTTCAGCATTAATTCATGAAAAAAGCACTGTTTATTGCATCTATTGGTTTTTTGAGTGCCGGAAGGGCGATCGATCTGATGCCTGCTGTCGTTATTGCACAGCCTCCAATTGTAGCACAGCAGCCACCAGCTACGGACAACTCCATGCCCATTCGCACCTCCCAACCCCCTCAAATCCAAATCATAAATCTGGGAGCAGAACCGCGACAGCAAATGCGTTTAAAACCCGCTCTGAATGTCAAGCAAACAACCTTGATGACTCTAAAAATGGGCATGAAAATATCTGCTAGTGGTCAGTCTTCCCAGGAAATAAAAATCCCCACATCGGTGGTGACTATGGAAACCGAAGCTACTAAGATTGATGCCAATGGCGATATTCACTATCAGTTTTCTTACACTAAGGCAGATGTCACTAGCGATAGTACAAATGCTCCCGCCACGGCGCTCGAAAGTATGCGTTCCGCAGTCAAAAAACTGGTAGGATTGAAAGGAGCTTTCATCATGGACAGTCGCGGTTTCAGTAAAGGAGGTGACTTTATTGTGCCAGCAGGATCTGACAATAACTTCAAGCAAATAATTAGACAAATGTCTCAATCTATAGAGCAACTTTCAGTGCAACTGCCGGCAGAAGCAGTCGGCAAAGGAGCTAAATGGAGATTGGATTTTCCGCTAAATTCTAACGGAATTAATGTCAACAATATTGCTACCTATGAATTGATGAGTTTTCAAGAGGGAGTTGCAGTTTTGAATATAGGTTTAGAACAGCAAGCAAAACCCCAAAGTGTCAACTCGCCCCAACTTCCGGCCGGCTCTAATATAAATCTCCAATCTTTGGCTTCTCAAGGTAGGGGAGAATCCACAATCCGGTTGGATAAATTAATGCCTGTTCGCTCTGCTGTTTCTATGAATTCCAATAGCGAAATGAGTGTTAAAAGGGCTGGTAGTCCTCAAGAAGCGACAATAAAAACTCAATTGGCGATGGAGATTACTTTAGATTCTCAATAAGTGCTAAATCAGGGTATAATACCTAATACTATGTAAACCTTGCGTAAGTTTCGATCGCAAATGTGGTGACAAAGGAGGATGCTGTATGGTTCGATCGCACAAAAGTCAAGCATTCATTGCTTTCCTGGTAGCTTTGGGGATAATCCTGGGAAATTTGCTGCTTCCGGGCACAAATCTAAGTCCGGCATTTGCTCAAGCTAAATTCAAGGATGTGAAAGACCATTGGGCTCAAGCTTGTATCGAAGATTTAGCGGATAAACAAATAATTACCGGCTACTACGAAGACGGCACTTTTCGACCAAATCGCCCTGTCAGTCGCGCTGAATTTGCGGCGATGCTTCGCAAGGCTTTTCGTGATGCAAAAACAGTCCGTAATTCCATTACTTTTGTAGATATTCCTACGAATTATTGGGGTTTTCAAGCTATTCGAGAAGTTTATCAAACAGGCTTTATGTCTGGTTACAGTGGCAGTATTTTTAACCCAACTTTGAATATTTCTAGGTGGCAAGTTTTAGTGGCTTTAACCAGCGGATTGAAATATACACCCACTGGACCAGCGGCTGAAATTTTGGATGCAACTTTTGAGGATGTGCGGGAAATTCCAGAATCGGTAAGAAATGCGATCGCCGCCGCCGCCGAAAAACAACTGGTGGTCAATTATCCCGCTGTCAAACAACTAGAACCAACTCGCAACGCGACTCGCGCCGAAGTAGCAACTTTCCTGTGTCAAGCAATTGCGAAACCAGGACAAACAGCCTTAGTTCCCTCCCAATATGTCGCCCAAGTTCCGCCTAATCTTGGGCCACCTAGAACCACAGAAATCTCGGAATTTGATAAAGTTAGGGCGGAATTTTCCTTTGTGAAAGAAGCGGAAAACGCTAAAAATATGCGAATTAAAATTATCCGTGATGGTCAAACTTTATTAGACGAACCTGTGCTAATTCCGACCCGTTCTCTAGTAGACAACCCGGACAAAAAACCCAGCGAAGAAGTTTCAGAAGGGCGGTTTTTATCTCTGCGAGTCAGGGATTTTGATGGAGACAAGGAACCGGAAGTGTTGGCAGAGTTGGTCTCCACCAAGAGCGGCTCTAACTGCTGCAATTATTCGTTTATTTATCCCTACGACTCGGCGACCAAAAAATACACTCATATCAAGCATTTCTGGGGCAATGTGAGCTATGAAATTGTCGATTTTGGCAAAAATGATATCCCAGAGTTCAAAAGTCTAGATGGGCGATTTGCCGAGGCTTTTACAAGTTATGCTGATTCGCGGCTACCACTGCAAATTTGGCAATACCGTCAAGGTAAAATGCAGGATGTAACTAAGCAGTATCCGGTGGAAGTCTATACCAACTCCTGTGAACTTTGGTTGGAATCTAACAAGCGTTTAAGTGAAAATAAGGAGGCTAAAGGGGTTTTCGCTGCTTATATGGCGAACCAGTATGTACTGGGACAGCAGGTGGAAAGTTGGCTGTTATTGGAAAGAGTGTATCAAGGGCGCGATCGCACTGAGTTTTTTGGCAAGTTGCGCGAGTTTTTGGTAAATACTGGTTACGCTACTAAGTAGATTCTGGGGTTTTTAACCGCAGATTAACGCGGATATTAGGGGCGGGTTTTACGAAAAATATCTAATTCCCACTTTCAATCAACCAGCCCCCACACAACTAATTCAAAGAATTTACATGATGATTTACCGCTTGGTGGGGGCGGGTTTGTTTTAATCTTTAGTTATAGCCATGTATTGTTGGTGAAACCCGCCCCTACAGAATATTGTAGATCAAACTCTTTTAAACTTTAGCTAAGCAAACCTGAAATGCCGCCCACTGCGATCGCACCTGCTAAAGCCGAAACAGCTACAGAAGTGAGAGCCGTACCGAACAACCACCAAGCAGCACTTGCAGCAGCTTCCCGCGCTTCTTCTGCTTGGTGTTTAGCCTTCTCCTTAAGTTGTTTGATCCGTTTTTTCGCTGACTCTTGCAGCCGTTCTGAGCGCGACAGAACCGTGTCCCGTGCTCCTTCAATCTGGTCGATAATTTTGTTAGCATTAGCTTCCGAAATATCCGGACGAGAGCTAATTACAGCAACTAAATTTTCCCGATCGAACTGACTTACACGTTCCTTAATCGCCTCAAATCCTGCCTGCGGATCGTCAAATACTTTGCGGAAATCGCGCTTGATACCTTCATAATTAAGTTCCGGGCGATCCAGAGAATTGAGATAATCCCGAATTTTTCCGAAAATACCGTCTAGTGCTGACTGAAACTTGTCCTGAACCATTTGAACTTGTTCGACAAATTGGTTGCGAACGGTTTCAATTTGGTCGGCAATTTTGTTAGCTTCTTCTTCCGAAATATCCTCCCGCTGTGACAGCAAGGCTACCAGAGTCGAGCGATCGAACTGCTGGAGGCGATCGCCCAAATTCTGCATCCCCATTCCGGGTTCGCTAAACAACAATTGTAAATCCCGTTTAATACTTTCAGGATTGAGTTCTTCCTTTGTTCCACAATAATTATGGGAAAGGTCTCATCAAATCTGCCTTACCTCTGATAATATCAGGAGTTAATGTGAGATTAAAATCATTCAGTCATTAAAGGAAATCACCGATGCGACTCTCTCAAATGCTTTTTGTCACCCTGCGGGAAGACCCAGCCGAAGCTGAAATTCCCAGCCACAAACTATTACTCCGTGCGGGATACATCCGCCGCATCGGTAGCGGGATTTACGCTTATCTGCCTTTGATGTGGCGTGTGCTCAAAAAAGTCTCCCAAATTGTGCGGGAAGAAATGGACGCCACAGGCGCTCAAGAATGCCTCTTACCACAACTCCAACCGGCCGATTTGTGGCGGGAATCGGGGCGCTGGGATACCTACACTCAAGCTGAAGGTATCATGTTTGCTCTCACAGACCGTCGGGATACAGAATTGGGATTGGGTCCAACTCACGAAGAAGTAATTACTACAGTTGCTAAGGATATGATTCGTTCTTATCGGCAATTGCCTACACATCTGTATCAAATTCAAACTAAATTTCGTGATGAAATTCGCCCCCGTTTTGGCTTGATGCGCGGTCGTGAATTTATTATGAAGGATGGCTATTCTTTCCACACTAGCGAAGAAAGCCTGAAAAAAACTTATCAGGATATGGCTCAAGCTTACAGCAATATGCTGAGGCGATCGGGCTTGCAATTCCGAGCAGTAGATGCTGATTCTGGAGCCATTGGCGGCTCTGGTTCCCAAGAATTTATGGTGTTGGCGGAAGCTGGGGAAGATGAAGTTCTCTACACCGAAGATGGTCAGTATGCTGCTAATTTAGAAAAGGCTGTTTCCATACCTGCTGATGCCAAAAATTCCCCTTTTACAACTTGTGAAAAGCGGGAAACACCGGGAACTGAAACCATTGAAAAACTCTGTAAGTTTCTCAAGTGTTCTCCTACTCAAGTTGTCAAAAATGTACTTTATGAGGCAGTTTATGACAGCGGTACGACTGTATTGGTACTGGTCAGCCTTCGTGGCGACCAAGATGTCAATCAGGTAAAATTGCTGAATGAATTAACCAAATTAGCGGGAAATTATCAAGCAAAAACTATCCTATTTTTGACGGTTCCAGATGCGGAAGCTCAGCAAAAATGGGCCGCTAAATCTTTGCCTCTGGGTTATATGGCTCCCGATGTTGCTGATGATTACATTGCCTCGAACCCCCCCCAACCCCCCCTTGGTAAGGGGGGGCAACCAGACTCAAATCCCCCTCTTACCAAGGGGGGGCAACCAGACTCAAATCCCCCTCTTACCAAGGGGGGGCAACCAGACTCAAATCCCCCCCTTACCAAGGGG
The DNA here is from genome assembly GCA_004292745.1 of Oscillatoriales cyanobacterium. Lineage (GTDB taxonomy): Bacteria > Cyanobacteriota > Cyanobacteriia > Cyanobacteriales > Microcoleaceae > Microcoleus > Microcoleus anatoxicus. The sequence continues at coordinate 23,752 of RDXH01000124.1, read as the reverse complement.
GGGCAACCAGACTCAAATCCCCCCCTTACCAAGGGGGGGCAAGGGGGGGTATCTCCCAAGTTTTTGCGTTTAGTCGATCGCACCGCAATTGACTTGACAAACTTTGTCACTGGCTCGAACGAATCAGGATACCACGTTGTGGGAGCAAATTGGGGCCAAGAATTTCCCCTACCAAGTTTAGCAGTAGATGTCAGGAAGGCCAAAAAAGGCGATCGGGCTGTGCACAATCCCGAACAAACACTGCAAACAGCCAGAGGCATCGAAGTCGGGCACATCTTTCAATTAGGGACAAAATATTCTCAAGCAATGGGCGCTACCTACACCAACGAACAAGGCGAAGAAATGCCCTTAGTTATGGGTTGTTATGGCGTTGGTGTGTCGCGGTTAGCTCAATCAGCCGTAGAACAATCCTACGACAAAGACGGGATAATTTGGCCAGTGGCGATCGCCCCCTATCACGTTATCATCAGCATCCCCAATATTTCCGACCCTCAACAAATGGAAGTCGCCGAAAAACTATACGCAGAACTCAATCAATCTGGCATTGAAACTCTGTTAGATGACCGCGATGAACGTGCAGGAGTTAAATTCAAAGATGCGGATTTAATCGGCATTCCCTATCGAATTGTTCCCGGTCGTTCCCTGAAATCTGGTAAAGTTGAAGTAGTTGAAAGAGCGACTCACAAATCCCAAGAAATTCTCATTGAAGAAGTAAAATCTACCTTAAAACAATGGATTCAGCAAGCTATCCAATGAGATATTTTCCGGGAATTTAAGGTTTGTAGTAAGGACTTCATTCCTTTCCTTTACTGTGAAAAATTAAAGCAATAAAGTCCTCACTACAAACGATATTTTCATCAGGGCTAAGGTTCGTAGTCAAGACTTCAGTCCGTTCGTGTTAGGATGGACAGGACTATAGTCCTCACTACAAACGATATTTTCATCGGGGCTAAGGTTAGTAGTAAGGACTTCAGTTATTTCCTGTTAGCATGGATAGGACTAAAGTCCTCACTACAAAGGATATTTTTTGATCTTATTATGATTTCAAAAAATATCAACCTACTCAAAATTAAATCTCGATATGAACCTGAACTTAAATCAGTTGAGTCGATTTATTCAATCTATAAATTGGCAATATTTAGGCAAAGTAGCTGCCATTGCCCTAGTTTATATTTTAGGAGCAAAACTGGCAGTTTCCATTCCCGGCATCAATAAATTAGCTACCTGCGTGTGGCCCCCCGCAGGAATTGCCCAAGCTGCACTTTTATTGTTTGGGTGGCGCTTTTGGCCAGGAGTAGCATTAGGGGTTTTCTTTTTTGAAAAAATCGACATGAAGGTCTCCTTAATCTTGTCATTAGTCTCTGCTTTTTGTGCTTGTTTGCAATCTTTGTGTGCCTTTATTTTACTGAATAAATTAAAATTTAGACAGTCACTGGATCGACTGATAGATGTTGTGAATTTAATTTTTTGTGGTGCCGTAGTTGCTACTCAAATCAACTGCACTCTGGGCACACTGCGCTTATGTTTAACTGGTCTAGTTGACTGGAACCAATATTGGGAAATTAGGTGGAATTGGTATCTGGGAGATACGTTAGGAGTTTTGATTTTTGCTCCCCTGTTGTTGATTTTATACCAAAAACCAGCAATAGCCGATCGCCAAATCAGCAGCATAAATCGAATCTGGGCAGGAATAGGCCTGATGTCATTAATCGCAGTCAGTTGGGTAGTATATAGTTCCAAAGCAACCCCTACTTTTTCAGGGTATCCCCTGGAATACTTGCCATTTCCCTTAGTAATTTGGGCAACCATTCAATTCGGTCAACGTGGCGCTGTCATATCATCTTTCCTCGTATCCAGCATCGCCATTTGGGGGGGGTCTCAGGGGGCTGGTCCTTTTATTACTAAAGCACAAAGTATCAATCAAGCAATCTTATTTTTGCAGGCTTTTATGAGCGTAATTGTGATTACCTCTCTGCTGTTGGCTGCAACTGTAGCTGAACGCGCTTCAGCGGAGAAGGCACTGCGGCAAAGCGAAATTAAGTATCGGGAATTAGTGGAAAATGCTAATAGCATTATTTTAAAATTAGACCGGGTAGGAAATATTACCTTTTTCAACGAATTTGCCCAGAATTTTTTTGGTTATGAAGAAGAAGAAATACTAGGTAAAAATGCAGTAGGAACAATTATCCCCCCTACAGATACCATAGGAAACGACTTGACAGTAAAGTTAAGAGATATTTTACAAAATCCCGAAAAGTACACGCGCAATGAAAATGAAAGTATCCGGCGCAGTGGCGATCGCGTTTGGGTATCCTGGGCAAATAAACCGCTGTTTGACGAGGCCGGAAAGTTCGCAGGAATGCTGGCAATCGGTACGGATATCACAGACCGCAGGCGGGCAGAAATGGAGCTTTACAAGCTGAATGAAGAGTTAGAATTTAGAGTGCAAGAACGGACTAATGCGCTAAATGATACTTTAAGTGCACTGCGAGTGCAGCAGGAACAATCAGAACGGTTGTTATTGAACATTTTGCCACAACAAATAGCCGATCGTTTAAAGCAAGGAGACAGTACCATCGCCGATACTTTTGCTGATGTTACTGTTTTATTTGCCGACATCGTAGGTTTTACTCAACTCAGTGCGACTGTTTCTCCAACAGAATTAGTTGCCTTGTTAAATGAAATTTTTTCAACATTTGACCACCTAGCAGAAAGACACGGTTTGGAAAAAATTAAGACCATTGGTGATGCTTACATGGTAGTAGGAGGACTGCCAATTCCTTGCTTAGATCATGCAGAAAAAATCGCCCAAATGGCCATTGATATGCAACAGGCAATTACCGAATTTAGTAAGCTGCATAATCAAATTTTTAGCATCAGAATCGGCATCAATACAGGTCCGGTGGTGGCGGGAGTGATTGGGATTAAAAAATTTATCTATGATTTGTGGGGAGACACTGTTAATACCGCTTCCCGCATGGAATCCCACGGCTTGCCGGGGTGCATTCAGGTGACATCCACAACCTATCATAAATTGCAGGCCAAGTATATATTTGAAAGTCGTCCTGCAATCGAAGTTAAAGGCAAAGGTCTGATGAATACTTATTTATTAAAAGGTAGAAATCAGTATTAAGCACTAAAGTCCTTACTACGAACCTAAAAAAGAGGTTTGTAGTAAGGACTTTAGTCCTTTCTTGGTATCGAAATTTCTTACATTTTGTATAGGTTAATTCCAGCTTCCTTCGCCATAATTTCCAAACCCTTGTGTTGCAAGGTTTTAATGGCCTTTGTGGAAAGGTGCAGTTTCACCCAGCGTTTCTCCTGTGGCCACCAAATCCGCTTCCACTGTAAATTTGCTTCTTGCAACTTGTGAGTGCGGTGGTGTGAGTGAGAAACTGCAAAACCATTATTCGCTTTCTTCCCCGTTAGCTGACATTTCCGTGACATATTGCCCTCCAGATTACTGTTTTTTGCGTGCAGCCTTTCACTCTAGCAGATTTTGGAAATTTACGCATCCTGTGCGATCGCCGCAACCTACTCTTTGAAAACAAGTTTTACTACCTTAGCCACCACTGGCGATCGCACAAGTTTTACTGGTGGGGCGCTAGTTTTTTCTGCGTCAAAGTGCAAATTCTCGCGGCGTGTGGCCGAACCGACTCACCGATTCCCAGTCCGACTGACTGAGAATAAAACAGTGAAAGTTGAACTCGATGGGGATTCATCAAGAAATTCATCAGTCCTCCGAGAGATTTTGTGACAAAGGGCGATCGGCTCTGTTGCCAGTTCTGATTGCATTCAATAGAACCAATGGGGTTGGGAGTCGTTGTGCGATCGATCGCCTGCATCACGAGTGCAGCAGGTTGCGTTACAAGTAGTCTATTTGTAGTATGTCGCTGGGGATTCTGCGTAGCAATTCTTAATGCCAGCAACATATTCCCTGGGTCAAGAGATTGGTACACTGGAGGACGTGGAAATTACAGCAGGTTTGCCTCCCTTGATTCCACCCCGACTACCAGACCGTAGTTCAGTGGAAAAAAACAGAGGCTCCCGCGGGCGATCGCAATACCTGAAAACTGAAACCAGCCAGTAGTTATAAGCAGAAATCCAATAAAAATATGGTAGATTCCCTCAAAAAACCAACTTTTGAAGAAATGCGGCCGGGAGTGAAAACCCCAGCCAAAGAAACTATTCTCACACCGAGATTTTACACAACAGATTTTGACGAGATGGCAAAAATGGACATCTCGATCAACGAAGCCGAACTAGAAGCAATCATGCAAGAGTTCCGCGTTGACTACAACAAAAATCACTTCGTGCGGGATGAAGAGTTCGCTCAATCTTGGGATCACATAGACGGCGAAAAGCGCCAGTTATTCATTGAATTTCTGGAACGTTCATGCACGGCTGAGTTTTCTGGGTTCTTGCTATACAAAGAATTGGCACGCAAGCTCAAGGACAAAAATCCTGTCCTAGCCGAGGGTTTCTCCCTCATGTCACGGGATGAAGCGCGGCACGCCGGATTCCTCAACAAAGCTTTGTCGGATTTTAATTTGTCCCTAGATTTGGGCTTTTTGACTAAGAGCCGCAGCTACACTTTCTTTATTTATCCGATTTTCCGATTCTTTGAAAATTGGTGTCAGGATGAAAACCGCCACGGAGATTTCTTCGATGCGGTGATGAGAGCTCAGCCTCAGATGTTGAACGATTGGAAGGCAAAACTTTGGTGCCGCTTCTTCTTGCTGTCGGTATTCGCCACCATGTATCTCAATGATATCCAGAGAGCCGGTTTTTATCGATCGCTCGGACTAGATGCTCGCGAATACGACATCGAAGTCATCAAAAAGACCAACGAAACCGCCGGTCGAGTATTCCCAGTCATGCTAGATGTGAACAATCCAGAATTTTATGACCGTCTGGATGTTTGTCTCAAGAACAATCAAAAATTGACCGCAATTGTTGAGTCAAATACTCCCAAATTCTTGCAATTGTTCCAAAAATTGCCTCTGTATTTGTCCAATGGCTGGCAATTACTGAAGCTTTACTTCATGAAGACAATCGAATCACCTTCTGTTGAGGGTGCAGTGCGTTAAATTTTGATTTTCGCCAGACTTAAGTCTGGCGCTACACAAACAAAGTCCGCCTTCGCGGACTGAAGATTTAAAGATAAATTATGGCAAATCAGGCCTTAATATCCTGTTTATTCTTCAGTCCGCGCAGGCGGACTTTGTTTGTGTAGTCGCGACTTACAGTCGCCCGGAATTGGAATTAATACTGATTTTCCATAAAATTTACCGCCATTCCCCCTGAAGCGTAAACGCCACCCAATAATAGGGAGAATGCCACTTTTCCTGCTTCCACAGTTCCAATTGCGCCGCCCTCAATGCCGCCGCTGGCGTTAACCCTTTTTGCAGCATTCCCTGATAGAAACTCGACATTAAAGTCGCCGTCCCTTCATCGTCCACACTCCACAAACTCACCACCACTCGCTGAGCACCTGCATACATAAATCCCCGCGTCAATCCCACCATGCCCTCCCCTTGAATGTTCTGCCCCAATCCGGTTTGACACGCACTTAAAACTACTAAATTTGCTGCTAATTTGAGATTAAAAATATCAGTAAGTCGCAAAAACCCATTTAAGGGATTGCCCTTTTCATCTACTAGCGACAAGATGACTCCTGACAGTTCTGGGTGAGTGCTATTGACTAAACCGTGAGTCGCAAGTGGATTTCCATTTTTACCGGATTTGACCGGGAGCGAAAGGGCGGCAAAGGGAAGATAATTCAAAACACGATCGCCAACAATCAGCAGGCGCTTTTGACCGAGTTGGGCAGCTACGGGCTGTAAAATAATTTGACTGATAGCATCGTTGGCTTGGGCGACTCGATCAGGACTGTTTCGGGAACTTGGAGCGGTGACAGCATCGCGGAATTTTCTGGCAATTGTCTCGATGTCGGCAGTTGTGGGCAATTCATAACTGGTGATGTTGGTTTTAGTCACAGCCCAGAGATAGCTGCGGTCTTTCCCTAGAGAATACTGAAGTAAAATTGTATTCTCATCGAGGATTTGTTGTTGAATTTGTGGCAGAGTTAGGGGTTGGGGTTGGGTGAGGGCGGCGTACCGGGGGCTGGTGGTGCGGATTTGAGTTTGAATGTCCTGATATTGTGCTAGTAAAGTTTGTCGCTGTTGTTCTAATTCTGCTTCTTGGGCGGGAGTGTGATTAGGGCGATTGAGAACTTCGATTCGCCGTTTTTCCTGGGCATCGAGTTGCTGTTGTAAATTGCGTTCTTTTTGCAGTAAATCTGGGGCGACACCTTGGCGAATATCGGCGTTTGCTTCTTGCAAAAGTTCGAGGAGGCTGCGAGCGCGGGAACGTTCGCTGGCTTCAAAGGCTTTGGTATCATAACCAAATTTGGGTTGCGTTTTGTGCAGTTGCATTAACAGGTCAATGTAGAACTGGTAATAGTTTTGTACGGTGGCAAAGTATGAGGTGCGAAGTTCGGGGCTAGCAACTTTTGTGCGGAGGCTTTCGATGATTTTGAGGGAGGATTCAATGTTCGTGAGGGCTTCGGTGAGGTTGCCGAGATCGCGTTTGGCATTAGCAATGTTGTAAAGGGTGGTAGCTTCCCCATCGCGATCGCCCACTGCCCGTATCAGGGTCAGGGACTGACTGAGATACTCTAGCGCTTTCTGTTGTTCTCCCAAATCTGAGTAGACATTGCCGATGCCGCTGAGGGTGGTAGCTTCCCCAGAGCGATCGCCCGCTTCTCGATACAGCTTTAATGCTTCTTCAAACTTGGCGATCGCTTTTCTTAAAGATTCCGCCGTCCCCTGCTGGTACAGTTGATCCCCTTCTTTAAACGCTCTTTCAGCAGCAGCCGCAGCGTTTCCCCCGGACTGCTGCGAACCCCCTTGACTAATTTTTATAGCACTTGGTGCGGCCACCGCCGGGACTCCTAGCAGGATAGCCACACCTACAGCTATCCCCCAAACCCACAGCCTGAGATTCATAAATACCCGCTCAAACAAGACCTTGTTAACCGGTATCATAGTCGATCTCGTAAGGACACCGCACCGTGCCGTGTTCCTGCACTTCATAAACCTCGGATACGCTCTAACAGGTAAAATCAACCGAATTGGATGATGAAATTCTCCTTGCGAGTGCGATTCGGATATAACCACCGACAAAACGTCAATGGATATAACCATTGACGAAACACCAACGGATATAATCATCCACAAAACGGCAACGGAGGACACGGCAATCCCAATTGGTGTCAACTTAACGTACAACCAATAGTCCGGCAGGGGTTTAAACCCCTGCCTCAAAGCGAAAGTCCTCTCGAAGAGGACTAATGAGTTCTTCAGTCCTCTTGAAGAGGACTTTGACTATTAGACAGGGAATTGATTCACTCTTAGGACTGCCGGGTAAGTGGGAGGACTGGCGGACTAAAAGCTTAAGTTGACACCAATGCACACGACGCCGTGTCCTGATGGTTCGGCTTCGCTCACTCTCAAATCTACTATCTACTATCTTTTTAATGCCTTTTATGAAAGCGAACAAAAAACTATTCAACCAATCGAATTTTGTTTTTACCCTGGGAATGCTCGCTGTGTTCCTCATGTCCTTAACTCTCCGTTTTTGGGAACTAGAGCGATTTAACACTTTCGTATTTGACGAGGTTTATTACGCTAAATTTGCCAACGATTATCTCACCAAAACGCCTTTTTTCAATGCTCATCCGCCTCTGAGCCAGTACATAATTGCCGTTGGCATCTGGCTCGGCACTCACCTTCCCTTCGGAAAAACCGCCGTAAACAGTATGGCTGGTTCCCTACTTTCTCCTTGGGATTACCGCTGGCTCAACGCTCTCACAGGCTCCTTTATTCCCCTAGTTGTGGGAGCGCTAGCCTATCAGCTCGTTAAACGTCGTAGTTATGCTTTTATTGCTGCTTTATTTGCCGCCTGCGATGGTCTATTTTTAGTCGAATCTCGCTACGCACTGAATAACATTTATCTAGTTTTATTGGGAATATTAGGTCAAATATTTATTTTAAAATCAGTGGAAACAGAAGGCAAAAACCGCTGGATTTTGCTAGGGCTATCCGGCGCTAGTTTCGGTGCTTCCGCTGCTATTAAATGGAACGGCTTATGGTTTCTTTTTGGAACTTATTTAATTTTAATCTGCGCTTGGATCGTGGATCTTACTCAACAAAATCAAGAAGCACCAGAACTCGAAAACCAGGAATTATCAAAAATGCTTCCGGCGGTAAGTCCAGTCCAAAAATTGACGAAACTCAATGTTTTAGAAGTAGGGCTAAGTTTAGCTATTATTCCTATTGTAGTTTACAGCATCTCTTGGATTCCTCACCTACACTTTAATCCAACTCCCGATTTCTGGCAGATGCAAACAGAGATTTTGACTTATCACCAGCGGATTAAGAGTGGCCCCAGCGTTCATCCTTACTGTTCCGCGTGGTACGGTTGGCCTCTGATGCTGCGCCCGATAGTTTACTTCTACAAAACTGCTACGAATAATTCACAACCAGACCCTGTTTTGCCACCTCTGCCAACTGGTGCGACTAAGGTAATCTTTGACGTTCACGCGATGGGGAATCCGATGCTTTGGTGGCTGTCAACTTTAGGTTTAATATTAGTAGCAGTAATTTTGGTTAACCGCTTTTGGGTTTGGCGACAAACCCGTAACGAGGATTCTGTTACTCTCCTGGAACAGCAGCAGCTATTTGTGTTTCCGCCCACTACTGAAATGTGGTTAATGTTATACTTAATAGTTAACTGGGCTGCTAATTTGCTGCCTTGGGTAAAGGTGACTCGTTGTGTATTTTTATATCATTATATGGGTTGTTCTGTATTTGCAACGCTGGCACTTGCTTGGTGGGTTGACAGGTGGATTAATAGTCATCAAAATCGTCTCCGAGGGATGGCGGTGACAATTATTTTTATGGTTTTGGGTGGTTTTGCTTTCTGGATGCCTATTTATTTGGGACTCCCTTTGTCGGAACTTGAATGGAAAATTAGGATGTGGCTTCCCTCTTGGATTTAAGTTATACCAGAAGGAAGAAAATTAGAGGAGTGACAAATTGCCCAAAAGAACAGCGGATATAGAAGGGATGGCGCGGACACCTCATCTTGTTGAACTAAACAAAGAAGTCCGTGAATTGATTATAGACTACGCCATAGGAGCGGCAATTTTGGGACTGAATCCCCTCCCAGGAACTTTGACTTTTACATTGCTGGCTGCTAGTGTGTTGCTGTTAAAGATGATGCGGGATATTGGGGGTAAATGGGGCTATCCCAAGGGTCAAGATGCTTTGGCGATCGGAGGCAATTTTTTTGGTGGTGTGGGTTCTTTTTGGATTGCGTTTATGGCTTGGATCTCAATGTATGTTGCGGGTTTGTTTGTGCCTTTTGTTGGGGGTTTTGCGGTGGCATCATCGCTGTTTGCTCTGACTTGGAGATTGGGACAAGCAACGCACCTTTATTATGCCAGTGGTTGTCAAAAGAGTCAATTGTCTAATATCAAATCTAAAATTATTTGAGTTATGGTAAAGTATATTAATTTAAAATTTACCCGCAGAAAATTGTTACTGGGAGGATTAGCCGCCGCGTCGGCTGCGACGGCAATACCTGAATATTTGCGCCGTCTAGCAGAAAGCGATCGCCAGAAACAAGTTTTAGCCTTACTCAACGACAGAGATGCCGATAAATTTTTCCAACAAACCTTAGAAGCTGATGCTAAAAAAATTAATGAAGCGCGACAAATTCAGGCATCTGTTAAGTTATCTCCCCCACCTATTCCCTACAATCGTGATATTTCTAAACTGCTGATTCAGTGCAGTAAATTAGCCACGCAACAGTACCTCAAAGGCAAGATAGATCCTAGCTATAATGGCGATATCAAATCGCTGCCAGCTTACACGGCTCAATTCAAAGACTATACTCAAGTTTCTGCGCTCAAAGGAGTAGAAGCGAGTATTTCAGAACAAGTAGAGGTAGATATTCCTCAGTCACCAACATCCTCAAATAGCGATACAGATCCCATCGGCGACAATGTCGATAATGCTCAGAAGGCAATTAAAAATACTGCTAAAGAAGTAGTTAAGATCAAAAAGAAAATTCCGGTTTATTTTGGTTTTTTTCTGAGTTCAAAAAAACACAATATTATTGTGTTTCGTGGTACTCAAAGAACCATTGAATGGATACTTAATATCAATGCCGTTTATGCTACAAACGATCGCAAAGTTGCCAGTCCGTTGTATGGTGCTATTCACCCTGGTTTTTCTACAATCTACAGTAATATTTCTGTTCAAACCCTTGAGGCTGCCAAAAAGCTAAATCCGTCGGTTCCTTGCTACATATCGGGACACAGTTTGGGTGCTGCGATCGCGACTCTAGCTGCGATCGACATTGCGGTGAATATCCCTCGATTGCAAAAGCAAGTCCAGTTGTACACTTATGCTAGCCCCAGGGTAGGCGATCGAGTTTTTGCCAGAGAGCACAATCGAGTTGTACCCAACAGCTATCGAGTGGTGAATTTAGCAGATGCTATTACCCTTGTACCTTTTACTGTCTTCTTTAAAACTGAATATGTCCATGTTGGTGAAGAATGGTCTTTTTTGGCGCAAAATGGTGATGTGATGCCGAATCATGTGGTGGATACTTACCGAAGTGCGATCGACAAAGAAGCTGAAACCAATAAACCGCGAAACTATCCCAATTCAGGCTTGAAATAGGCTGGATTCGGCGATTGAAATCCCTAAGCAAATCAAACTTTCGGGGAGCATCCCGATTTTGCATAGGCGAAGCATGACCGCAGACAATTTATTAGTGATAACCAGAGATTTACAGCGGTCATGCGAGAGCCCCTACGACTATATTTGCAAAACACAGATGCACCAAACTTTAGTCCCAGCAGATGGGGATTAATTAATTTAAGCTCTCGATCCAGATTTATGATATAATGCTCGATAAACAGGTTCGCCGCGTTGGAGTCTACCAATTTCTCTTTCCGTCGCCACAGGTAGGGGATTTTCTGCTAACCATTCGCCATTGTTTTGACGCTGAAAACTAGGGTGAGATGAAAAGCGATCGCACATTTCCCTTTCTACTTCTTCAATATCAGATTGCATAAAAACTTCGCCACCAATTGCCAGATAAGTTGCCAAATCATTGACTAACTCCGGTTGTACCACCCGCCGCTTATGGTGTTTGTTTTTGAACCAAGGATCGGGAAATTGAATGCTAACTCGCTGCAAAATACCTGCCGGCAAAGTTTCTAAAATGGGCTTCAGAGAACTATTGGCATTGCCAAATAAATAGTGGAGATTTGTCAAGCCTTTTTCATCCCGCCAAACATTCGCCTCTTCTACCAGAGGTTCCCGAATTTCTAATCCGAGAAAATTCCAGTCTGTTTGGATTTGCGCCATGTGCCACAAAAACCTTCCCCTACCGCAACCGATATCTAAATGCAGCGGCAAATTTAAGTCAGCATAAATTTTTGTCCAATCCGGGGGATTTACGGATGCTTGATATCGAATGGATAGGGGATTGACGTGTTCCCGAACTCTAACTCTTGCCAATTTTGATGTCTCCTTAATGTTATTTTTAACCGCATTAACGCTGATAATTATTGATTTTTGCTAACTGGTCTAATTTTTTTCACAAATTAGCGATCGCCAAATTAGAAATGAAAAATTGCATGATTACGATTTTTCATTTCTAATTATTGTATCAAGCTTCTGGTTCAATGCCTGCTGCTCTTAATTGTGCAGCTAGTCTTTCCGATCGTTCTCGTTCTTGTTCCGCTTGCTGTTGAGCGATCGCCCTTTGCTGCCTTTCTCTTTCTACCATTTCTGCTCCCCACAATAACATCTGTCCGCTTTCATCCCACCAGCGCAACCAATATCCGCTTCTTTCCGCTTTTGTTCCCTGCCAAACACCCAGAAATAGCCCAACTCCTGCAACCCAATAACGACCATTTAAATCGGGTTGCTGTGGTTGATACCTTCCTCCTGAATCCAACTGGTAGACTTCTAGCACTCCGGCGGCGGGTTCAAAGATTACATAGATTGGAACTCGCAATACTTGTTCGTAAAAAAACCATTTACCGGGGGGATAACTTGGCTTGATTGAATATTCATCGTTGGGACTAGCTGACAAGAACTCCATCACGATCGCCGGAATGTCCCCTTCTAAGTTGGGAGTGTAACTGCGGCGAATTTCTTGACTGGGAAGCGCTTGTACGTTGCGGGCATAAAACCAATCTGGAGCTTTGATAACTAGCTTGCTGTCTACTGTCGCACAAATACCCATATTTGGAGCAATTAATATTCCTGCTACTATTAGCCCTGCAATTTCTAAGATTTCTCGCAAGGCAGCAGCTAGCAAAGGCTGGTCGATGTTTTCCACTGGTTCCTCGTCTAAAATAAAATCGGCGGGCAATTTTTCCCAGGTAATTTTCAAGTCGGCTGTACTGACTGTCATGGTATTTTACCTCTTATGGAGATTGCTGGAGTGCGGTTTTCAATACTTCTTGATGAAAGAGCGATCGCCCTACTATAAATTTTATCCTGTCTGGCGATAAGGCGTCGCCGTTAGCATAGTGTTCGATCCATGTTTTACTGATTAAATAAGGATCGTCTGGCAAATCTGATAATAAATATCCCGGCATTTCTAACTCGTCCATCAACTGACTAACTTTCGGATCGTAGCTGAGGGCAAAACAGCGACATTCTTCTGAAGCGGCCATAATTAAACTATGGTAGCGCATCCCGATCGCCATTTCGACTCCCCGAAATAGTCCTTTCAATTTCCTTGGATCGTCTAAACTCAGAATCCGACTCCTTTTCGGTAATGCTTCATGCAAATGTTTGGCAATTTCTAAGTCTTGGGAAGCTTGAAATGGTAGCAATAAAATTAACGTGCGGGTGGCTTTTTGAAAGTCTACTAAAGCTTGAGTTAAGATAGATAACCGAGCGGGAGTTAGGCTAGGATGCGATCGCAAACAAACTGCAACTCTCGGCGCTGGTAAATCCCACAAACCCGACACTGGTGAATTTTCCAAAGCCCACACCGGATCGGGCGCTAAAGTAAAAGGAATTTCCCAATCTGCTAGCAGGGTAGCAGAGCCTTTATCCCGCACGCTAACCGCAGTACATCCAGCAAAACACCGCTGAGATAACTTACGGGTAATTTCTCGATTCAAAGGCCCAATTCCCTGGGCCCAAGCCACAGTTTTTAATCCCATTTGTTGTGCTAATCCCATCAAACCGCCATAATAAAATGGGCTGATGATGCTAGTAGTGTCTTGGATTAAACTGCCGCCACCCCAAATTAGGGCATCGGAGGTGCGGAGTGCTTCGAGGACTTGAAAGGCATTCATGCGATCGCGCGCAGCTACACCGTAACGCTGTTTAGTCTCGACAGGATTGCCAGAAAGGACGATCGGTGTCACATCATCTGGTAACATTTGCAGTAGCGAGGCTAATAGCGCCTCGTCGCCACCGTTGCCTTTACCGTAATAGCCGCACAAAATTGCTCGCATTTTTACTTTTTTCTTAGTTTACGATGGGGAATCTAACTATTACAATATCTAATCAATACATCTTGCATCTTATTTCAGAATACAAACAATGCACGCTTTGTCAATTCCCACCTGGATTATTCACATTTCTAGTGTCGTCGAGTGGATTGTCGCCATCTGGTTAATTTGGACCTACGGCGAAGTTACTCACAACCGAGCTTGGTGGGCCCTTTCCGCCGCCATGTTACCCGCCCTCGTCAGCGCTATGTGTGCCTGTACATGGCACTATTTTGATAACTCTCCAGCCCTAGAATGGATTGTTACCCTGCAAGCCGCCATGACTCTCATCGGCAATTTTACTCTATGGGCGGCTGCTTGGTGGATTTGGCGATCGGCTCAAGCACCCTCCGTGAAAATTCAAGATTAAAAAAGGGGGGTAAATATTTTGAAAAATATCACTATTCCGGCAACATTGGCGACGATTTCACTGTTGTTGACATCAGGATTTTTACTCCCCAGCCAAGCCAGTAATACTCCCTTGCAACTCGCCCAAGAGCCTAACTGTAAAACTCCTCTAACCACATTCGACATGACTGTGTGTTATGGTCAAGATTTTCAGGTAGCAGACAGAAAACTCAATCAAGTATATCAGCAACTTCAGCAAAAACTCAACAGCAAACAACAGGAGAGATTGACGGTAGCACAGCTTTCTTGGATCGAGTTTAGAGATAAATCTTGTGATTTTGCAAGGGGGCGGGTCGAAGGTGGTACTTTGGCTGGCCCTATCTACATTTTGTGCAAACTGAGAGTGACACAAGAACGCATTAAAGACTTAGAGTATTATTTGCAAGAAGGCAATTTATAAAAGTTGCATCGATTCAGAATATTTAGTTCAAATGATTTAGATTAATTTTAACTTACAACTTAATAATTCATAATTTTTGACAAGCCTGAGTGTGGCGAACTGATGTATTACGGTGTCAGTATCCCCGATCGGCAACACCTAAATCGCGATCGAGTCCCAAATCCTTTTATCTTTCTCTACCCCCATGGTGTACAATCTAAAATCTCAGATCTCATATCTTAAATCCCTATGTCTTTCGTTGGTTTGCACATCCACAGCGATTACAGCCTGCTAGACGGGGCATCTCAGCTACAGCAGCTAGCAGAGCGGGCGGTGGAATTGGGGATGCCCGCGATCGCCCTTACGGATCACGGAGTCATGTATGGGGCGATCGAACTGATCAAAGTTTGTCGCAATAAAAATATTAAGCCCATTATTGGCAACGAAATGTACGTTGTCAACGGCGACATCGAAGTAAAAGTTCGAGGTAGAAGAAAATACCATCAAGTTGTTTTAGCTAAAAACACCCAAGGTTATAAAAACTTAGTTAAATTAACTACAATTTCCCATTTAAAGGGAATGCCAGAAAGAGGAATTTTTGCCCGCCCTTGCATCAACAAAGAACTACTCAAACAATACTCCGAAGGCTTAATTGTTACCAGCGCTTGTTTGGGTGGAGAAGTTCCCCAAATGATTATGCAAGGAAAGCTAGATGTCGCCCGCGAAGTCGCCAAATGGTATCAAGAAGTATTTGGCGAAGATTACTACTTAGAAATACAAGACCACGGTTCCCAAGAAGACCGACTTGTGAATGTAGAAATTGTCAAAATTGCTCGCGAACTAAACATTAAAATAGTCGCAACAAATGATTCTCACTATATTTCTTGCAACGACGTAGAAGCTCACGATGCTTTGTTGTGTATTAACACCAATAAACTAATTGAAGAAGAAAAGCGAATGCGCTACACCCTAGAAGTAGCAAACAAAGTATCAAGATACGATCTAACAGGAGAAGCTCGGATTCCCACAATCCCAATTCCCCCAGAACATACCGCCGATACCTATGTAGAAGAAATATCCTGGCTAGGACTATTAGAACGCCTCAAATCCCGCACCAAAAATGAAATCCCCCCAGTCTACAAACAAAGACTAGAATACGAGCTAAAAATGATTCAGCAGATGGGTTTCTCTGAATATTTTTTAGTGGTTTGGGACTACATGAAATATGCTAGAGACAACAATATTCCCGTCGGGCCAGGACGTGGTTCTGCGGCAGGTTCTTTAGTTGCTTATGTCCTCAATATTACCAACATAGACCCGGTACACCACGGATTGCTATTCGAGAGATTTCTCAATCCCGAACGCAAATCGATGCCAGATATTGATAGCGATTTCTGCATCGAAAGACGGGACGATATGATTAAATATGTTACAGACAAATATGGTACAGACCGCGTAGCGCAAATTATTACCTTCAACAGGATGACATCAAAAGCTGTTTTGAAAGATGTTGCCAGAGTTTTAGGTATTCCCTACAAAAAAGCCGATGAGATGGCGAAAATGATTCCAGTATCGCGGGGGAAACCGGAAAAACTCAAAGTAATGATTTCCGATGCAACACCGGCACAGGAATTTAAAACCAACTACGAAAATACTATTTGTACTAATGCCGAAACTGGCACCGAAGTCCCAGTGCGTCAGTGGATTGACATGGCAATTCGCATTGAAGGAACTAACAAAACCTATGGTGTTCATGCCGCCGGCGTGGTGATTTCTTCCATCCCCCTTGATGAAATTGTGCCCCTGCAAAAAAATGAAAATGGTGCTGTAATCACCCAATATTTTATGGAAGACTTGGAATTTTTGGGGTTACTCAAAATGGACTTTCTGGGACTCAAAAATTTAACGACTCTCCAAAAAACTGTTGATTATGTTAAGCAAACTCAAGATATAACTATCAATGCTGAAGGCTTACCTTCTGACATAGAACGCAGAGCTCAAGAGACATTTACTAGGAACAACAAGTTACCAGGTGATGTAGCAAAGACTTATCAACTATTAGAAAAAGGAGATTTAGAAGGTATTTTTCAGCTAGAATCTTCTGGGATGCTGGATGTAGTAAAAAAAATCAAACCTTCTTGTCTGGATGATATTTCTTCTATTCTTGCACTTTACCGTCCCGGCCCCCTGGATGCTGGTTTGATTCCACAATTTATCGATCGCAAACACGGCAGAGAGGTCGTTAAATACGACCATCCACTGTTAGAACCAATTTTAAAAGAGACTTACGGAACCCTTTGTTTCCAAGAGCAAATTATGCGGATGGCTCAAGATTTAGCGGGCTATTCTTTAGGTCAAGCTGACTTGCTGCGTCGCGCCATGGGGAAGAAAAAAGCGGAGGAAATGCAGAAGCAAAAGGAAACATTTATTGATGGGGCAACTAAAAATGGTGTCCCTCAAAAAATTGCCGAAGAATTGTTCGACCAAATGCTGAATTTCGCGGAATATTGCTTTAATAAATCCCACTCAATGGCCTATGCCTACATCACTTATCAAACTGCTTATTTAAAGGCAAATTTTCCTGTAGAATATATGGCTGCACTGCTGACTGCTAACAGTGGCGACCAGGATAAAGTACAGAGATATATCGCTAATTGTCTCAAACTGGGTATCGAAGTAGAGCCGCCGGATATCAATAGTTCTGAACTGACGTTTACACCTATCAAGATGAAACATCCTGCAAAAGATAAAATTTTGTTTGGGATTTCGGCGGTCAAAAATGTGGGTGAGGGTGCAATTGAAAATATTTTAGCTGCGCGACAGGAAGGGGGGGGTTTTAAATCTTTACCCGATTTGTGCGATCGCGTCAATCTTCATGCTGTCAACCGCCGCGCTTTAGAAGCATTAATTCAATGCGGGGCCTTTGACAAAATTGAGAATAACCGCCAGCAATTAATCAACGACATGGAAGGGGTAATTAAATGGGCCCAAGACCGGAAAAAAGACCGAGAAAGCGGTCAAGGTAATCTATTTGATTTGTTAGGTGGGATGAACTTTGGGAAGTCTGCGAATAAGTATGAGTCTGCGCCAAAATCTAAAATAGTCAAAGATTTCGATGCACAAGAAAAGTTGCGATATGAAAAAGAATTACTCGGATTTTATGTATCAGAACATCCCCTGAAAATTTTGCTCTTAGTAAACCAAGAACCCGATGTGGTTACTATCCAACAACTAGCCGAAAATAAGGGAAAAGTATCAGTTATTGCCATGATTAGTGCTATCAAACCCGTAGTTACTAAAAAAGGTGAGAAAATGGCAATTTTGCAATTAGAAGATTTAACAAGTCAAGTCAAAGCTGTGGTATTTCCCAAAACTTACGAACAGATTGGCTCCCATATTACAGAAAATGCTGTGTTACTGATTAGTGGAAAAATTGAGAAAGATGGAGAGGAAATTCAGATAATTGTAGACGGTGCTAAACCATTAACAGCAGTAGAGACTGGAGAAGAAACAAATCCCTTAGAAGTAGAAGAGCCAAAAACTTGGGAAACCGAACCACTCAACAGGGTACAAGTACCAAAACCAGTAGCAGTTTTACAAATTGTGATTATTAACTTGACACCCCAGCAAATAAAAGATACCAAAAAACAGAATTCTCTCAAAGCTATTTTGCAAGAACTTTCCAATCGAGGACAAGATGGTAGCGTTTCGGTGGGGGGAATTGTGGTAGGTGAATATTCCTGTCAACCCCTTCGCATTAGCCCTCAATTGTGGGTGCAAGATGGCGAAGAAACTGTTAGCCGTCTTAAGTCTGCGGGATTTGATGCTCACATTTTTCCCCTGAATAATCATGGGGATGTTCTCGTATTTCGAGAAATGCGCGATCGACTAAATTTACACTCTTGGGCTAGTCGTTTACTTGACACAGAACCCGATCGCATTTCTCGGTATCTCAACTATCTCACCCAATCATCACAAACCACAATCCATCCCTTTTAGATGTGAGAAACTATTCGGGTGAAGATTCTTTGGCTTGAATCACCGCTTCCCTAAATCCTAAAACTACTAAAATATTCGCAAGTGTTAAGAATAATTCCGCTGAACCGTGAAGCCAGTCAACATTTGCTAGGGATTCGTTATAAGCAACTTTTGCATAAATTGCCGCGGGAATCGTCACACCCACAAACACGAGAGTACCATAAAACCCCATCAGAGCTAAACGTGGTGTTTTTCCCGATTTAGTCAAAAACCAGAGAAATCCCAAGTATGGAAACAGAGACAAAACAAATAAATTTTCTTTAGCAATCATTAGCGATCGTTAGTAATTCGTGATTGACCAGATACTATCATAAATCAAAATTTTAAGATTATTGACAACAATTTTAAAATTTTAATATTTAATTTGAAAGATGCACCACTTTCCATCGAAACTCTACAGACTCACCCAAGCACCGTAGATATTACCAAAACTCACAACACGAAGGCAGTATGTAAAACTCCTTCCTCCTTCTCCCATCTACACACAAAACCCACACACAAAACCGATAAATATTCCCCTAAGCACCGTTTTTATTCAAGAATAATTTCAAAGAACGCAGTCTCTTGATTGCCATGTATAACATCTCTATCCAGCAATCAGAAACTGAGAGTTGACAAAAGTGTTTTTTTTGCTAGGAGGAATCAAGGAAGTATTGCTAAAATCATCTAGATTTAAGCAGAGTTTTCTGTCTTCCAGAATTAATTCTGTGATTTTAGCATCCAAATCAAAATACACTCCGCAATCCCAAATTAAGAACTCCAAGCGTCCGTGAAAAACCCTAACTTCCAGTTGAATAGGAGTTTCAACGGGCAGATTTTTGTGAGCGTGACGAACTGCATTAGTGAAACCTTCAACCACTGCTAGCTGAAGCGCGTACCAACTCTCACTAGGAAACGATAAATCCTGCAACTGCTCAAACAACTCGAAAACTTTAGTTACATCATTTAAATCAGTATTTACTTGCAGGTTAAGTGCTCTAACGGGAATATCATCTAATACTTCTTCCTGTTGTTTTGCATCCAGCCAATCCCACCGATTTAAAAAATTTACTAACCCATCTAAAGCACTGGCTTGTTGAATTTTTTCGTGTCGAACGGGGCCTTGTGTTTCGTAACTTTTACTCAGTAACAAACAATTGCGACCATCGAAAGTGCGGGTGTAACTTACCTGGTCTGCAATCTGCCACATGAGTTTAATACCTCGGCCGCCTTCTGCCAGTTGATCTATGCTAGTAGACATTTGTTCTGCTCCTCTGAAAGTGTTAGCTTTAATCAATTTGCACACCCGCCGTTTAGTAGATGTACTCTTTTATACTTGTGTACTCAGTATTATTTCGGCGATTACACAAGAATGCTATCTTTTTTCTAGAAGCCAAGGCATCAGCAATATGTCTAAAGACTCTAAGCCAATTGGCTTAGTTACTCAACACCTGTACGCAGACCATTACCCTCCGTAGCAAAACAAAACTTAACAGAGTATTTATACTCCTCCTTTGTACTCTAAATTGGCTTGTTATAGGGGGTATAACCCCTACATGGCAAACCCTTTGATGGCTGAGACTGCTAACAACTCAGATATGCTAGCCCACCCTCAAACCCCTACTGTTACCGGAACTTTCACCCGAACTACGTAAGTAATATTTGCTATGACCAAAATCCAACGGACTATTCTGACAGCAGCAATAGTGCTGCTACCATTTTTCGCAGCAGTTCCCTTACCAGCTCAAAATTTGTCCCTAGTCCAGCGACTGTTAGAAACCAGAGGATGTCCAGGATGCGACCTATTTGGAGCTTCCTTGAACCGTGCAGACCTGTTTGGAGTTGATTTAAGCGGTGCTATCCTGAGCAGGGCAGACCTGATTGATGCCGATTTAACCGGGGCTGATTTAAGGGAAGCTAATTTAAACAACGCCAACATGAGAAATGCCTTTTTGAGCAACGCTGACATCAGCAAAGCTAACATCAGCAGGGCTGACATCAGGGGAGCGAACTTAGAAAATGCTAACCTCAGCGAGAGTTCTCTCAGAGAGGCTTCTCTTCAGTTTACTAATTTAAAATGTACGAATTTGAGTGCATCTCAACTAAATGGGACAGATCTCAGGAATGCGGATTTAACTGGTGCAAATCTCAGCGGTGCGGATCTGACAGAAGCGGATTTAACTGGTGCAAATCTCACTGGTGTAGATCTCAGAAATGCTAACCTCAGCGATGCTAGATTGATTAAAGCCAATCTCAAAGATGCCAATTTATGCGGTGCCCGGATGCCCAACCAAAAAACATCTCAGCGAGGTTGTCCAGCTAAGAAAGAAGAATCAGAATCAATCAAGATGAATAATTACTGCAATTACTGTCTGGCCCTGTGAATATTTTCAAATTCAGGAATTACGCGATCGCAGTTAGATGCCCGACTTTGTTTAATATTTCGGGTATCTGGATTATTCTGTTTACTATTTAATGTTTAATCGTGTTTCCCTGTTGAAAAAAATTGCTGATTTTTTCGAGATATTCAGCACCAGCAAAGTCTGCTAGATTATTGTGATCGGCCTCTGGAACTATGTACAACTGTTTGGGTTGAGGGGCTGCATCGAACAGTTTTTTGCTCATTGCAACGGGAACTACAGTATCAGCGGTTCCGTGAATAAATAGTACAGGCATTTCCAGGCGATCGACTTTAGCAATAGAATCAAACCGCTGTCTCAGCAATAAATCAATCGGAAATATCCGATACACCCCAGACTGAAAGTCTACCATTTCCCGTGCCGAAGTAAAAGAGCCTTCCACGATTAACCCCGCCGCTTCCGGGTTTCGCACTGCTAAATCGATCGCGATCGCCCCTCCCAAAGAATGACCATAAATATAAATTTGCTTAGGGTTAATTCCTCGTTGTTTCACTAAATAATCCATAGCGAGTTGAGCATCTTCATAAACCTGAGATTCTGTCGGAAACTCGCCCTGGCTTTTTCCATAACCGCGATAATCTATGAGGAATACGGACATACCTAACCGATGAAATCGATTAGCGTGTTCCACGTTGGCCCCTACATTTAAACCATTCCCGTGCAGGTATAAGACTACCCCCCCTAACCCCCCCTTATAAAGGGGGGGGACTGGAGTGGAGCCTTCCTTGTGAAGGGGGGGGACTGGAGAGGGAGAGACGGGTTTGTCATTGTTTAGGGGAACGGATTTTCTTACTCCCCCCCTTGCTAAGGGGGGGCTGGGGGGGGTATCGGATGTGGGAATCCACCAGCCGTGTACGCTTTCTGCTGCACCAGTTTTACTGGAAATTGGGAGCACTACATCTTGATATTTCAACTGAAAATCTTTGGGAGTTGAAGAGATCGCCTGCGTCGGAAAAAAGATAAACTTACCTTGCGCTACAAATAAATAGACACAAGCACCAGAATAGGCGATCGCCAGAAATATCCCAAAACCGATGAAAGATTTAGACAAAATTAATACCAGCAAGTTATTCATGGGAAATAGGAGAGTGCACGGCTAATTGGCCATTAGTCAAAAATTATGGCTAATTATGAATTGACATAATTAGCCATAATCCATTACTAAGTAGCGCCGCAGCATTCCGCCTAATTTCAAAAATCAATGCAATTTCGGGCTATGCAAGTGCCAATTGGTAGACTGCTCGTAAGCGTGAGCCACTTGAAATAAGCGAGATTCTTGCAAAACATTACCAATCAGTTGTATTCCCACCGGTAGTCCCTTATCATCAAAGCCACAGGGCAAACTCAAAGCGGGCAAACCAGCCAGATTCACCGGAATAGTCATCAAATCTGACAAATACATACTCAAGGGATCGTTGAATTTTTCGCCCGCTTTAAAAGCCGTAGTTGGAGCTGTAGGACAGACTAAAACATCAACTTGAGCAAAAGCTTTCTCAAAGTCTTCTTTAATTAAAGTCCGAACTTTTTGAGCTTTTAAATAGTAGGCGTCGTAATATCCCGCCGAGAGAACATAAGTGCCGATCGCAATTCGGCGCTTCACCTCCGAACCAAACCCTTGAGAGCGAGTTTTGGCATACATATCCAAAAGATTGTCAGAGTCAGCAGCCCGGAAACCGTACTTAACTCCATCATATCTCGCCAAATTTGCCGAAGCTTCTGAGGGAGCAATAATGTAGTAAGTGGGCAAACCGTAGCGGAACCTGGGACAAGAAACTACTTGAATTTCTGCTCCCAATTTTTGAAATAGTTCGATCGCCTTAGTAACAGCTTCTTTCACCCCAGGGTCTAACCCTACACCAAAAGTTTCTTTAATCACCCCGATTCTAATCTGACCTTTCGGTCGCAAATTAGGTCTTAAAGCTTGAGCATAATCAGGAATTTCCACATTCAAACTCGTGGAATCTCTCTGATCGTAACCGGCGATCGCCCCCAACAAAATCGCCGTATCCTCAACAGTCCGGCCAAAGGGACCGATTTGATCCAAAGAAGAAGCATAGGCCACCAAACCGTAGCGAGAAACCAACCCATAGGTCGGTTTCATCCCCACCAAGCCACAAAAAGAAGCTGGTTGGCGGATCGAACCTCCTGTATCCGAACCCAAACTCACGACGCATTCTCCCGACGCTACCGCAGAGGCAGAACCGCCAGAAGAACCACCGGGAACCCGCTCTAAGTCCCAAGGATTCGCTGTAACTTGATAAGCAGAAGTTTCTGTCGAGCTGCCCATTGCGAACTCGTCCATGTTCGCCTTACCCACAATCACCGCACCAGCGGCTTGGAGTTTGGAGACAACAGTGGCGTCGTAAGGAGGGACAAAATTCTCCAAAATCCGAGAGGCGCAGGTTGTGGGAACGCCATTGGTACACATATTGTCTTTAACGGCGATCGGGATTCCGGCCAAGAGCCCAATTTCTTCTCCGGCGGCTATTTTGGCATCCACTTGGACTGCCTGTGCCATTGCGCGGTCTGCTGTCACGCACAGAAAGCTTTTTAATTTTGGCTCTAGCTGGGTAATACGGTCTAATGCTTCTTGAGTAATTTCCACAGCAGAGCGTTCTTTATTGACCAGTTGTCGGTGCAACTCGCGGATGGATGCCATGCTCGTACCTTTATTTTTTCTACTTTCGGCTTATATGTCAATATAGCTGGCAATTGCACCTGGTTACTGCCGGGTGCAAAGTCCGCATCTGAGGTGGGTGCGGATACTGTTGCCGAGGGATGATGTTGGTGGCGAAAGGTTCCCTGGCGCGATCGGAGTCAGCAGATACAGTTGGTGGCAGCAGTCAAGTTCCATTCAGCCTCATAAAAAATTGGTATAGGTGGGTTATTTTATTGGCAGACTGTGCTATTCTAAAAAGTTAGTTATAA
>RDXH01000123.1 GCA_004292745.1 Oscillatoriales cyanobacterium | reverse complement strand
TCTGCAACAAATTACGCCTGAACAAATCAGTTCGCTATCTTCTTACACTTTCATTTTGGAAGCTTTATTCTATGCAGCTTCATATTAAATTGGTATAACCATAGTATTAATTTTAGGCATTGTCAGCGCAGTTAGCGCTCCCGCTTGGCAAATGTTCATCAACCACTACCGCATCAAAACATCGGTCGATCGCGCTTATCAGGCCATGGTAACAGCCCGCAGCAACGCCAAACGTGATAAAATTGCATGGCAAGCCAGCTTCAAACAAGTAGGAAACATCGTACAAGTAGCCATTCACAAATCCGATATTCCCCCAGCCAAAGTACCAGCCGGTGAATGGAAAAGTTTAGAACCGGATATTCAAATACATACAGCAATTAACGACAAAGGAGAATCGGAAACAACACTGCTCAAAATTGATGGAAATAACCAACCCACAGACAAAGGAACCATCCGACGAGCTATGTTCAATTTCCAAGGTTGCCCAGTTTATAACAGTGAAAATCAGTGTGGATTAACCAGTTTAGAAGCCAAAGGCAGGCTCACATTATCTCATCCTCATCTCCCAAAGGGCGATCGATGTGTGATTATCTCCACAATTTTAGGACATAAACGCATCGCCCAAAGACAAAAAAAAGCTCAATATGGCAGATATTGTTACTGAGACTGTTACTGAGGCTGACGGTTGAATCCTGAAAGCGCGATGGAAAATTTGGGGATAGGAACTCCGGTGTCTGAAAGTTCAAAACACTGGAGTTTTTAGGCGATCTTTTGCCACAATTCCGTACATTTTATACATTTTGTACATTCACCGATAAAATTGTAAGTATTCAGAACCGTTTTGAGCCTGGTACTTATGCTGACATCAACTAGCGAATTGCTGGAAACAGCCCGGAGAAATGCTTATGCGATCGGGGCTTTTAATGTTTATAACCTCGAAGGAGTTAAAGCGGTGATTGATGCAGCCGAAGCGCTTCAAAGTCCAGCCATGCTTCAACTTCACCCCAGCGCCCTCAAATACGGAAAATCACCTTTAGTCGCCCTTTGCATGGAAGCAGCCCGCAAATCCTTAGTACCCATCGCCGTACATTTAGATCACAGTACCTCAGAAAAAGACATCCATCTAGCCCTAGCCACCGGTATCAAATCAATTATGGCAGATGGTTCTCCTTTACCCTACGAAAAAAACTTGAGTTTTACCCGCGAAATGACTCTATTGTCCCACGCTAACGGCGCGGTAGTTGAGGCAGAAATTGGCAGAATTAGCGGCACGGAAGATGGTTTGACTATTGAAGCAAAAGCTGCAAAAATGACCGACCCCTTACAAGCAGTTGAGTTTATTCAAGCAACTAAAGTGGATTTTTTGGCGGTAACAATTGGCAATGTTCATGGTCAATATTTGAGCGAACCCAAACTAGATTTTCCCCGGCTAGCAAAAATCCGGGCTTTGGTTTCAGTGCCCTTAGTGCTGCATGGTGCTAGCGGTTTACCAGAATCAATGATTAGTGAATCTATTAAATTAGGTGTCTCTAAATTCAATGTCAACACCGAGGTTCGGGAAGCTTATATGGAGGTGTTGAAAACTAGCAGTTCTTTGTCAGATCCTGATTTGCTGGAAGTGATGACAAAGGCGATCGATGCCATGCGATCGGTGGTGGCAGGCAAACTCAAGCTTTTCGGTTCTGCAAACAAAGCCTACTTGCACCAATCTCCCTATGCAGAAACATTCAAATGACCGAAGAGTCAGAATTTGAGAAATGACGGCATTTATGCTAAAATCACTATAATACTCCTAGCCCCTAGGAATATATTTGCCAAACACAGATGCACCCGGTTCTTATTCCTAAAATTCCCCCCTTGGGGGGGGCAGGGGGGGTTCTTCGGGATCATCCCAATTTCGCATAGGCGAAGCATGACCGCAGACAATTTATTAATAATAACCAGAGATTTACAGCCGTCAAGCTTCGCCCCTAGGAATATATTTGCCAAACACAGATGCACCCAACTCTTCTTAATCTCTTCTCCTCTGGGGTTAATTTTTGTGATTAATCCCCGCCACTCCTAAATAATCACTTAATCGCCAGCAATTGACCATAAAATCTGCACTATGCTCAACATTCCTCAACTAATAGCTCAAGAACTGTCCATCAATCTTGCTCAAGTAAACAATGCTCTGGAACTCTTCTCTGAGGGAGCAACAATTCCATTTATAGCCCGCTACCGGAAAGAAAAAACCGATTCTCTTAATGAAATTCAGTTACGCGATATCTCCGATCGCTTTACCTATCTGACGGAAATCGAAGACCGCAAAAAATCTATTTTAGCGACTATTTCTGCCCAAGGAAAACTCACGGAAGAACTGGAAGCCAAAATTCAATCTTGTTTGCAAAAAAATGAATTAGAAGACCTTTATTTACCTTATAAACAAAAGCGGCGGACGCGAGCAACAATTGCCAGAGAAAAAGGTTTAGAAGCCCTAGCAGAGTTTATCCAGTCTTTGAATCAACCCGAAGCTCAACCAGCAGATGTGGAAGCAGAAGCAGCTAAATACATTTCGGAAGAAAAGGGAGTGAAAACAGCAGAAGATGCTCTCAAAGGTGCTGGGGATATTTTAGCAGAAGGTGTTTCGGAAAAAGCAGAGTTGCGGGCATACTTGCGAGAGTTTTTGATGGAAACAGCATTGTTTGTCTCGAAGATTAAAGAGGATTTTCCTGAAGGAAGTACCAAGTTTGAAATGTACCGCAATTACCAAGTGGCTGCCAGAAGTGTTAATTCACACAATATGTTAGCACTGTTTCGGGGAGAAAGTGAAGGAATATTGGATTTAGACTTGACTTTTGATGAAGCAGCGGTGATGGCTTATCTGGAATTTCAGGAAATTAAAACTAAGATACCTTTTGTTAAGGAGTTTTATCGATCGATGTTGAAGGATGCGTTTAACCGACTGATGAAGACTTCTTTGATGACGGAAGTGCGATCGCACAATAAAACTGCTGCGGATATTGAGTCGATCGCCACTTTTGAAACCAATTTCCGGGAGTTGCTGCTGTCTGCGCCGGCGGGAATGAAGCCGACATTGGCGATCGATCCGGGATTTCGCACGGGCTGCAAAGTTTCCGCCCTCGATGAAACAGGACAATTTTTGGAATATCAAGCGATTTTTCCACACCAAGCAGCCAGTCAGAGACACCAAGCTGCTAAAATTGTCAAGCATTTAATTGAAAAATATAAAATTGAATTAATTGCGATCGGTAATGGTACTGCTTCCCGCGAAACCGATGAATTTGTGGCGGAAGTTTTGGCAGAATTAGACACCAAGCCAATTAAAGTGATGGTGAATGAATCCGGCGCATCGGTTTATTCAGCCAGTGAAGTGGCGATCGCCGAATTTCCCGATCTCGACATCACCGTCAGGGGCGCAGTCAGCATTGGAAGACGTTTACAAGATCCCTTAGCCGAACTGGTCAAAATCGACCCCAAATCCATTGGAGTTGGACAATACCAGCACGATGTTGACCAAAAACTGCTGAAAAAGAAACTAGATGAAACAGTCGAAAGCTGTGTCAACTATGTAGGAGTAGATTTAAACACAGCCTCCAAAGAGTTGCTAACTTTTGTGTCAGGAATGAGTCCAACAGTAGCCAAAAATATTGTCAATTACCGCAACGAAAACGGCGCGTTTAAAAATCGTCGCCAACTCCTGAAAGTCCCCAAACTAGGTCCCAAAGCCTTTGAACAAGCAGCCGGATTTCTCCGCATTCGCAACGGCGAAAACCTGTTAGATAATACCGCAGTCCATCCCGAAAGTTATGCGGTAGTTCAGGCGATCGCCAAGGATTTGAACATACCGCTAACCCAAGTAACACAAATAGCCGAAAAACTCAAGGGTGTAAATATTAAGAAATATGTCACAGAAAAAGTGGGCGAACCAACCCTGCGAGACATTATTTCCGAACTAGAAAAGCCGGGCCGAGACCCGCGAGCTGAGTTCAAATACGCTACTTTTAAAGAAGGAATCAAAGGAATGTCTGACTTGACAGCGGGGATGGAATTGGAAGGAATAATCACGAATGTAGCTAACTTTGGGGCATTTGTGGATGTGGGAGTGCACCAAGATGGTTTAGTGCATATTTCTCAATTAGCCGACAGATTTGTCGAAGATCCCAAACAGATTGTGAAAGTTGGACAAGTGGTGAAAGTCCGAGTTTTGGAGGTGAATGAGAAGTTGAAGCGAATTAGTTTGACAATGCGATCGCCAGAGGAAGCAAAGAGCGATCGCAAAATCAGTTTACCGCAAAGAGCGGCCACCGTTAACGATTTGAAAGTAAAGTTTAACAAAAGGTGATTTCAAGACGGCGGGGGTAGGCACGGGGGCACTACCCCTACAAGAGAATGAAACAGCCCTGGGCAGGGGGGGGTTCTTCTCCCAGAATTTCCCCCCTTGGGGGGGGCAGGGGGGGGTTCTTATCCCTTCTACTTAATTAAATAAAGTAGATAAAAACTTACTAGCGATTTTTGCTTCTATCTTAAACGGAACTATAAACAAAATCAACCCAAATATAAACATTCCTAACAAAGGAAGAAATATCGGTCCCACAGAGGGTTCTGTTAACCAAGCAAATAAAGCAAAAATGCCAATACTACCTGTGAACCACAACCAAAAAATCATAAAAATCATCACAAGTTTATGCAAACTCATGTTAATGTCGATCGCACAACCGAAGGCTTGAGGATGTATTTCTCCTTGAATCAATGGCAGAAATGAATTGCGGCCGCTGATAATCCGACTAATTTTAAAAGTCTTGCCATTTATTGTTCCCTCATAAGGTTTGGGCGGTGGTGCCCCAAAGGGTATCACTATTCTAAAAATTTTGGGAGTATCGACAACTTCGTCTAATCTTTGCAGAACCTTAGAAAAACTTAAAGTAGTAGTAATTTTTAATTTTTCAAAAGGGAGCAAAAATCGAAAAAATCTAATAATGTTGCTCATCGGGTTCCTGGGAATATTAAAGAGTTGTTATAGGTACTAATGGGGTGCATCTGTGTTTGGCAAATATATTCCTAGGGGCTTTCGCATTCCGGGTGTAAATCTCTGGCGATGGCGAAGAAATAGTCTGCGGTCATGCGAGAGCATCGTACAAAATCGGGATGGTCCCTACTAATGCGCCAGAAAAATAAAAAAGTTGCTCTGACTGTACACTTAAATGTCAGTATAGTGCAAAATAAAGATTTGGACGCAATAACTATCTGGAGTTATGTCAAAATTTAGCCAACAATCTGCGATGAAACTGCCAAACTATTTATTCTGGCTTAAAAGCCGATCGCTCTTGAGCCTATCTCTCGGTCTAATTTCGGTAATATCCACTCTTTCACCCGTATTTTCCGCGCCAAATCGCAATCTAGATCGCGAGGAAACTTGTGATATTCTGGTAGCAGGTGGCGGACTGGCCGGTGCTGCTACTGCCTACGAAGGTTTACTGGCTGGTCGGACGGTTTGTGTGACGGAAATTACGGACTGGGTAGGTGGCCAAATCTCCTCCCAGGGAACTTCTGCACTAGATGAAAGAGAAACTCAGCGCTCGCTCTTATTTTACCCCCGCGGCTACCTAGAATTGCGACGGCGCATCAAGGAACATTACGGCCGTCTCAATCCCGGCGGCTGTTGGGTTAGTTATTCCTGTTTCATGCCCTACGATGGTCACAAAATTTTATTTGAAGTGTTACAGGATGCTGCTAAAACCGGGAATGGTAAGCTGAAATGGTTTCCCAATACGGTAATTAAAGAACTAGAAATTACTCCTGCTGTGGCGGGAAATGCGGTGGGTGGTCAACAAATTAAAAGTGCGATCGCAATTTCGCACAAACCAGCCCCCAATACCCCACCAATCAACACCGAAACCCTCTCCAAAACCATCGAAGATGCCTACCGCTACGAAAATTCGGCGCGATTTAACAAAACCATTATCCGGTTTATTCCCAAACCACGTCAGACCCCCCCTAACCCCCCCTTACCAAGGGGGGGGAATGCTACAAGTTCCCCCCCTTTACAAGGGGGCGGGAATTCCAAAAGTTCCCCTTTACAAGGGGGCGGGAATTCCAAAAGTTCCCCTTTACAAGGGGGCGGGAATTCCAAAAGTTCCCCCCCTTTACAAGGGGGCGGGAATTCCAAAAGTTCCCCCCCTTTACAAGGGGGGGCTAGGGGGGGTGCTGATTGGTATGTCGTCGATGCCACAGAAACCGGCGAATTAATCGGACTAGCCGACGTACCCTACCGCCTGGGGATTGACCCCCGTTCCCCCCTAGAACCTTCCTCTGCAAGTCCTACGGGTGATGCTTATTGTACTCAAGGTTTTACCTACACCTTTGCCATGGAGGCAACGAAGGAACCCCAACAGCAGCAACAGCCATCTTTCTATCAGCAATATGCTCCTTATTACAGTTACGAATTGCAGAGATTAGCTAGTTTTCCTTTGGTTTTCAGCTACCGCCAAATCAGGAGTATGAAACCCGATGAACCGCGCCCTGCCGACCCCAAGCAATTCCCAATTTACCCTGGGGATATTTCCATGCAAAACTGGACTTGGGGTAATGACTATCGCCCTGGTTCTTCCCAGGATAATTTAATTTATTCTCGCGCGCAACTCGCAGCGAACGGTCAACTACAACCCGGTGGCTGGATGGGTGGTTTGCGAACAGAAACTTTGCGGCGTGGGGAAGAAAATGCTAAAGGCTTTTTCTACTGGTTGGTAGCAGGAACCACTGACTCACAACTCGGTAATGGAGTGAAAAAGCCTTATCCAAATAATCGATTGTTGAGCGGATTAGATTCGCCGATGGGGACTGTTCACGGACTTTCTAAATATCCTTATATGCGGGAGGGCAGACGAATTATTGGCAGACCAAGTTTGAGTCAGGCTCAAGGTTTTACGGTGTGGGAAGTTGATATGTCTCGCACTAATTTTAAGGATAGTTTTTATCGTCAGAATTTGTCGGCAGAAGATTACCGGAATTTGTGGCTGGCGGTGGGTGGTTTGAATGCGCCGGCTTTGGCTGTGGGTAGTCAATCTGTTGAGAATACAAAATCGCGATCGCGCGCTACTATTTATCCAGATGCTGTGGGTATTGGTCATTATGCGATCGACTTTCACCCCTGCATGACCAACAGTCCCCCAGAAGCACCAGGAAACACCGAACGCGAAGGAACTCGCAAAGGTCAAGGACAAGCTTATCCGTTCCAAATTCCGCTGCGGGCAATGATTCCTCAGAAAATTGACAATATGTTAGTAGCGGGCAAAAGTATTGCTGTTAGCCACACAGCGGCGGCAGCTTATCGAGTACATTCTTTTGAATGGTCCGCTGGTGCGGCGGCCGGAATTACGGCTGCTTTTTCCCTAGAAAATGGGATTATACCTTATGAATTGGTGGACGAATTGCCGTCCCGCGAGCCTAATTTAGAAGTGTTGCAGTTGCGGTTGCAGCAAAATGCCAATCCCATCGCATTTCCGGGTACTTCTGTATTCAATAGTTCTTGGCAAAACTGGAAGTAATCTTATGGGGAATGGGGAATGGGGAATGGGGAATTGGGAATTGGGAATTGGGAATGGGGAATGGGGAATTGGGAATTGGGAATGGGGAATTGGGAATTGGGAATTGGGAATGGGGAATTGGGAATTGGGCCACCCTGCCCCTACCCCCCCCAAGGGGGGAAAGAATAGGAAATTGGGCATTGAAACAAATAACAAATAACAAATAACCAATAACCAATAACCAATAACCAATAACCAATAATAAATAACCAATTTGTAATCCATCTTTAGGTAGAAGCAATCAGACACTACTTTAGCGCCATAATATCAATAATATCAAAAGTTAAAAATATTCCCCATCCCCATTACAAATCACCAAAGGAAAAGGTAATGACAACGCCAAGGGAGACTTATCCCAAACCATAAATATGGGGGTACTGGTTTGGGTTTGTCGATTAGTAGAGAAATCGCTAATTTGTTAGGGGGAGAAATTAAATTGACGAGTCGCCCTGGTGTGGGGAGTAAGTTCACGCTTTATTTGCCGCAAACTTATCAAGAGTTGGGAAGCGTCCATGAGTTACCATCGGGGACCAGCCAGGAAATAGCACAATTGCGGCCTGCTATTGCTGCTGTGGCGACTCCTTCTTTGCCATTGCCGATCGCCCCTTATCCATCCCCCATCGTCACTGACGATCGCGAAAATGTCCAACCAGACGATCGCCTCCTGTAGATTTCAGTTAATTGACGGAATTGTTAACCTCCCAGGAAGGCTCGGAAATGCTGCTCAGAGGCACTCGGCGGTTGAAACCGCTGTTTTGACCCCCCAATCCCCGGCCAATTATTGAGCAAAATATTAAGCTAGTTTAGAGCACGAGCGATCGTGTTTTTCCATCTCACAGGTCAGCAACCGGAAACAATTTCAATCCCTGTCCATATTTGGTACAATTTAGTTTGCAAGTAAGAATAACCATCTCGTGTTCCAGCAATTTCACTCTTGTGTAACTCCTGATTTAGCTCTTCTCGGCATGACCCTAGCCTGCTCAAACAAGCAATAGTAATTGTTG
This sequence comes from Oscillatoriales cyanobacterium, assembly GCA_004292745.1. Lineage (GTDB taxonomy): Bacteria > Cyanobacteriota > Cyanobacteriia > Cyanobacteriales > Microcoleaceae > Microcoleus > Microcoleus anatoxicus. The sequence goes on along the minus strand of RDXH01000123.1, from coordinate 6,706 downwards.
AGCCTACCTAACAGGCAAGGGTGATGGACTCGAAAAGTGGCTTAAACAGAAAAGTAAGCGCCATTGCAACACCCCTAGCATGGGTAGTTGTTGTCAGCGCCTAGAGCTCATTGATAATGGCTTTTTAAGTGCGACATCGACCTATTCAAGAATCTCAGTGTCTGAGGATCTGAGAGTGTCAAAGTAGAAAATTACTCGATTAATACATGAATATTTTTAGCAGTCTCCTTTCTGGCCCAACTCAACAACCCCAAGTCAAAAAACAGCGCCGAGGCATTGAAATTAAGTCGGAACGCGAAATCGAAATTATGCGGCAAGCAGCCAAAATTGTGGCTACTGTCCTCAAGGAAATTTCCCAAATTGTGCAGCCCGGAATGACTACGGCGGATTTAGATGCTTATGCGGAAAAACGCATTCGTTCTATGGGTGCAACTCCTAGTTTTAAAGGCTATCACGGCTTCACAGGCTCGATTTGCTCTAGTATTAATAATGAAGTAGTTCACGGTATTCCTAGTAAGAAAAAAGTGATTCGGGCCGGAGATGTTCTCAAGGTGGATACGGGAGCGTATTATCAAGGTTTTCACGGCGATTCTTGTATTACAATTCCCGTTGTGGAGGTGACACCGGAATCGGCTAAGTTAATTAGAGTTGCTGAAGAGGCTCTCTATAAAGGCATTGAACAGGTAAGGGCTGGTGCTTATTTGCTCGATCTCGCTGGTGCGATCGAAGATCATGTCAAAAGTAATGGTTTTAGCATCGTTGAGGAGTTTACAGGCCACGGCGTTGGGCGGAATTTGCACGAGGAACCGTCGGTTTTCAATTTCCGTACTCGCGAAATGCCGAATGTAAAATTGCGATCGGGTATGACATTGGCGATCGAACCAATTTTGAATGCAGGTTCTAAGTATACTCGGACACTCGCGGATAAATGGACTGCTGTCACGGTGGACAATTCTATGTCTGCTCAGTTTGAGCATACTGTGTTGGTGACAGAAACCGGCTATGAAATTTTGACCGATCGCTCTAAAGTTTAAAGAATTTGGAGTTTTGACCTCAAGTTTTGATGGTCGAGATTGGTTTACTCTTCGACTTCGCAGTCCTTGGGCTGCACAGATACCAACCGCCGCGGAGTCGAAGAGAGCAACATACAATATTTGCCTTCATTAGTCAAGATAATAATAGTTAAATTTGGCAAAATTTTAAGATAATAGTAATAAAGGACAAAGGTAAGAGAAATGTCAGCACGATTATTACTGGTAGATGATGAACCGGGCTTGCGGGAAGCAGTACAAGCTTATTTAGAAGATAGTAATTTTGTGGTTGAGGTTGCCAGTAATGCTCGCGACGGCTGGGAAATCTTGCAAAAGCAAAATCCTGATTTGCTCATTTCCGACATTATGATGCCCCAGGTGGACGGCTATCAGTTTCTCAAACAAGTGCGGGAAGATCCTCGCTATAAGGCTTTACCCGTAGTCTTTTTGACAGCTAAGGGCATGACGAGCGATCGTATTCAAGGCTATACAGCAGGTTGCGATGCTTATCTTTCTAAGCCCTTCGATCCCGATGAATTAGTGGCCATTGTCACCAATTTGCTGGCTCGTCGCGCGGCGGCTAAGGAGATGAGCGAGAATGGGGAAAATCCCGATATTGCAGCTTTGGCCAATCAGATGGCGAGAATTGAGTCTTTGCTGAGCGGACGGAGTTCGATAACCCAAAGTCCTTCCCTAATTAAAATAGATTTGACTCCGCGAGAACAAAGTGTTTTAGACTTAGTTGCTCAAGGTTTGATGAACAAAGAAATAGCCCGCCGCTTAGAAACTAGCGTGCGTAATGTGGAAAAATATGTCAGTCGTTTGTTTAGCAAAACAGGTACTAACAGTCGCACAGAGTTAGTTCGTTACGCCCTCGAACACGGTTTAACCAAGTAGGAATAATATCAAATCCGGTAACATCGGAATTATTCATCTCTCTTATCTTCCTCTGTGTTCTCTGCGTTCTCTGTGGTTAAATCATTCCGATGCAGCCGGAAACGATATAACTGGACTGATGCCCAGTAAATATTTAACCCGCTGGCGGCGGCAGGGCTGTTTCATACCCCCCTTGGGGGGGCAGGGGGGGGTTGTTCCTTGGGGCGGCAAGGCTGTTTCATATCAAATCCTCTCTTCATCGTCCTCTATTAATCTCTCTCTTCTCTTCCTTCGCGTCATGAGCGCCTTCGCGGTTAAATCATTCCGATACAACCGGAATTGATATCATTCCCCCCTTGGGGGGGGCAGGGGGGGTTCTTTGCACCTTCGCGGTTCAATTAATCTTACTTAGCTTCTAAACGCTGCCGCCATTTACTACTAATCACATCTATAACCGTCACCACAACTAACAAAACTAACATCATAGTTGTGGCTTTATTATATTCAAAAGCTCGAATATAATTAACTAATTCAAAACCAATACCACCAGCGCCAACTACTCCCAAAACGGAAGCAGCGCGGATGTTATATTCAAACATCCACAGGGTATAACCCAACCCTAGGGGCAATACTTGGGGGAAAATTCCATATTGGGCAACTTGCAGCCAAGATGCACCTCCTACCTGCAAAGATTCGATCGATCGCACTTCTACAGATTCGATCGCCTCCTGGTAAAATTTAGCCAAATAGCCGATCGTATAAATGCCCAAAGCCAAAGTACCCGCCGGTGCCCCCAAACCAGTAGCCGATACAAACAACAATCCTAACACAATCGAAGGCACGGATCGCACCGCATTTTGGATAAAATTAGCAGGCAATTGCAACCACTTTGGTGCTATATTATGGGCGCTACAAATAGCGATCGGTACAGAAAAAACTGCCCCGATAGTGGTTCCCCATAAAGACATTTGAATAGTCTCAATCAAAGCCTTGATTGCTACATCTATAATTTCCAGATTCGGAGGCCACAAACGGGAAATAAAATCGGTCATGTAAGGCCAACTGCTAACCAAGGTTTCCGCATCAATTTCTAATCCCCTGAGCGCCCAACCATAAATTATAATTAAACCTGCTATAATTCCTAGGTTTTTCACCCAACTATAGTTTTTTGATAAATTATTTAATTTTTGTTCAGTCATTTGTGTTTGTTTATAGTTTTATTTACAGCGATATTTTGTATTGGGTGATTTTGTTTTTATTAACCGCAGAGAGCGCAGAGGGCGCAGAGGAAGAGTGGAGAAGGGTAGAGTTTAGACTGCAATTTTGGACTGTTTTAATCTGCTGAATTTTTCGGACAAGTTTTGACATTTGCCATCATAGATTATTTGACCGGCATCGAGGACGATCGCCCTTTCTGGATAATTGCTCGCCATGGCTAAGTCGTGCAATACTACCACTACTGTCATCCCCTGTTCTTTGTGGAGTTTGGCCAGAATTTCCATGACTTGTCGGGCGGCGATGACATCTAATCCGGTGGTAGGTTCGTCGGCTAATAAAATCCGTGGAGATTGAATTAAGGCGCGGGCGATGGCTACTTTTTGCTGTTGTCCGCCACTGAGTAGTCCAGTTTTTTGATATGCTAGGTCTTGGAGTCCGAAATCTGCGAGTAATTCCAAAGCTCGATCGCGCTTTGGTTTCGGGAATCCCCACAGTGTCTGCCAAGTATTTAAGCTTCCTAAACAACCGCACAACACATTCTCGATCGCCATGGACTGCTTCACCAAACCGCCACCTTGAAAAATCAAGCCGATCTCGCGACGAATTCGGGCGATCGTGCGCGTATTCATCACCATATCATTAATCCGCATCTCACCGGTTTTGACGGGGACTAAGCCAACAAAGGAGCGCAATAGGGTGGATTTTCCCGCACCGTTCAAACCCAGTAAGGCGACAAATTCTCCTTGTTCGATCTTACAATCAATTCCGTTGAGAATTGACCGATTTAGCGAGGGGGAATAAGCTGTTTTTATTTGAGAACATTCGATGGTCATCGTCAGTATTTATTGATAGATTTTGGAACAGCAAATTACCAGTTTAAGGCGCAGATATATTATGGTTAAAAGCAGGGATTAATTACCGGAATGCTTCGCCCGTACTTGGTTAAAAGGAAAGATTTACTACGGTCATGCTTCGCCCCTACCGATATATTTGCAAATTCGGGATGCTCCCAAGCAATGACTCACAGTAAACAATAAACCTCATCAAATTACGGGTCTAATTTAGCGCGTTTCAAAGCTTGACTTAACGTTGCTAAATGGGTGTTGTGATCGACTTTTACTAATTTTTGGGAATTGTACAAACTGCGGAACAATGAATTGTTTGTAGGCTCATTCATAGTCAAGAAAGCATTAATTAGCTTTTCTCGCATTGGCGCAGGAATGCGATCGTCAATCACAATTCCATGGGCGGGAACTCCCGGAACTTGTTGCAACACTCGCAATTGTTTACCTTCTGCTGCAGTAATCCAAGGTGGTAGCAAAGCATATTCTGATACGGTAGCAACTTCTGCTTGACCTTTTAAAACTGCTTGTAAAGCGCTACCGTAACCATCACCATAGGTGACATTTCCGAAGAAACTTTCTAGTCTATCTGGTCCTGAAACTAATCCTTGACCAACCAACTCTCCCACTGGAAAAATAAATCCCGAACCGGAAGTCCGAGAGGTGAAAGCAATTTTTTTACCTTTCAATTGTTCTAGGGTTTGCTTTGCACTACCTTTCGGGCGTAGGGGGCTGTCTTGACGCACGACAAATACAGAATCGTAGGTATTTCCGCCAGAATAATCGCTGCGAACTTCGGCTAAATACATCCGTGCTTTGGCTAATTGCTCAGCTTTCAAGGCGGCGCGCCCTGCGACAAAGGCTACATCAGCTCTATTTGCTCTCAAAGCTTCGACGGCTGCGGTTTCGTCGCCGATGACTGCTTCGACGGGAATTCCCATCGCTTTTGAGAGTATGGCAGCTACTTGATTAGCTTTGTTTTGCAAATCTGTGGCATCTCTACGATTGGCAAACACAATTCTAATGCGATTTATTGGAGCTTGTGCTCTCAAATCTCGATCGCCTTTGGGAGTCTGTTGGGCGATCGCCTTTTGCCCAACTCCCATGGTATTCGCAGCCAAACTCCCTAGCAGCAACAATCCTGCGCTAGCACCAGCCAGCACTTTTAAACTTAAATTCATTAATCTCTCTCCTGTTTTAGCCCCAATGCTAGTTTACATTTTGACAATTTATTGCAATAACTAAATCATCTTAAAGGTTTTTTGACAATTAGGTGCAACAATGAACGATAGATATTTTTTATAGAGCTTATAATAAAAAGTTATCAGTTTACGGTGCAATATCTGCCTAGGATTGGCTGTAGGGGCGGGTTTTACCAAAAATAGGGGAAACTGACAAAAAATCTAAATCAACCCGCCCCCAGCCAAGCCATCAACCAAAATTCAACGGATCGACATCAATAGTTAAACTAACAGAACGAGGAATGCGTGAAGCGAAGCTATCCCGAAGGGAATCGCGCAATCCAATCAAATTCGACAAATCCACCGACTCATCCAAAGGTAACTTCAGCAAAATCTGCCACCGATACCGATTTGCCACCCGCATAATCGCCGCAGGTGCCGGCCCCAACAACTCACAACCCGGTAAAGACAATCCCTCAATATACTCCTGACAAACAGACGCCAATTCAGGGCCGCCCTTGCTGCTAATTCTGTTTCTATAAAACTTGCATATTCGTGCCGCCTAACTGCTTGAATTACCCGATGTTCGGGAGTATAAGTTTGTATAATTACCCTTCCCGGATCGTCACCTCTACCAGCACGCCCCGCCACTTGAGTTAAAGTTTGAAATGCCCGTTCGCTGGCCCGATAATCCGACAAATTTAGCAACCCATCAGCCGAGACAACCCCTACCAATGTCACCCCAGCTAAATCCAACCCTTTAGTTAGCAGTCGTATCACTATCAAACCGAATTGCCCGCAATTGGGGAAACAATCTGGTTAATTCCTGTTCGACTCGCTGAGTGCCACTACCAAAGTTTTTGAAGTAAGGAGAACTGCATTCTGGACAGTTTTGAGGGTGTCTTTCTGTGTGGTTGCAGTAGTGACAACGCAAAATTTCTGCTGTCCCTTCGCCGATGTGGTGATAAGAAAGCGACACATCACAATTAGGGCATTCCATCACATAGCCACAACTCCGACAAGAGACAAAGGTACTGTGTCCTCTTCTGTGAATAAATAGAATACCTTGCTGTTGTCTTGCTTGCAATTGTTCGAGAGCATTTTGCAGGGAAACGCTAAAAATTGAGCGGTTTCCTTGCCGCAATTCTTGGCGCATATCGACTATTTGAATCGGCGGCATCGGACGCGAATAAATGCGTTCTGGCAATGATAAATAATGAATAGTTGGCAAGGAGTAATTATTAATTTGAGTAGCGAAAAAAGTCTCTAAAGCAGGGGTAGCAGAACCTAAAATTAGGGGACAATTTTCTAATTCTGCCCGCCATTTGGCTACGGTGCGGGCGTGGTAGCAAGGGGCTGGTTGTTCTTGTTTGAAGCTGGTGTCGTGTTCTTCATCGAGGATAATTAGGCCTAATTCTGGTAAAGGTGCAAAAATGGCCGATCGCGTGCCGATGACAATTTGTGGGGTTCCAGTGAGCATCTGACGCCATGTATCGTAACGTTCGCCGTCGGAGAGGGCACTGTGATATACGCAAATTTGCTCGCCAAAACGGGCGCG
>RDXH01000297.1 GCA_004292745.1 Oscillatoriales cyanobacterium | reverse complement strand
ATCGCACCCGTATTCGGATCTTTAGTCAAACCACCTCCAAGAACAGAATAGAACCAACCAGTACCAATACCCTCATTAGGAGCATTAGCAGCACCCAGAGAAAAGTTAGGTTGCCCGCTATATTTAGGCGTGTACCAGGGGTTGACACGAGGGTCTTGAGGAGTTCCACTGAAAGAAAAGTCTCTGTCAAATAGTTGCTCGTAATGCCCATCACCCCGACGCCGCGAGATCGGGTCAACAGGTTGCGTACTAGAAGAATTTTGGCGATACTCAGTTAGTCCTAGGTCAGCAGTCCCCGCATACCACGTCAGGACTCTCCCGTGCGTTCCCCCAGCGAGATCGTCTTTCGTAAACCCAGGTAAACTATTTTCATAACCATCAGCATTGCGTCGAGTACCCAAGAAAACCGTTTCGTCAGGCTTCCCTAGAAGTTCCCCCGCACTGTTTCTGGGAAATTTGAGACCTGCTCTAATCTCTGTTCGCAGAGCATCGGGCCCGCTCAAATTGGGAATGTCTCGACCCGCAGGTGTCAGCGTAGGAATTTGTGGAATGCCTTGGTCGAGCCTGGGCACCGTTTGGTAGTAGTTGTCCGCAAAAGTCACATTCTTCCAAACCTGAACCTTCGGTTCGCGGAAATCTGCAAATCCCGCTTCTCCTAGAAATGGTAACTGTACCGAAAAACTTGGTTGGTCAAAATCATGAGGATCTAATGTAGTCATCTGGAGGTCGCGAAACAGAGAATTCTCCTTCCCGCCAGCTAGAGGGAAGTAAGTCCCTACACGCTGAATGATTTCGCTATTGACCACAGTCCCCCGACTGAAGCCAACAAAGTGTAGTGGCGAATTGAAAATTGCCCCCTGAGAGCGAACAAAATTCCCTTGGCTGTCGAACTTAGCATCACCTCCGAGCGACTGATCTAGCTGCACTAGCGAAGCAAAGAAACTATCTGCTGCTCCCTCCGTGAAGCCAGAATCGGGAATAGCTGACTCATTATTTTGAGACCAGTCAGGCAGAAGCACTAATGGTTTGTTGGCTTGGAGGTAGGGAGCTATATAGCTCGACAAAGCAGTGCGATAACTGGGAGCTGAAGAGTCAAAACCATTAGGAAAATAAGTTGAATTACTAAAGAAATCACTCTTGACTTGCCCATATTTATTGACCGGAACCCAGTCACCTGTGGGCGAGTCGTAGCGCATGAGCAATCCTTCACCCCCAGTAGTAGCAATGCTGTCAGCCATTTTGTAGAATTCGCTGGGAATCCCTGGTCCGGTAATGACCGGAGGCTTAAAACCGTGGGTCAGTACAGTGACGCTGCTGAAAGTGCTGTTGCCGTTGAGAGCAGGCGGTGGCGATGTTTTGAACTGCCCAACATCAAGATTTCGCTTTCCATCTTTGCTCAAAGCTTCAACAGCCCAATGATAAGTCTGACCAGCCGTCAGAGTCCGATTATCGGGCAGCGTGAACTGGGTATTGGTGTTTGAAGGGTCAAGGGGTAGACCACCAAGCCCCACCCAGCCTTGACCGGGCTTCCAAGTCGCTGTCAGGATGCGGTTGGGGTTATAGTCATAAGTACCGAACTGGGAGTTCCATTTTGCTAACAAGTTTTGCTGCTGCTGTGGGCTGAGATTATTGAAGTTTGGATTTTGGATTTTGGCGAGATCCTCCCATCTATCCTCTGGCAACAAACCCTCCCCTTTATCGAAGGTACTGACAAAAAGATTAACTTCTTTCACATTCTCCCAACCCGGAGCAAACTGCCATTGAAAAGTCGGAGTTAGGTCATTTGTAGTTGCACCAGGCCCCTTCAAATTCAGCCAATCAGTCGGTGCAATGCTCAAATCCCGTAAATTGCCACCCGTAGCGATGGGTGCGCGTGTTGTCTGCGGCAGCACCCCATAAGTAAACTGATTAGCAGGTCGGTTCTCCTTAGTAATCCCATAATCAGCAGCAATACTAATAGCCGGATTGATATCATCAATAGGAACCCTTGTGAAATCAGCCGCAGTCACAGACTTCGCCGTAGTAGCATTGAAGAAAGGAGACTTAACACCCTCATTTGATAGTACCAAATCGTTAGTAAGAGCCTCTGGAATCGGTCTGGTAGCACCGATTAATTGAGGATTTGGCCCCAAGGGCTCTTTAATAATCCCAATATTTCCCCCAGAACGCACATCTGCAGAAGGGCCAAGACTTCCAGAATTGCGACCAGCCACAAACCCATACCGCCCATCCCGCGTTACAGTGACAGATACCCCCTCATTCACATCAAAATAATCAGTAGGAAAACCCAAACTTAAAGGGGCATAACTCACAGAAGCAGTAAAGTTAAGAGGATCGTCCGAAGTAATTTCCAACACCCCAAAACCAGGCGCGTCATTATTCTGGTCAGGATTACTCCGATTCAATCCGTTTGTGAACACCATTTTCTTCGGCTCATTCGTAGCTGATATTCCCTCGGTCTCCGAAATAGTAGGAATAACTCCGATTTGTTGATGCCACTTACGAGGATTGGAATTCTCATCCTTCGGTCGATCCTTCGAGTCAATATTGATTGCATAAATCCGACGATTAGGCACTTGCTCATTATTATCAGAACCCGTGCCGAACAGCCGCCGCCCGTCACTACTAATTGCCAACTGACTCAACCCTAATGGTGAAGTGACGTTAATAGTCTCAACTACTTTGTGATAAGTTGCCGAGTTAGGGTTGATGTCAAGGACGTAAATTTTCGCTTGATTCAAGTCGCCAATGTAAGCATAATCGTCTCTAGGACTGATGACTATTGACTTGGGTCTAGCGCCCGCCGGCAGGACAATTTCCGTCGCTAGTCACGGCTGTTGATTCTGCCCAATCTGTGACACCGCTAGTCCCCACAGGAATTTGAGCCAACAGCAAGTCCTTGCTGTTTGTAGTATTAACCACTGATTCGGGGCTTTTACCGTTGAGAACCGCTACTCGGTCAGAACCGCCCAAGGCTGCAAAAACGTACTCTGCCCCCTCTGGCAGCCGAATTAGATTGCTGTGGTACTGGATTTCTTTGTATACTGGTGTAGCGCCTTTTTGCTCGACGATCTGGTTCTGCTTCCTCTCCAGCACTACGTTTGAAGCGCCCAGCACTACTGTATCAGGCACTTTAACTGCTACTTCATACTGATTGCCTCCAAGAGAGCGGCTGCGTGTCGATACTACAGTCCCCTCATACATAGAGTTACCAAAAGAGAACTTAACTGTCAAATCTTCAAACCGACTGCCTTTGGAGTCGCTGGCATTATTGACTAAAATATTGCCCCCCGTCAGAAATAAGAGGGGCTCATTGTTCTCAAATGGTTGACCGGAATCATCCTTGAATTTCAGTTCAGCCTTTTGGAGGACAGGAGGTGTTGTGGGGTCAGAGGTAGTTGGGGCTGGCATATTCAAAGCTGCCTTAAATGTGGCAGTACCGTCGTCGTTTCGCTGGACACCCACCTCTGTGACTATGGGAAGTCCCACCTTGGGGATTGCTACTACCTGTACTGAAGATATGTCGCGAGTTACGGTAAAGGCTGGGGTGGTAACGAATTTGTCCGGGTCGATTAACTGACCGATATTTCCCAGGGGGTCAATGATGCCAAAAAATGCTAGGGGGAAGTTGTAGTTGAGGGTAAGTTGACCTTTGACTAAGGTGGCGCTGCCCGTCGGACTGGAGTAGACTACTGCGTATTCGCCCGGTCTGACAACACCTGGATAGGGAGGAGACTGGGTGCGAATGTTGCCGTCATCTCCGACTATGCCTGATTCTTCTTGCAGCCAAATCGGATTCCAAGTGCCGGTTGCGTCAGGAATTGCTCCTTTTCGCAGGAAGTATGCTTGAGTTCCTGGTGCTAATCCGGCGGGTGCTGGTATTGCCAACTGGGCGGGTATATTCAGGGAGTTATCGCTAAAGTTTAAGTTGAAGGCTCCTGCAAATTCAAATCCCGGTGGTAGCGGTAGGGACAAGTTTTGTTGGTTGACTGGGGCAATGCTGACGGTTGCATTCTGTTTAAGGGCGCCCGGAGGTATCATGACTGCTAGGGTTCCGTCGCTTGAGTTGATGATGCCACCGTCGGTTCCCAAGGC
>RDXH01000122.1 GCA_004292745.1 Oscillatoriales cyanobacterium | reverse complement strand
GAATCTTTGTGGCGTGGGGACGAACCTTCTCCGACGCGCTCGTCTGTCATGATACGTTTTAGTCATTCTCACATCCGGTTCGGTACTTTTGAAAGATTGCATTACATCCGTCGCCCGGATTTAATTACAAAACTTTTAGATTTTGTGATTGAATATTACTATCCTGAATTGCATTTAGCAGCCAGCACTGAGGGTCTTGCTCCAGGGGAAAAGTATGCACTGTTCTATGCTGAATTAGTCAAGAAGGTAGCCGAATTAGTGGCTCAGTGGATGGCGGCGGGATTTTGTCATGCTGTGCTCAATACTGATAATATGTCGATTACTGGAGAAAGTTTTGACTATGGACCTTTTGCTTTTATCCCGACTTATAATCCTAAGTTTACCGCGGCTTATTTTGACTATTATGGTCTTTATTGTTACGGGAATCAACCGTTTATTTGCCAGGGGAATTTAGAGAAACTTCAGAAACCGCTAGTTTGTGCGATCGCTCAAACCGACCTGGATTCTGCTTTGGCAAAGTTTGGCGATTATTATAATGCAGCTTATCGACAGTTGATGCTCAATAAATTGGGATTTGAGCAGTTACCGGAGGCTGATGGTGATGAGTTGTTGCAACTGACAATTAAATTGCTGGCGGAGTCTCAAGTCGATTATCAAGGTTTCTTTTTTGAGTTGCGAAAACAGTTCGCTCCCACTTGGCGAGATGATGCGAGTCAAATTTTTAGTGAAGCGGAACCGACGGATTTAATAGCACATTGGCGGCAGTTTTATTGTCACGTTTTGCAAACTTTGTCCTCCGACGATCTGGATCGAATGGCCGAAAGGTTACGCAGGTGCAATCCGGAACAATCGCTGTTGAGACCGACGATTGAGGCGGTTTGGGAGCAAATAGCTATTGAGGATAATTGGCAACCTTTTTATGAGTTGGTGAAGAGACTTCAAAACTCATAAAGGGCATTGGGCATTGGGCATTGGGCATTGGGCATTGGGCATTGGGCATTGGGCATTGGGGAATAGGGAATGGGGAATTGTTGAGTAGTTCCCTGAACCCTTCGACTTCGCGAGCGGGCACCGCAGTAGTTCCCGCTCGCGAAGTCGAAGGGCAGAACATCGCAACTAACCCTTCGACTACGCGAGCGGGTACGGCAACTCACCCTTCGACTCCGCGAGCGGGTACGGCAATTAACCCTTCGACTACGCGAGCGGCACTGAAACTAACAACTACTTGAGTTTTTCTATCTCAAATTGTGAGTCTTTGTAACCGCCAGTAAGTCCTTGATCCAGAAAGATTTTTCCGGCTTTTTCGTAATCGCTAATTGCTCCTGCTTTGTCTCCTAAAGAGCGGCGAACTGCTCCTCTACCGTAGTAAGCCGCAGCATAGTTGGGATTGATTCTAATTGCTTGCACATAATCGGCGATCGCACTATTGTAATTATTTAACTGTTGGTAAATCTTGGCTCGATTGGCGTAAGCTTCAGCATCGTTGGGATTGATGCCAATGGCTGAGGTAAAATCCGCGATCGCCCCCTGTGGGTCTGCCCCTCCGTTGCGAGCTAAACCCCGATTACTAAAAGCATTATAATCATTGGGATTCATTTTCACAGCTTGAGAGCAATCCTCAATTGCTTTGGGATAATCTTTTAAGTTTAAATAAGCAATGCAGCGATTGTTATAAGGAACCGCATCCTCATCGCTCAGCGCAATGGCCTGAGTGCAATCGTCAATGGCGGCTTGATGAGCCGCCAAATTTAACTGGGTACTGCACCGATTAGCATAAGCATCTGCATTCTTGGGATCGATCGCAATTACCTGAGAATAATCTACAAAAGCTCCCTTATAATCTCCCAAATGAAAGCGAGCTCTCCCCCGACTGTACAAAGCTTTAGTATCTTTAGAATCGAGCTTAATTGCTTCTGTATAATCCCCAATGGCTCCCTGCAAATCTCCCCCCGCAGCGCGAGCTAATCCCCGCGAATGATAACCTTTAGCCAGTTGGGGCTGCAACCGAATCACCTCACTAAAATCTTGAATCGCCGTTTTGTAATCTTGTAAGTCCAAATAAACCACACCTCGCTCATAATAAGCATCAACATCGTTAGGTTTGAGACTCAAAACCTTAGTGTAATCCTCAAGAGCGCCTCGCTTGTCGTTAAAATCGTAGCGAGCTAACCCTCGGTTAAAATAAGCCTGAAAGTAATTAGGATCTAGAGCGATCGCCTGAGAATAATCAGCAATGGATTCCTGATACTTTTTCAAATCATAATTAGCATTAGCTCGCCGATACAAAGTCTCAGGATTATTAGGATTGAATTTAAGTGACTGGCTAAAAGCATCTACCGCCCCAGCAGCATCTCGATCGCGAGACTTGGCCACCCCCTGTTCGTAATATTCCTTAGCTTTCACAGGATTGGGACGATTCCAGTAATTGAACAGCAATATTAAACCTAGTAGGGTCCCCAACCCAGCGAAAGCCAGCAACCAAAACCTGCTTCCCAAATTGAAAAACGAGTTACCATAAGACCATAATCTCGACTGAGAAAGGCTGTTTTTTTGAGAATTATTTGCTGGGTCGTGGCGATGTCTGATCTTGCTCAAAGCCTCCAAAACTTCCTCAGCAGATTGATAGCGCTTGCCAAATTGATGACAGACCATTTTGTCAATGATATTAGCCAAATTGTTAGAACATTGAGAGCGGTTGCGCCAGACAATTTCTCCGGTATGAGAAGGGCTTGGATCTTGCAATTTTGGCAAATCAGTACCGGGCAATCCTGTAATAGCTTGGATAGCCATCATCCCGACTGCATAGATATCGCTGCTAAATTGTGGGTTGCCTTGAAATTGTTCGATCGGCATATAAGCCGGAGTCCCTGTGGCAATGGTTCTCGGAAATTCTGTATCATATTCACTCAGATGAGTCGTAACTTCTTTGACCGAGCCGAAGTCAATTAAAACCAATTTTCCATCGGGTTTACGGCGGATTAAATTGGACGGATTGACATCGCGGTGAATCACTCCCTGAGAGTGGACAAAAGCGAGAATTTCTAAGACTTCTTCTAGCAGGGCTATTACTCGTTCTTCCGGCCAGTATTGACCAGCTACAATTTCCCTGTTTAGTGCTTGTCCCGGCACAAATTCTTCGACTAAATAGAACTGATTGCTGTCTTCAAAATATGCTAGTAAAAAGGGAATCTGATCGTGTTTTCCCAATTTTTCTAGGATTTCTGCTTCTTGTTTAAATAATCGATAAGCAGTTTTGAGAACTGTGGAAGTATTGCTGGGTGGTCGCAGTTGTTTGACTACACATTGAGGGTGGTTTGGGCGACGAGTATCGACAGCTAAATATGTTTGTCCAAAAGCCCCAGAGCTCAGGACTTGGACTACGCGGTAACGTCCGTCTAGAAGTTGACCAACCATGTTCATATTGGTAATGGGTAATGAAAGAATTTTAGATTGGGGATTTGGGGATTGGGGATTTGGGATTTATGGCTAATTTAAATCTAAAATCCCCGCTCGGAGAGGAATTGGTAAGGACTACAGTTAACAGTTAACTGATGAACCATTTAGTTAAGTTGGTTAATTTGTGCTTGCGCGTCTTGAAAACCATCGCCTCTTCCTTGTTCTAGAAACAGCGTTGCAGCCTTCTGAAAATCTGCGATCGCCCCATTACGGTCTTTGAGTTGGCCACGGACGAGACCCCGACTGTAGAAAGCTGTAGCATTGTTGGGGTTGAGCTTCACTGACTGCGCAAAATCTGCAACCGCTAAATTATAGTTTTTCAGTTCGGAGTAAATATTACCGCGATTGCTATAAGCAACTGAATCACTGGGATTGAGCCGAATTGCTTCCGTAAAATCGGTGATGGCACCAGCCTTGTCTCCCGAAGCGTTACGAGCCAATCCTCGATTGCTGTATGCTTTGGAATTTTTCTTGTTGAGTCCGATGGTTAAACTACAATCTTCAACGGCTTTCTGAAATTGTTTTAAATTCAGGTAAGCAATGCAGCGGTTATTATAAGCAGCTTCGTCTTTTGGATCGATGGTAATTGCTTGGGTACAATCTTCAATCGCTTTATCGTAGGTTGCTAAATTCAAGTAAGCGCTGCATCGGTTAGTATAAGCATCAGCTCGATCGGGCGCTAATTCGATCGCCTTAGTGTAATCTGTCATTGCTCCTTGATAATCTCCCACATTAAATCTCGATCGACCCCGACCATAATAAACACCAGCATCTGTGGGGCTAATTTGAATCGCTTGGGTAAAATCTGCCATCGCTCCTGTTTTGTCCCCAGCAGCCGATCGAGCCAAACCCCTGTTGCTGTAAGCTTTAGCATCATTGGGATTCAACCGAATTGCTTGGGTATAATCTTCAATTGCAGCCTGATACTCGGACAAATCGTAGTAAGCCAAAGCCCTTTGATAAAAAGCATTGCCATCAGTGGAATTCAGCCGGACTGCTTGGGTAAAATCTTCCAGGGCACCCTGCTTATTCCCTAGTTCCCGGCGGGTCAAACCTCGATTGTAGATGGCTTTACTGTGGCTGGGATTGACTTTAATGGCTTGAGTATAATCCTCTATTGCTTCCTCGCGCGTCCCAAGGTCGTAGCGAGCGTTAGCCCGCTTGTAAAAAGCTTCGGCATCCCTAGAATTCAGGGCCAGCGCTTGGCTATAATCAGCGATCGCACCTGTTTTGTCCCCTTGCAGTGCCTTTTGTTGACCCTGGGCGAACAATTCCTGTGACCTCGCGGGATCTTGAGTCTGCCAATAGTAAATGAGTCCTGCTGTCAAGATTAAAGCGGAAAATGTTCCAGCAATACTGAGCAGGATGATTTGACTCGGCTTCAGAGGCGGTTGACTCATAGCTGGAGTAATGGTGGTTGGTAGCGGTGGCTCAACCTTGATTTTTCGTCTGATTTTTTTGAAGTCGGCTAAAACTTCTGCGGCACCCTGATAGCGTTCCTCAAAGTCGGAGCGCACCATTTTCTCAATAATATCTGCTAAAGCTACAGAACAATTTGCCCGATCGCCACCATTTATTTTCTGTTTCTGATTTTGTAAGGAAGCTAGTTCAAGATTTGAAAGTCCTGTGACAGCAACCAGAGCGATCGTACCTAGAGCATAGATATCGCTATTGTAGCGAGGGTTGCCTTCCCATTGTTCCATAGGTGTATATACTCTCTTGGCAACCATGGACTGTTTTTTCGCAACAGACCATTTAATTGAATTCGAGGAAGTTGGTAATGACAAATAACAATTAGCAATTTCCGGGTTCAGTTCCCCGTCTAAACGAAAGTCAGTTAACACCCATTTCCCATCAGACTGACGCCTAATCAGATTATCTGGTTCAATTCTGCCATGAATGAAGCCGTTCTCATGTATAAACACCAAAACTTCTAATACTTCCTCAAGCAAACCAATTACTTTTTTTTGAGTCCAAGGTTGACCTGGGATTAGTTCCGTGCTTAAAGGTTCCCCAGCAATTAATTCTTCAATTAAGTATAAACTTCGATTTTCGGCAACATAAGCCGATAATTCGGGGATTTGGTGGTTTTCCCCCAATTTTTCAAATTTTTCGGCGTTTCTTTGAAATATAGTTTGGACTGATTGGGAAATCTGCGAACTCTTACCGGGAAGTCGCATTTTTCTAACCTGGCATTGCGGAGAACCCCGACGGTGAGTATCTGCTGCCAAATAGGTGGTTCCCACCTCACTTGAGTCTGTGACTTTAATGATGCGGTAACGTCTGTCTAGAAGTTGACCAATCATGATATGCCCTCATCCCTGTTAATGATTGAATTTTCGCATAAAATCAGGAGAGTTAGTCGATGACTATAACATTAAAATTAGCATCAGTCTGCTCCCCGTAGCCCTTAGACATCTCCTAAAAACACAGTCAACAACAGGCTTTATAGCCTGTTACACAGGAATTATGGCAAAGGTCTATTGACCACCCTACAACCCAACCCTCAGCTTATGAAGAAATAAGAAGCAAGAATATCCCTGGGGAAATGCAATAATAAACTTGTCGGATGCCTCAGACTTTCAATACAGTAATTAAAAATGGCTGAATCGTTAACAAAAGGAGGAACGATCGCTGCGATCGCCACTGCCATCGTCCCCCAACAAGGCAGCGTCGGCATTGTGCGAGTTTCCGGCTCCCAAGCTCTCAAAATTGCCCAAACTTTGTTTCGCAGTCCAGGAAAGCAAATTTGGGACTCTCACCGGATTATTTATGGCTACATCCACCATCCCCAAACTCAAGAATTAGTCGATGAAGCTTTACTATTAATTATGAAAGCGCCCCGTTCTTTTACCCGCGAAGATGTGGTAGAATTTCACTGTCACGGCGGGATTATGGCGGTGCAACAAGTCTTGCAATTGTGTTTGGAAAACGGAGCCAGATTGGCGCAACCGGGAGAGTTTTCCCTGCGAGCTTTTTTGAACGGAAGACTAGATTTAACTCAAGCTGAAAGCATCGCCGATTTAGTGGGAGCAAAATCTCCTGCTGCTGCCCAAAGTGCTTTGGCCCGGTTGCAAGGAAAATTGGCTAAGCCAATTCGTCAATTGAGAACAACTTGTTTAGATGTGTTAGCAGAAATTGAAGCAAGAATAGATTTTGAGGAAGATTTGCCGCCTTTAAATGAGGCTAAAATAATGTTAGAAATAACTCAGGTTTTGGAGCAATTGTCAACTATTTTGGCCACAGCCGATCGCGGAGAGTTGTTGAGAAGCGGTTTGAAAGTGGCGATAGTCGGCCGCCCAAATGTGGGAAAATCGAGTTTGTTGAATGCGTGGAGTAGGTGCGATCGCGCGATCGTCACTGATTTGCCCGGTACAACGCGGGATGTGGTAGAATCCCAGTTAGTTGTGGGCCCAATTCCGGTGCAAGTGCTAGACACTGCGGGAATTCGGGAAACGGAAGACAAAGTAGAAAAGATCGGAGTTGAGCGATCGCGCGCCACAGCAAAGCAAGCCGATCTAGTATTATTGACAATAGACGCACAATCTGGGTGGACAGAACAAGATTCAGAAATTTACGAACAAGTAAAACACCGCCAACTAATCATCATCATCAACAAAATCGACCTAGTAAAAACCACCCCAAAACTACCATTTCCCTCTGAAAATCACCGAATAGTCACCACCGCCGCCGCCCTAGATCGAGGCATAGAAGACTTAGAAACCGCCATCTTAGATGCCGTAAATTGCGACAACTTGCAAGCAGAAAACCTAGACTTAGCAATTAATCAGCGGCAAGCAGCCGCCATCACCAAAGCCAAATTTTGTATAGAACAATGCTTAGTTACGATTAGCGATAAATTGCCGTTAGATTTCTGGACAATAGACTTGCGTGGTGCAATTCAAGCCCTAGGAGAAGTTACGGGAGAGGAAGTGACAGAATCAGTATTGGATAGAATCTTCAGTAGATTTTGTATTGGGAAGTAAGGAACTCGGCGAGGGATTCGGCGGTTGAAACCGCGTCTATACAAACAAAGTCTGCCTCCGCAGACTAAGAAGGCGAGAAAATAGGTAAATAGGTCATTGTTTTGCGACATACCAAAGTTTATTTGCACCTACCTACTTAGTTTTGGCAAATTCACCAAATATGGAAACACATTTTACCCTGACTATTTTCCAAGTCAGGGTTATTTTTTGATACCTATTTTTTCAAAACAAATATAGGACTTATACCAATTTAATGTGAAGTTGCACATATTTCGATCCCCCTCGCATCCCCCGCATCGTTGCGGGGACGAAAGATCGGAATCTTGTCCCCCCCTCCCACCAGGGGGGCTAGGGGGGATCGGATTCTATGCAGCTTCATAAAAAATTGGTATACGCGAAGGCCCAGAAACCGGGTTTTTTACCAAAATACTTCGTTCCAAACCATAAATTAAATGAAAAACCCGGTTTCTTTGTCGGAGTTTATAAATCTTATATATTCACCGTCAATTATTCGCGTCTACTCTAGATGGTGTTTATTTATGTGCAGCTACTTAACAACCAAAAAACAATCAAGATCTAGGCCTACCCAAAGTAGTAATATAAAGCACTGCTTCATCAGCGGGAATTCCCAAAACCTCATTTACCTTATCATCAAAAAATCCGGCAATCCCACTCACACCCAAACGCAATTGAATCGCCGCCAAATTCAGCCGCTGGCCCAAATGACCCGCATCCATGTGCAAATAACGGTAAACGCGATCGCCATATTTAGCCACCGCCTTCTTTAAATCCGCCGTATGAAACAACAAAACCGCCGCATCTCTTCCTAATTCTTGGCCCAAGCACAAATAGTGCAACTCCCTACGGAAATTCTTAAACCTAATTTGTCGCAACTCTTGAGCTTTCGGAGCATAATAATAACAGCCTTCTTCCAGACCATTCACGGCAGATACTGCTACAAAAGTCTCGATTAAACTCAAATCGAAATAGTCAGGATAACCATCTAATCCTTGGTCTGTGTAGTGGTGTGGCTGATAAGTAAAATCCAGCAGGGCTAGCAGTTCGGTCAAGCTCAAGGAAGCACCTGTATAAGAACGAGTAGAACGCCGTTTCAGAATTGTATTCTCTAAATTATCTAAGTGAAATCCCCAACTGATCGAAGGAGTCACCGTGGATACTTTAGTACAAAATGGGAAGTTATATTTATCTTCTATTCCCTGTTCTATTTCATTGAGTTTCCAGCCATCTGCACCAGTCGTATCGGAATCCAATTGTGTAGCTTGATGGAGGTATTCTAGCAGTTGACCTTCGGGAATGTGCGGATAATCTGTGGTGCTTTTTCCAGGTAAAGCTGTTCTGAATCTTGGCAAGTTTTGGTTGATATCTAGCAAGTCCGCTACAGCAACTACACAGATTGCTCCTTCTTGCTTGGAGTCGATGTAAAGCAATTGATTGATGGCTTCATCTGCGAATCCTCCAATCAGGTGAGGTCGGTAATCATTGAGTGCCGCAGCTAATTCGATGTTGCTCAATAAATGACCTGTATCTAGGAAAATTCGTCTATAAGCTCGGTCTTCGTAGCGCCAAGAAGAACGGAAAAAGACATTGGTAATTGCTAGTGCCAATTTGGTATCTTCTAAGGCTGGCGACCAAAAACAAGCCGCTTGCAGAGCCAGCCAAACTTCGCTATCCCAAAAGTGCACTAGGGAATGAGTTCTCACCTGATAATTGTAAAGTCCGGCTGGCAAATACTTAGTGCCACGGGAGATTAAATAAACCTCTGCGGGGTAAAGCCCCCCAGCCGACGGTGCCGATCGCAAATACAGCGGGCTCCCATCCATGGTGGACACCTTAGCAGTCAAACCGTAGCTGCACAACAGGAAGTTGGACAAGCGATACCACCAACTGCTATCAGAATCCGCCGGGGACTCCTGTGATGTCTCTTTGAGATAGGGCTTGAGGTCAAAATATGCTCCTATTTTATATTCTTTGAAAGGAACAGGTTGCTCTTCCCAGTCTAGCTGTCTGCTTTTGGCAGCAATGGTTTCAGGGTCATATTTTGTCCGTTGGTGGTAGTGCTGAGCAATGGATACTGGAGTTTCTGGCATAGTCAGAGTCGGAGCCTCTTTGGTTGCTGATTTGATCTTGACATTACAAACTACTTACTAGCAGCGTATAAATGGACAAATATAAAAAAAATCTTAGAAAAAATGCGATCGTTGTTACAAAAGCTTAACATAAAGAAATCAATAAGTATAAATACGCATAAACAAATCCATTAATTATTCTAATGGATGGGCAGCACTGGCTGTAGTCATAAAGGGGTAAAAATGCAAAAGCTAAGGGCTAAGGAATTGCTGGCTCAGTATTCTGAGGGAAAGCGAAACTTTGACGCCGTAGATTTAAGTGAAAATGACTTGTTTCAAGCCGATTTGCAAGAAATCAATCTTTCTGGCAGCGACTTGAGGCAAACTTATTTACCCTACGGAAATCTGACTCAAGCTAATCTTTCTCAAACTCAGTTTCAAGATGCTGAATTGGGTGACACTCAACTTTATCAAGCTAATTTGTCTGAAGCGAACTTGTCCGGTGCTAATTTGTCAAGAGCTAATTTGCGCCACGCGAATTTGCAAGGTGCGAATTTACAAAAAGCTAATTTGCAAGGTGCGGATTTGTACAATGCAGATTTGAGTTATGCAGATTTGAGAAATGCTGATTTAAGCAGAACTAATTTGGAAAATGCCAAATTCACTAAAGCTCAATTAGCTGGGTGTAATTTATTTCGATCGCGTTTGGGAGATTTATCTGACGCTGAGTGCGATCGCACTACCATCGGCCCGGAAGGATATTAACCTGTTTTAGTTGACAAGGGCGATCGGGGCTGCATCTGTGTTTGGCAAATATATTCGTAGGGGCTATAGCCCATACAAAATCGGGATACTCCTGGCGATGGGGGCGATGGGGGCGATCGCTCTAAATTTCATAGATTTCTAATGGTAAATTATCGGGGTCTCGAAAAAAAGTAAACCGCTTTCCTGTAATCTCGTCGATGCGAATTTCTTCCACATCGATATTGTGAGATTTTAAATCAGCAATTGATTGTTTGATATCCTCAACTGCCAAAGCTAAATGCCTTAAACCGCAAGCTTCAGGATTGTTGACCCTTGCCGGAGGATGAGAAAATGAAAAAAGCTCGATCGCCCCGCCGTTTCCCAATTGCAAATCTAGCTTGTAGGAATTCCTCTCGGCTCGGAAGGTTTCTTGGATGATGGAACATCCCAATACTTCTACATAAAATTTCTTGGATGCTTGGTAATCAGAGCAAATAATCGCCACATGATGTATTCCCGTGATTTTCATAGTTAAAAAATTAGCCGATCGCCTGTTTAAGATACCACTTCTCAAAAAAGTGAGGTATGCCCTATGCCCTATGCCCTATGCCCTATGCCCTATGCCCTATGCCCATGAGTACCTCATCTTTCTGAGAAAGGCTATATATTTGACCTTAACAACCTGCGACGTAACCGCTCCCAAATTAAGAGCGATCGCCTTTTATTTTCTATACTATAAATTTTAATCCATAAATTTTTATATAAATAGGTACGAATTTTGATATGATTAAAGGTTTGCAGTCAATAACAATATTTTTACCGCAGGAGACAACTACTATGGCCCGTATGTATTACGACACCGACGCTAACCTAGACCTATTAGCCAACAAAACCATTGCGATTGTCGGTTATGGCTCCCAAGGACACGCCCACGCCCTCAACCTCAAAGACAGTGGCATGAACGTGATTGTCGGCTTGTATCCCGGTAGCAAATCGGCCGCCAAAGCAACGGAAGCAGGTTTAACAGTTCATCCAGTAGACAAAGCAGCCGCCGCTGCTGACTTCATCATGATTTTATTGCCAGATGAAGTGCAAAAAACTGTTTACAAAGAACACATTGAACCCCATCTTTCCGCCGGAAAAGTTCTGGCCTTTGCCCACGGTTTTAACATTCACTTCGGTCAAGTTGTGCCCCCAGCCGATGTAGACGTCGTAATGGTTGCTCCCAAAGGCCCCGGACACTTGGTGCGACGGACTTACGAACAAGGAGAAGGTGTTCCTAGCTTGTTTGCAATCTATCAAGATGCTTCTGGTCAAGCGCGCGATCGGGCAATGGCCTATGCTAAAGGTATCGGCGGCACCAGAGCAGGCATCCTCGAAACCACCTTCCGCGAAGAAACCGAAACCGATCTTTTTGGCGAACAAGTAGTTTTGTGCGGCGGTTTAAGCGCCCTGATCAAAGCTGGATTTGAAACCTTAGTTGACGCCGGATACCAACCAGAATTAGCTTATTTTGAATGCTTGCATGAAGTCAAACTGATAGTTGACTTAGTAGTGGAAGGAGGACTTGCCAAAATGCGCGATAGCATCTCCAACACCGCAGAATACGGCGACTTGACTCGTGGTCCCCGCATCGTCACCGATCAAACCCGCGCTGAAATGCGGAAAATTCTCAGCGAAATTCAATCTGGCCAATTTGCCCGCGAATTCGTTCTGGAAAACCAAGCTGGCAAACCAGGATTTACTTCTATGCGCCGTCAGGAAGCAGAACATCCTATCGAAGAAGTCGGCAAAGATTTGCGCGCCATGTTTAGCTGGTTGAAAAAGCACTAAAAGGTGAAAGATTAGGGGCATCAGTTATAGGTTGTTAGTTAGTTAGTTATTCTGGGTTATTTGTTATCTATCGTTTGTGATTAGTTAGTTATTATAATAACAAATAACTAATAACCAATAACAACTAACCAATAACTAATAACCTATAACCTAGCCCCAATCCCTCAGCTCCCTAGCTCCGTAAGGATGTCTCACTGAATCCCAGTTAATATAAATCCTGTTTTGTCCTCAACGGTTGGGACTAGGGCTTTTTTGCAGTTGATCGATATCCCGTTGTCTTTGCTGGTTGAAATCCTTGGGTTTGAGCCATGATGGCCACAACCCGACTACGAATTTTCGACTTGTCACGCTGGCATCCCTTGCGGGTTTGGGGAGAAAAGTCCAACTGTCACCGTAGATGATAAACAGTGTTGTTACCAAGAGTAACAGCGGGATGAAGTTTCTTTTAGCCATAGCAATTTTGGAGTAGACTTTTTCAAAGTGCTTGATGTATATATTTTGCCCTTTAACAGCCAGAAAATATCACTAGGGTGTGACTGCCCAGTTAAAAATTATGTTTTCTAAGTTAAAACTGAGAAACTCCATCCTGATTGGATACCTTTTACCAATTATTTCTTTGATAGTATTAAGCCTATTTACTTATAAGATGGCAATGCGGAGAGAAAACTTGTCAGCAACTGTCAGGCGTTCTCAAAA
The DNA here is from genome assembly GCA_004292745.1 of Oscillatoriales cyanobacterium. Classification (GTDB taxonomy): domain Bacteria; phylum Cyanobacteriota; class Cyanobacteriia; order Cyanobacteriales; family Microcoleaceae; genus Microcoleus; species Microcoleus anatoxicus. The sequence goes on along the minus strand of RDXH01000122.1, from coordinate 11,003 downwards.
TACTATTATCAGCGCCGAACGTTTAAATAGTGGCTTCTCTAGAATGCTCAGAAATGTGAGGGGAGCCGTGCTGTTTCCCGAAGATCCAAGCTACATAACCAGCTATGAAGCTGGATGGAATATTTATTTAACTTCCTCATCCGAATTACAAAATATTCTGACTAATCCTCATGAAAAAGAGGAATTTGAACGCATAAAATCGGAAATAACAAAGCTTGATATTAATTCTAGAAAAGTGTTTGATTTGTTAAAAACAGGTAATAATTTATCTGCTAAAAATCTCACAAGTTCCCTGAGATCAAAAGAAATTGAATCAGCACAAGAACGGCTGCTGGCAGAACAACAAGCGTTTTTAGGCGCAGCATACAAAGCAGAACAAGACGAGACTACGTGGCTGTTTACTATCATTGTCATCGGTACTGCTTTGTCTGCATTGACTTCTTTGAGGCTGGGTTTTGTCATCGCCTCTAAAATTGTCAGAATTATCGATCTAACAGCCGTGGCGATCGCCGATTCTGCGGTGGAAATTGTCGCTACTGTCGAACAGCAAGAAGCCATTGCCACTCAGCAGTCAGCCGCAGTCAATCAAACCAGCGTGACAATGGAAGAGTTGGGGGCATCCTCCAAAACTACGGCAGGGCAAGCAGAATCAGCAGTAAATGGAGCACTTAAAGCATTAAATTTAGCTGAAGGAGGAACCGAAGCAGTAATCCGTACTTTAGAAGGAATGACTCTATTAAAAGAAAAAGTAGAAGCGATCGCAGCCCAAATTCTCCAATTAAACGCCCAAACTAAACAAATTGCAAATATCGCATATTTAGTCAGCGAATTTGCCAGCCAAACGAATATGCTAGCCCTAAATGCAGCAGTAGAAGCCGTCCGCGCCGGCGAAAACGGTAGAGGTTTTGCAGTGATTGCAGGAGAAATTAGATTGTTAGCCGATCGCAGCAAAGAATCAGCAGAAAACATCAACAACCTCGTCACCGATATTCAAAAAGCGATCAATACTACAGCGAAAGTAACATCAGAAGGCACGCAAACCGTAGATGAAGGAATGCAGCTAGCTCAAGGTACAGCCAAAGCCTTCAGCGATGTAGCAAATGCCATCAACAACATTGCAGTTAGCACTCAACAAATTTCTTTGACTGCACAGCAACAAGCATTAGCAGTGGAGCAAGTAGTGGAAGCAATGAGACAAATTAATCAAGGTTCCACACAAACCAACAGTGGGGTTGCTCACACCAAATTTACCACTCAAAATCTTAACCAAGCGGCCCAAAATCTCAAACAGTATTTTTAGTTATTGGTTATTTGTTATATCAAATCCGGTAGCATCGTCCTGTATTCATCTCTCTTCTCTTCCTCTGTGTTCTCTGCGCTCTCTGTGGTTAAATCCTGACTATGCAACCGGAAATGATATTATTTATTATTTGTTATTTGTTGTTGGTTGTTGGTTATTAGTTATAGCGGTTCTCAAGCTTTGTTAGGTAAACTTCTACTACCCTTCGACTCAGGAGCGAAGGGCAGCAGAATTTCCCTAGGCCCTACTTATTCTGCTCCATAAAACTTTTTACAATTGCATTAGCTTCCGGGGGAATCTCTGTCACCAATCGCACCGGAAGTGCTGGTGTAGAAGCAAATTGGGCATAATCTGGTGTTAAAAAAACTGCATACTTATCAGCATCCGCCGTCATTTGAGCAGCCATCGCCAAACTTACAGCTTTAATATAGTTGCGAATACTAACAGCTTTTTCCCCGACTACTTCATCACCGGTAATCACTGTACTCGGCTTACCAACTTGATCTAAAGTTGTACTGGGGTCTTTCACACTTAAATGCGTTGCGCCCACAAACCCAACTAGCCATTTGGGAGAGGGGATTTGGGGAAATCCGACAATTTGTTCGACTAACGCCGGAGTAGTTTTATCAGCAGAAGCAGCAACTATTAAGGTGGGAATTTCTATCTTACTTAAACCTGTTTCTCCAAATAATAAAGAAGTCGTAGGATTCATGGCGATCGCCCTTTTAATTCTGGGATCGCGCAATTGATAACGTTCCTCTGGTAATCCGGCGGCCGCACACTGAATGCCTTCGCCTAAACTCAAAGTAATCAAATCAGCCCGACACCGCTGTTTGAGGCGGCCCAATTGCATCTCGGCACCAGCCAAGGATAAAGCAGCAGCGCCGCCAAAGGAATATCCAATTACCATCGATTTGTCGATCGCAATTTTACCCTGCAAATTAACATCCGTTTTGTTCAATTTTGCCAATTCATCGAGCACAAAACTGATATCCTTGGGACGGTTCAAAAACTCTTGAGGAGCAATCAACCGCGATTGACCAACAATCGCAGCATTAGTGTTCGTCTCGTTGCTTCCCGGATGTTCCAAAGCAGCTACTATATAGCCGTGAGACGCCAAATGTTCGGCTAAATAGCGCAAATCTGTACGCACAGAACCCAAACCGTGAGAAAACACGATCGTCGGCTTGTCGGCTGTCGCAGCCTTCGACCAATAAACGTCAACGGGAATACGCCGATCGCGCGTGGTATCATTTAAATCTAGCTTAAGTACCTGCACTGAATTAGGGCCGGTTTGACTAGCATCTAAAGGCAGATTCAGCGCTGTTTTATTGGCTGCTAACTGAGGTGCGATCGCAGCCATAAACCGCTGAGTTTGCCAGAAACCAGTATTCAAATTCGCCAAAACTGCAAAAGCGCGATCGAGATCCACCACTACCCGTCGCCCCGGATAATTTTCAATAAAACTCAATATCGACAAACCTTCGGGCTTATTTGCTCCCAAAACTAAGGCCGCTCGTAGCGCTTCGACACCCGCACCGTCGCGCCTGGGTATTACCGTCGTTAGATCCGCGAGAATTGCAGTACCAACACGAGTATTCAGCAAGCTACTGAGGCCAACGATATTCAGGGGAATTTTGGCTTTGAGAGCTCCAAAGATTTGACTCCGTTGTTCGGAGGAGAGGAGATTGGCGTAACTTTGAAGGCCATCCGGGACTTTTCCGGTTTCCACGAGCGATCGCAAATCCGCCACCGATATGGAAGATTCCAAAAAACCTTTGCGAACCACAACCGTTTCGGCCGCTTGTGCGGGGGCAAAAGTGCCACTGAAAGTGCTCATGGCGATAATGCTAATCATACTTGCCAGGGACGACAACCACTTACATCCTAATTTGTTGCTCATTTTTACTCGATCGTAATTGTTAATAATATATCCACAATCAGAATACTCTCAAAACTTTTCTGATTCTGGCAAATGATCGCTTTTGCTCGATCGGACCCGATAGCACCACCTCTGCAACTGTAGCGATCGTAAAATGAATTTTTTCCTTACACTCACATAAAATTTATACTTATTATACTTAAGTAATACTTTTTGAGATATACTCTTGGCTGCTACTTTCAATATAAGTTATAGTTGATACTCCCAGCTTACTTAGGCTGTTTGACTTAGGTAAGATAACAAGCTCGATCGTACTCAACTCACAGTCACCACTTTAACAGCTATGCAAATACTTCCGGGCTACCGCATCAGCGCCTCAATTTCTGAAGGCTTCAATACCAGCGTCTACCGTGGCATTAGAAACTCAGACGAACAACCAGTAATCATCAAAATTCTCAAGGCAGAATTTCCCACCCTAGAACAAATTACCCGCTTAAAACACGAATATAAAATCACTCAAAATTTGCACATTGAAGGTATAGTCAAAGCCTACAGCCTCGAAACATATCAAAACCGAATAGCTCTGATTTTAGAAGACTTTGGCGGAGATGTCCTCAGCCATTCAACAAAACTTAATTTACCAGCTTTTTTAAACATCGCCGTTCAACTAGCATCAACACTCAAATCGCTGCTCCGAAACGGCATAATTCACAAAGATATAAAACCCTCCAATATTATCATCAATTCAGCCACAGGAATAGTCACAATCACCGACTTTAGCGTCGCTTCCCGCCTCAGCAAAGAAAACCCCCAACTCAACAACCTCAACTTAGTAGAAGGTACTGTCGCTTATATGTCTCCCGAACAAACCGGGAGAATGAATCGCACCTTAGATTATCGCACAGACTTTTATTCCCTAGGTGTCACATTTTACGAAATGCTGACAGGTAAATTACCTTTTAACAACAGCGATATTTTAGAAATTGTCCACTGTCACATCGCCAAACAAGCCATACCTCCCGAAAAATTAAATCCAGAGATTCCTCAAGTTATTTCCGATATTGTCATGAAGCTCTTAGAGAAAAATGCTGAAGATAGGTATCAAACTGCTGAAGGGCTAAAAGCTGATTTAGAAATTTGTTTGAATTCCTTACAACAAATTGGAGAAATTGTCAACTTTAGACCTGGAAAATTAGATCGATCGGGACAACTGCTAATACCTCAAAAACTTTACGGGCGGGAAGCAGAAGTCGATTGCTTGCTTGCTGCTTTTGAAAGGGTAGGGGTAGTGCCCCCGTGCCTACCCCCCCACCAATCATCGAATGGGCGTGTGGGCTATCTGGTCAACCACGGGGGGTTTGCCCCTACAAAAAATGAAACAGCCTTGCCCTTTTTAAGCAGGGCAGGGGGGAGCGAAATAGTATTAGTTTCTGGTTACTCCGGTATTGGCAAAACCGCGATTGTCAATGAAATTCATAAGCCGATTGTCCGGCAGCGAGGTTATTTTGTCAAGGGCAAATTCGACCAATTTAAGCGCGACATTCCCTATGCAGCTTTGATTCAAGCTTTCCAGTCTTTAATCTGGCAGTTACTGACAGAAAGTACAGAAAAACTGCAAACTTGGCGAGAAAAAATATCAGCAGCTTTGGGCGAGCAAGGTAAGGTAATTGCTGAGGTAATACCAGAAGTTGAGCTAATTATTGGCAAACAGCCCGAAGTGCCACAAATCGGGCCCGCAGAAGCTCAAAACCGCTTTAACCGAGTCTTCAAAGAATTTATCGGCATCTTCACAAAAAAAGAACATCCCCTGGTTATCTTTTTAGACGATTTGCAGTGGGCAGATTCCGCATCGCTGAATTTAATGCAACTGCTGGTTAGCGATGCTGAAAGCCTACATTTGCTGTTGATTGGAGCATATCGCGATAACGAAGTCTCTCCGACTCATCCGCTGCTGCACGCGATCGCCGAAATCGAAAAAACAGGCACTCCCATTCACAATATTGTCCTGGAACCCTTAAAGTTTGGCAATGTCAGGGAATTAATAGCTGATACTCTTTGTATCTCTTCCTTAAGCGCAGAAACACCAGAATTATCTCGTTTCCAGTCAGAATCTGGCAACGAAAAAGTCAAACTACTAGCTGAATTGATATTTAATAAAACGGGTGGCAACCCATTTTTCTTGACGCAACTCCTGCAAGCCCTTTATCAAGACAAATTGTTAAAATTTGAATTTGACAGCGGCAATTGGCAGTGGAATTTAGAGGAAATTCAGGCGATTGGCATTACTGACAAAAACGTAGTAGAACTAATAGCCAGCCGCATCAAAAAACTGCCGAAAACGACGCAACAAATTTTAAAATTGGCGGCTTGTATCGGCAACATATTTACTCTAGATGTTTTGTCTGTTGTCAGCAAAGAATCACCTACTGTGACAGCTAGCGAACTCTGGCCCGCACTGCAAAGCGGATTAGTCCTTCCCTTGAACGATGCTTACAAAATCCCCTTAGTTGGAGACTGGGAATTGGGTGATTTCCGGCTGCTTGCTGATTCGCGATCGCCAATTTCCTACAAATTCCTGCACGATAGAGTACAGCAAGCAGCTTACTCTCTCATCCCCGACAGCGACAAGAAAGCAACTCACCTAAAAATCGGTCAACTGCTGCTACAAAATGGCGGGCACAGTTCGACTTCGCTCACTGACCGCGGGGGCGCCGCCCCTACGGCATCTGATCTCGCAGAAAATGTCTTTGATATTGTCAACCAACTGAATATCGGCGTTGAATTCATCACCGAAAAAACAGAAAAAGATGAACTGGCAAAACTCAATCTCATAGCTGGCAAAAAAGCCAAAGCATCAAACGCTTACGAAGCCGCTGTCAGGTATTTGAATGCGGGTTTAGAATTGTTGGCGGCTGATAGTTGGCAGACTGATTATCAGTTGACGCTGAATCTTTATGTAGCAGCAACCGAAGCAGAATATCTCAATACTAACTTTGAGCGATCGCAATATTTAGCCGATGTCGTTTTGCAACAAGCTGTTAGCGTACTCGATAAAATTAAAGTCTACGAAATTCAAATCCAGTCTTATATGTCTCAAAACCAGATGCTAAAAGCCATCGATACTGGTTTAAGAGCTTTGGAAATATCGGGATTTTCCCTGTCGGAAATCCCCCCAGAGGGGCTGGCTGGAATCAAGTTACCTCAACTTGAGGAACTAGACAATATTCCAGTAATGACTGATGAATATCAGTTAGCCGCAATGCGGATACTTTCGGTTATTCTTACTCCTGCTTTTGCTGGAAAACCAGAATTATTCCCGCAGATCATCTTCACAATGGTGGATCTTTGTGTTAAATACGGTCATTCAGCGCTTGGGGCGATCGCCTATAGTTGGTATGGCTTGCTACTGGCTGGGGCCTTAGGAGAGATAGACGCGGGATATCATGCTGGAAAGCTATCATTAAAGTTATTAGAGCAATTCAATGCTAAAGAATTTAAGTGCAAAGTCTACCACTTGTTTAACACTTTTGTCCGCCACTGGAAAGAACACGCTAGAGAAACAATTCCACCTTTAATGGAGGGGATTCAAAGCGGTTTAGAAACAGGAGATTTAGAATTTAGCAGTTATAATGCTTTGAACTGTTGTTCTGGCCCGTTTTTGATTGGAGAACCTCTGGAAAATGTCAATTTTAAACAAATAAAGTACCTTGAATTATCGATTAAACTCAAACAAAATATATCGAGTGAAATGCTCTCAATTTGGGGACAAATTATTTTAAATCTACTCGGACAATCCGACACAAAATCTCAGTTAATAGGTGACAGATTTAATGAAGTCGAAAGCTTGCCTCGGTTGCAAGCGACTAACAATTATATGTCACTATTTAAGGTTTATTTTGCTAAGATGCTACTTTCTTACTTGTTTAAAGAACCGGAGGAGGCACTTGCTAGCGCATCTTTAGCAGCAGAATATGCAAAAGCAGCGGTTGGCTTTATGATGATCGGCACCCACAATCTTTACTATTCGCTGGCACTCTTAGCTGTGTACCCAACTGCTGACAGCGAACAACAACAACAATACTTGATGCAAGTGGTGGCGAACCAAGAAAAAATGCAGAAATGGGCCCACCATGCCCCCATGAATTACCAGCATAAGTACGATCTCGTTGAGGCTGAAAAAGCCAGAATTCATGGTAAGAATTGGGCGGCAGGAGAGTATTATGACCGAGCTATTGAAGGAGCAAAAGAGCAGGGATACCTCCAAGAAGAAGCCCTAGCTAACGAACTTGCAGCCGAGTTTTATTATGCTTGTAAGAAAGATAAAATTGCTCGAGTTTATCTTACAGAAGCCTACTACGGTTATATCCGCTGGGGAGCCATAGCGAAAGTTAAAGATTTAGAAGCCAGATATCCGCAATTAGTTGCCCAAACCCTCAACCAACCACCTAAAAGTAGCAATGTCAGTGCGATCGCTACGACAACTACTATTAATAGCAGTTTGGGAAATGCCTTAGATGTAGGTACTTTTATCAAAGCATCTCAAGCCATTACCAGCGAAATTGTACTGGAAAAATTGCTAGCTAGCTTAATCACAATATTGTTAGAGAATGCCGCCGCTCAAAAAGCAGTTTTGATGCTGTTCAAAGGGGATAGGCTATTGATAGAAGCCACCTGCACCGCCGAAAAACAACAAGCCACTGTTTTGCAATCTATTCCTGTGGAAAACAGCCAGGATTTGCCGATTTCCGTAGTTAATTATGTAGCCAGAACCCAGAAAAATCTGGTTTTGCACGATGCGACATCGGAGACTTTATTTAACACAGATGCGTACATTGTCAGCAACCAACCAAAATCAATTTTGTGTTCGCCGATCATCTATCAAGGTCATCTCACAGGCATACTTTACCTCGAAAATAACTTAGCTGTCAGTGCATTTACTGCTGAGAGATTGCAAATTTTAAATTTGTTAACCGCGCAAGTTGCGATTGGTGTAGAAAATGCCCAACTCTACGCCAGAGAGCAAGAAAAATCCCAGCTACTAGAACAATCTTTGCACAAATTGCAGCAAACCCAAGCTCAACTCGTGCAAACGGAAAAAATCTCTAGTTTGGGACAATTGGTAGCAGGAGTTGCTCACGAAGTCAATAACCCTGTTGGTTTTATTTCTGGCAATCTCCACCACGCCGTCGAAAATATTAATGACTTGATTAATTTTGTGAATCTTTATCAGGAACACTATCCAAATCCAGTAGCGGAAATTGTCGAAGCAGCAGCCGAAATCAATCTCGATTATCTGATCGCAGATTTGCCAAAAATGCTGGCTTCGATGAAGCTAGGAACCGATCGCATTCGCGAGATTATGCAATCGCTGCGGAACTTTTCGCGAATTGACGGGAATCAGAAACAAGCAGCCGATATTCACGCCGGAATTGATAGCACGTTGATGATTTTGCAGCACCGCTTGAAAGCTCAACCAGATCGCCCTGCAATTCAAGTGATTAAAAAATACGGCGATTTTCGTTTAGTTAAGTGTTACAGCGGACAACTGAATCAGGTATTTATGAATTTGCTGGGAAATGCGATCGATGCTTTGAATGAATCTAATGCCGATCGCACTTATGATGAGATAGAAAGTTGCCCCAATACGATCGAGATTCGCACTTGTATTCAGGAAGGTACGACACTCGCCATCTCGATTGCTGACAATGGGTGTGGGATGACACCAGAAGTGCGATCGAAATTGCTGGAACCATTCTTTACCACAAAACCAGCCGGAAAGGGTACCGGATTGGGATTATCTATTTCGCACTCGATTGTCGCCGAAAAGCACGGAGGCACACTTAAATGTAACTCAACACCGGGAGCAGGAAGCGAGTTTGTAATTGAAATTCCGCTCTCTGACTCGATTAGTTAAATCGTTTCCGGCTGCGCCGGAATGATATAGAGGATACGGCACTGCCGTTTCCCTGCCGCCGCAAATAATACCGTAGGGACACGACACTGTCCATTGGTGTCAACTTAACGTCAAACCGATAGTCCGACAGGGGTTTAAACCCCTGTCTCAAAGAAGACAGTCCTCTAAAAGAGGACTAATGAGTTGAGATTCTTCTCTTCAGTCCTCTTTGAGAGGACTTTCGCTATTAGACAGGGGTTTCAACCCCTGGCGGACTTGATGAATGACTAACGGACTTGGCGGGCTGACAGCTTAAGTTGACACCAATGGACACTGTCGTGTCCTAATTTCAGCAACTAACAATTCCAAGGCTAACGGATTTGATATTAAAACTCACTTAAAATCTAAAACCGGGAAAGGTTTTGCCGCTTCCATTTGCGCCGCCAAAGCAATTAAAGTAGCTTCCGCCGCCGGCCGACCGATAATTTGAATCCCCACAGGCAAACCGTTACTATCTAAAATGGCCGGAAGTGCGATCGCCGGTTGGCCACTAGCATTAAACGGTGGACAGGGAGCAATCCAATTAATAATATTAGCCAAAGTTTCTTCACAACTCAAATCCGCCCACTCACCAATCTGAATCGGCGAGTGCATATAAGTCGGCAAAACTAACACATCAAATTTTTCAAAGAATCCCACAATCCGCCGTGAAACTACCTGGATTTGATGCACCGCCCGCAAATATTCCCCAGCCGAAATAGATCTTTCCAATAGCCAGCGATTCATCGGTTGCAAAACAGTGGCTGGAATGCCACTTGCAGCCGCTCCAGTCTGCCAAATCGCTGTAAACGGCTCGATCAAACCTGTAAAATCTGGGCATCCAGGTTCGACATCGTGACCCAAATCAGTGAGTAATTTGACGGTATCGAGTACGGCTTGTTGACACACATCCGCAGCCTCGCCCACAGGGAAAACAGAGGTGGAAAAAGCAATTCGTAACTTGCCTAACTTTTGACTTGCTGACTCTAAAAATGTGGGACTTGGATCTGGAAGCCAATAAGGATCGCCGGTTGTGTAGCCTGACATGACATCCAAAAGGGCGGCCGCATCTGCGACTGTGCGGGCTAGAGGGCCATTGGCAGAAATGCCACTGAGATAATCTCCTACAGGGGCCCAGGAAACTCGTCCTCGCGAGGGTTTAATGCCTACTAAACCGCAGCAGGAAGCGGGGCCTCGAACTGAACCGCCGCCGTCTGAACCTTGGGCGATCGCGCATAAGCCTGCTGCTACAGCCGCCGCTGAGCCACCACTGGAACCTCCTGGCGTATAGTCTCGGTTCCAGGGATTGCGCGCTGGGCGGAAACCAGGGGGTTCGGTGTAAGGTAATGAGCCAATTTGAGAAGTTGCTGTTTTGCCGAGAATGTTAAATCCGGCTGCTTTGATCCGCCAGACTACTGATTCGTCGTAGGCTGAGATATTATCGACAAGAGCCTGGGTGCCATAGGTACAGGGAATGCCGGTGACTGGTGTTAAGTCTTTGATCGCGATCGGCACTCCGAAGAATGGTGGTAATTCTTGTGATTTGTTGAAGCCAGCTAGTTGTTCGGTTTGAGCTTTGGCTAGGGCTTGAGCCCGATCGGCTGTGACTGTAAAATAACTGCCTAGTTTGGGGTTGAGGCGATCGATTCGTTCCAAGTACAGATCCACAAGTTCGATCGGCGATATCTGGCGATCGCGGATCAACTTCGCCAATTCCAGAGCTGGAGTAAAAGCCAAATCAACAGAATTCATCAGATTCAAATCCTTAAGACAGAAATATCGGTAATAATTTATAGCTGGCAAAAGTATAGTCATTTATAGACATGGGAGGCTTCACAGTCCCTCCCCCTTCACTTTTACTTTGAGCGGATTAACCCGCCTCGGCTGAA
>RDXH01000296.1 GCA_004292745.1 Oscillatoriales cyanobacterium | reverse complement strand
ATAAATTCTACCAGCAAGTCAATGTCACTGTCGGGTCTAAAGTCGCTTCGCAGGATTGAACCGAAAAGAGAAAGTTTGGCGATCGCATTTTTCTGACAAAACTCAGCTATCTGGTCATGGGGAATACTAATGGGAAGTTGTTTGTCTGGTTCTGGGGTAGTGAGTTGCATTTTTATTTACTATAGTTAGGAACTATACACAAGACTTATGCACGGGGGCAAAAACCCTGGTAGTTGAGCGAAGCCGAAACCCTGGTGGTTGAGCGAAGTCGAAACCCTGGTGGTTGAGCGAAGTCGAAACCCTGCCTCAATATTTATCGAAAAAAGCGATGATTTTTGGAAGAAACCGGGTTTTTTGTGTAAGTCCTATACATTGAAACTCAAATGTATTCCTATTTTATCCAAACGCGCGGCAAACAGCAAGAGCGTTCTGAAAAAGATAAACGCAGCAAGTCCCAAATGCTGACAAACCAGTCTCTAGCTGCGGTGGTGGATGTACCGCGATATCGGCATAGCAAACCGTTAGGAATACGAGTCACACCGATGGTACAATTACCAGGATGAATTGTTGCCTCGGATGGCAAATTTCGCACTTTTTCCACGAGTTCTGTGGTGACAGGTTCGCCTACCCAAGCGAGGGTTGCGACTACGGGTTTTCCGGCGAGTCCGTGGGGACTTTCGAGCATGGTTTCTCCACCTTTGAGCAATTGTCTATCAATCCATAAAGGGCTGTTTTGTTGCCAGATTTCGGTGTGCGATCGCCATTTTCCAGACAAGAATTTTTCGCCCCTAGCACTGCGTCCAAATCGCGTGATTTCCCACAGTAAAATATTCGCTGTAGGTGCTAATTCTACCCGCAAATTTTGCTGATAAATTGCGCCGTCAAAAACTATTGTTTCCTGGGGTAGCCATTCTAAATTAGCACCTAGTTCTAGTTTTATGTCAATATTTTGTTGTGATTCTAGTCCGCTGCTACGATAGATTTTAGCAGCAGCGGCGCTGGTAATCAAGGCTTTGGCGTTGGGTTGGAGGTGAAAATGACTCGAAAGGCGATCGCCCCCAACAACTCCTCCAGCCGTGTGTAAAATGACGCTGTGACAAACATCTTTACCTTCAGGATAGAATGGGCGCTGCACTTTCAGCGGTGCTTGCATTTGATTTTCGATGATTTGAGTTGAGCCGTCGCGGTTAGCATAGACTAAATTTAGGCGGCCGTGCCATCCATTTTGAACGTTATTTGTAGGTTTGTCAGTTGAGTTTTGAATCACAGTTTTTTAGAATTAAAGAATAGACATTATCACAAATATACTATTACTCCCCACTACCCAACATTCCGCCAGGGACTTAAGTCCCTGGCTCATAGCTCAAGTCCTCTGAAAGAGGACTAAATAAATAGTATCAAAGTTTTATGAAAAAAATAACATATTCTTTTCAGTCCTCTTCAGAGGACTTTAGCTATTAGACAGGGACTTCAGTCCCTGGCGGTCTATGACAAAAGAGCGCAATAATACAAGATAGCAGATTATACTAATTAATATGCGTTTTAAATTATGCTCCCATGCCAGCCACCCCTGAAAGCCTCCAGAAATTCGTCACCTACTGCCAACAACATATTACAGGCGATGAAAAAGGACAAGCACAAGTATTTTTAGACCGCTTCTTTCGCGCGTTCGGTCATGAAGGGGCATTAGAAGCTGGCGCAACCTATGAGGAACGCATAGAGAAAAGTAGCAAAAAAGGTCAAATGGGATTTGCTGATTTGGTGTGGAAAAAGCACGTTTTGATTGAAATGAAAAAGCGCGGCGAAGATTTGACTAAAAGAGAACACCGCACCCAAACAGAACGCTATTATATTCGCCTCAAAAAAGACGATCGCCCGCGCTATGTGATGATGTGCAATTTTGACGAGTTTCACATTTACGATTTTGATGTTCAGCCAGATGAACCTTTAGACATTATAACTTTAAAGCAATTGCCAGCGCGATCGCCCGCTTTTGCTTTCATGGAATCTACCAGCCGCCGCCCCATCTTCAAAAACAACCAAGTCGAGATTACCGAAAAAGCTGCTAGCAGAATGGGGATGCTGCTAGAAATGTTAATCGATCGCGGTCAAGAGCGCAAATTTGCTAAATTTAATCAGTTTCAAGCACAGCGATTTGTGTTGCAGTGCGTCTTAGCAATGTTTGCCGAAGATCGGGGACTTTTGCCGCCGGCACTCTTTACTCGCTGCGTCAAAGATTGTCTGGAAGGAGCAAGTTCTTATGATGTCTTGGGCGGCTTATTTCAAGCAATGAATCAGCAGGGAGTCACG
>RDXH01000121.1 GCA_004292745.1 Oscillatoriales cyanobacterium | reverse complement strand
GAAACAAGAGGGAACTCCCGTTGGGGGGAAGCAAGAGGGAAGTCCCGTTGGGGGGAAACAAGAGGGAACTCCCGTTGGGGGGAAGCAAGAGGGAACTCCCGTTGGGGGGAAGCAAGAGGGAACCCCCCCTTACCCCCCCCTTGGGGGGAAGCAAGAGGGAACTCCCCTTTCTCTCTCTCCCATCGAGCAACAAATGGCCCGATTTCAAGCGCTCAGTGCCTGCTTTGTGGCCTTTGCCCACGGTTCCAATGATGTAGGTAATGCGGTTGCGCCCTTAGCTGCGATCGTCTATATCCGTCGCACAGGTTCCTTTCCTCTGAATGATTTCAGTGTTCCCCTGTGGATTTTAGTCCTCGGAGGTGTCGGAATAGTCATCGGTTTGGCCCTTTGGGGCGAAAATGTGATTGCCACAGTGGGCGAGGGCATCATCCAATTGCAACCAAGTGGCGGATTTTGTGCAGAATTAGCCACGGCTGCTACTGTCTTGTTAGCATCCCGCTTGGGGTTGCCTGTTTCCACCTCCCATGCTTTAGTCGGTGCAGTTGTGGGAGTCGGACTTGTCAAGGGTTGGAAATCTGTACGCTGGAATACTTTGCTGTCAATCGGTTCGGCTTGGTTAGTCACAATCCCCATCGCCGCAGGTTTGGCTGCTGCAATTTTCAGTATCGCGCGATCGATCAATCGATTTTAGATTTTGGATTTTAGATTTTGGATTCAAGAATTGATACCACATATCAAACAGTCAACAGTCAACTGACAACAGTCAACTGACAACTGACAACAGTCAACTAATCCTTCTGATTGCCTCGATTGGGATACTGTCGCAGTGGCAGTAGTTGCCAAGCAGCAGCATCTGCACCCCAGTTGCGAAAAATCTTTACAGAGGCAAAAATTTTAGCGAAATGCCAGTTGTAGTAACGCTTCCAGTCACCAGACCACTGGGCGGTTTCATCTGCGGTTTGCAAAGCTCTGACATCCGCTTCGAGTGCTTCAGCATGGCGTTGTAGTATAATTTCTAATTGCACAAAGTGTTCTTCGGGCAATTCCCTCCGGGATAGCTTCGTTTGACCCAATTTTTTACTCTCCAACTTAGCAACTACTATAGTGTCAGCCGTCTTTTAGATAAAGTGACTGAAAATTGTCAACTAATTTAAAAGATAGTTCAGAATACTGAACGTACAGTTTAAATTAGAGGTTATACGTTAATAATGGCGCAAGAAAACAAATACTCAGCAGGCGATCCAGAGGATGCCAAATCGGCAGAACAAGTCCTTAACTCCGTGATTCAGGAGCTGGACGCTTTGCATGAAAATGTTAAGGGCCAGTTAAATCAGGATATTACACGGCTCCAAAGTGAAAAAAATCACTTGATCCAGGATATTGAAGGCCTGAGACAGCAATATCGTAAATTGCAGTCTCAGCAAATGGAATCTTTGTCGGGCCGATATATTCATCAGCAGCAGTTGTGGCTCAAACAGTTGGCTCAAGTTTTGGCTCACAATCTCCAAGATTTGTTAGTGCAGCGGTTTAACGAACTCAGTGCTAATTCGGGACATTCTCTCAGTAGTCCTATTCCCAGTGGCGAGTTCCCCATACCGATGCCACCAAGCAACTATGATGAACGAGCTTCTGAGTTATTGGCGGCGCTAGACGAGCGGATCGATCGCAGTTTTCAGATGCTACAACAAGATTTGAGCAGCTATGAAAGTGAATTGTCCGTGCGGCTAAACAATATGCAAACCTTGGAGCGACAAGGCGAAGAGTTATTGCAGAATCTGGTAAACCGCATCAGGGAAGAACTTGAAGAAGAAGAAGCATATCTGGACAATCCTTTTGATGCAGAAGATTCCTATCCAGAGGAATTAACTAATTCTGTCCGTCCACAAATTATGCCTGCTGTACCTGCTGATAGCCACGAAGCAGTTCCACGGCCCCATCCGGTGCAGCCGACAGCAGCCGTGGCTAAAGCACCTTCTCAAATGCAGATCGGTTTGGTGTTGGCTTTGTCTTCAGCGGTAGTATTGTCGATATTTAATGTTTGTTTGAGAATTCTGATTAAAAGCAGCAATCCTAGGATGATTTTCGGCTGGTTTGAAGTGCCTGGGGTTGTGACTCCTGGTTTTGGAAATTCTCTGTTGATTTTGTTGATGCGGTTGATTGTGGTGATGGCTTTGATGCCTGTGTTGGCGACTTTTCTTTATCCTTCTGTCTGGAAAGATATTAGGCGGTTGTTCCAGTCTGGCGATCGAGCTTTGTGGAGTAAGGTTTTAGGAAGCGCATTTTTTCTGTTTTTGTCTCAGGTTTTGATTTATTTGGCGATCGGCAATATTCCGGCGGGAATTGCCATTACCATTTTCTTTATTTATCCGATCGTCACGGTACTCGGCTCTTGGCTCTTGTTTGGTTCACGCCCCAGCACAGTGGGATTTTTAGCGATTTGCGGTATTACCGCAGGCTTGATTTTAGCTGGGTGGCCCAGTTTTGCCTCTCCGGCTCCCGGCGGTGGTAATGTGGCAGTGGGAGTGACAGCCGCACTTGGTTCAGGGATTACTTTTGCTGGCTACGTATTGCTGACGCAAATGGCCGCTGGCAAACTGCATCCAATTCCTTTTAGTTTAGTCAATTTTGCAGCGATTTTTGTGTTTTCTGCCCTGAGTTTGTGGGTGCCACTGTCAGAAAATTTTGCTCCTAGTATCGACCAAAATGTTTGGCCTGGTTTGATTGTTGGGGGTGTAATTTTAGGTGTGCTGACGCTGTTTAGCTATCTTTTAAATAATTTTGCCATCCGATTGGCCGGGGCTGCTTTAGCATCAGTAATTGGCACTTTGGGACCTGCGATGACTGCGCTCTTCGGATTTCTGATAATTAATGAGAAGTTAAAGCCTGTAGCAATTCTCGGCATGGCTGTGGTGACATTGAGCGTCGCTGCTATGAGTGTCGAACGGATAGTGGCTCCTAAAAAGAAGGCTTCGTAAATTATCGTTTTGTAGGGGTAGTGCCGCCGTGCCTACCCTCTCCCCGTACTAATTTCGGTATTTTTCAGGTCTTGAGTTCAAATGCTAGCATCCTCCATGCCAAAAACAAACGGCTTAGTTAGATATCTAACTAAGTCGTTTTGCTGTAAAGCTTGTATGACAAGATCCAACGGAGAGGGAGGGATTCGAACCCTCGTTGAAGTCACCCCCAAACAGCATTTCCAGTGCTGCGCCTTCAACCACTCGGCCACCTCTCCAAAGCTGAACTTTGTTTTTTTAGCCACAGTTTTACTACCTTATCAGAAGAAATCTGATTTGGCAAGGCCTAAGGGCATAAATTTATTGTTTAATGTGGATAGGGCGTAAAACAAGTAGGGCAAATTCTGCTTCCAGATGTCGCAAACCGATTCATATCAAGAATTTGGTCTCCCAACTCAAATCTAAAATCCCACATCTAAAATCTAAAATTCCATGACTCGCTCTTACACAATTACAATTCACAACAGACAAACAGGCTCGTGCCACACAGTGCAAGTACCCGAAGACCGCTACATCCTCCAAAACGTGGAAAATCAAGGAGTAGACTTACCCTATTCTTGCCGCAACGGCGCGTGTACGGCCTGTGCTGTCCGTGTCAAGTCGGGGGAACTTTACCAGCCAGAAGCAATGGGACTTTCGGTGGAACTGCAAAAAGAAGGTTATGCTTTGCTGTGTGTCAGTTATCCTCGTTCCAACATGGAAGTAGAGACGCAAGATGAAGATGAAGTATATGAACTTCAATTTGGGCGCTACTTCGGGAAAGGTAAAGTGCGTGTGGCTTTGCCATTAGATGAAGAGTGAGCGCAATGCCTACGGAAATATGCAAAATGCCAAGTTTCATTCTTCATCTCCTAGGTTTCGGCTACGCGAGGCTCAAGTACGCAAGGACTAATGCTGCGGTTACGCTGGGCATAAGTGTCCAATGCCGAAAGTTTCTGCATCGGCTATTATCGATCGCCCTTTGTTGGTTGTTAGTTAGCTGCCAAAAACCGGAAATTCCCACAGGAACTTTCGTGAAAGTACAACGGACTGTCAGCGGACAAACTATCGAAATTGTCCGTACAGCAGACAAAATTGCCCTGTTAGAACAAGTTAGGTTGATTGGGATTGAAGCACCGGATTTAAAGCAACAGCCTTGGGGAGAAGCAGCCAAAAACCAACTGGAACAGCTTATTGGCGGGAAACAGGTGTTGTTAGAATTAGATGTTGAAGAGAAAGATAGGTTCGATCGCTTCTTAGCCTATTTGTGGGAAGATGGAGTGTTGGTCAATGAACGGCTAGTTAAAGAAGGTTACGCTTTGGCAACGGTGCGATCGCCTAACAAGAAGTACCAGCAGCGACTTGTCAATGCTCAAGAATGGGCGAGACTAATGGGTAAAGGGATTTGGAATCCTAAACAGCCGCTGCGTCAAACTCCCGGAGAATTTCGCCAGCAAAATAACAAATAACAAATAATCAATAACAAATAACAAATAACAAATAACAAATGACTAACAAAATTCAAGACTTATTAGAAATAGCCACCGAAGCGGCCCTCGCTGCTGGTTCCGTTCTGCAATCTTTCTGCGGAAAATTAGAAGAAATTCAAGAAAAAGGTCGATCGGGAGATTTAGTTACAGAAGCCGACAAAGCCTCCGAAGCCGTCATTTTAGAAATTCTGGGTCGTCATGTACCCGACCACGGGATACTTGCTGAAGAATCAGGTAAATTAGGGGATGCCAGTAGCAAATACCTGTGGGCGATCGACCCTTTGGACGGTACAACTAATTATGCCCACCAATATCCATTTGCCTGTGTGTCGATCGGACTTTTAATTGAAGGGATACCACAAATTGGCGTAATTTTCGACCCATTTCATAACGAATTGTTTCGGGCTGCGAAAGGATTGGGTGCTACCCGGAATCGACGGGCGATCTCCGTTTCCCAAACCTCTATATTGACCAAAAGTTTGTTAGTTACTGGCTTTGCTTACGATCGACGGGAAACAGCCGATAATAACTATGCCGAATTCTGTCACCTCACCCACCTCACCCAAGGAGTGCGACGCAGTGGATCGGCAGCTCTAGACCTAGCTCACGTCGCCTGCGGCCGCTTAGATGGATACTGGGAACGGGGACTGTCCCCTTGGGATGTAGCCGCCGGCGCAGTCATTGTCTCGGAAGCCGGAGGTAAAGTTACAGCCTATGACGAGAGTCCCTTTGAGATTAACTCAGGTCGAGTTTTGGCGACAAACGGCAAGATTCATGCTGAACTCAGCGACGCATTGCTCAAAACACCCCCTTTATCGTCTTGGGGCAGCAGCCAGGAGTCCAGGGCTAAGCATTAGTACGGGGGTCATAACCCCTTAACAGAAGCTACATTAAAGAATAAAGCATCGTCACAAGCCTGGAAAAGGAGAGTAACATTTATGTCTTTTGAAATGACAAAAGGTCTGTTTAAGTTTGACTTTACAGATCAGCACGCAATTTTGGGAGTTCCCTTAGATGCTGAGTTTAACGACATCCGCAAGCGTTACATGAAAATAGTCCGCCGCTTGCACTCGGATACTTGCCCTTTTGAAAATCAAGCTGATAAAGATTGGGCTAATCAGTTTTTGTCAAAAGTGGTCAATCCTGCTTACAACAAGTTCTCCAAGGAAAGCGATCGCAAAGAATATAATTTGCTAGTAACGGCTATCAGCAAGCGGGCCACGAAAGAAAAAGAGAAACAGCAAGTCGAAAGCGCAGAAGCCAAACAGTTAGCCAGGGCGGGAAATTGGGAAGAAACTTACAAAACCGCAATGAGCAAACTGGCGGACAACCAATACGAATCCGTTGAGCAAGCCCTAGAGGTCATCAATCAAATGAGCGAACTCAATCTGGTTTACCTGCTGCGAAAAGAAAACGTCATGATTCCAACTGGGGTGGCAACTCCAAAATCGGAAAAGCCACCAAAAATAGAATCAAAAGTAGTACATCAAACTCCGGTTGTTCCTCCAACGACTACCAACAAAGATTCCCTGGTGGAACAAAATTGTCGCCGTGCTCAAGGATTCATGGATAGCAAAAATTACGCCAAAGCAATTTTGGAGTTGAGGGAAGCTCAAAAGCGCGAACCGAAAAATAGCAAGTGTCACGCTATGTTGGCAATGTGTTATTTGATGCAAGGTCAAGGAACAATGGCTAAGCTGGAGGTGCAAAAAGCTTTGGTATCTAATCCAGAAGAGCCGATGGCTTTGGAAGTGAAGAAAAAGCTGGAACAGCCAGCTTCCGGGGCGAAAGCTAAAAAGGGTGAGGATAAGCAAGGTGGCTTTTTTGCTAGTTTTTCCAATTTGTTTGGTGGGGGGAAGAAGAAATGATGAGGCGGGGGCAAAAAAATCCGAGTTGGTGATAGTTGAATTGGTTAAAGTCGAATGCTAAACTGGTCAGGTTCGACTTTAACATCGTCCCCTCAAGCTAAGTTTCTAGCTGCATCGAAAATCCCCAATCTAAAATCCAAAATTGATATGGTTCACCAACCCCCATCGGGCGCAAGAGATTTATTGCCCCTTGACGTAGCTCAAAAAATTTCGATCGAACGCCGTTTGCAGCAAGTTTTTCATCGCTGGGGCTATCACCGGATTATTACTTCGACTCTAGAAAGGCTGGAGACATTGATGGCTGGAGGGGCGATCGACCGATCGACCTTGATTCAATTGCAAGATGCCGTCGATGGAGAACTAGGCTTGCGTCCAGAATTGACTGCTTCCATCGCCCGCGCTGCTGTGATGCGGATGGCCGGGACTCCCTGGCAGCCTCAGCGTCTATATTACAATGCTAATGTGTTTCGCAAAGGCCCCGATACAGGCTCTGGGGGGCAGCAGGAGTTCTATCAAGCAGGGGTAGAGTTGCTAGGCTCCGGGGGGACGATGGCTGATGCGGAAGTGCTACTACTGCTATCTGAGTGCTTGCAGGGTTTAGAAATTGATGACTGGCATTTGGTGCTGGGAGAAGCGGGTTTAACTGCTAGTTTGTTGGAACCGTTTCCGCCAAATGTGCGCTCCCAAGTTCGGGGGGCGATCGCCAATCTCGATCGAGTAGGCTTGGAAAATTTACCGCTGTCTACGGAATTGCGAGAAAGAGCTCTATTATTATTTGACTTGCGGGGCCGCCCAGAAGATGTGTTTCCCATTGTGGCAAAGCTCGATTTAGATGAGCCGCAACAAGCAGCCTTAAATAATCTGAAATCGGCGATCGAATTGCTGTACAAATGTCAATCCCAAATCCCGAATCTGAAATCCCATATCCACCTAGACTTGAGTTTGATTCAAACCTTTGACTACTACACGGGAATTGTGTTTGAAGTTGTCAGTAGTCCCAAAACGGGACAGCGAGTGTTGGGACAAGGGGGACGGTACGATCGCCTATTGGGATTGTTCGATCCTAAGAGGCAAAATCACGCTGGAATTGGGTTTTGTTTGAATATTGAAGATTTGCACCAAATTTTGTTAAATGAGGGTCAATTGGCGAAGGAGACCCCAGCCAGCGACTTTTTGGTTGTGCCTCAAACCTCTGATGCGGAGGCGGAGGCTTTTGTTTATGCTCGAAAACTCCGAGAGTCTAGCGATGTAGTTCGGGTAGAAATCGATTTGGAGAGTCGGGAGACTGTGGATGGGGTGCGGGAATATGCGCGCGATCGACGCATTGCTCAAATTGCTTGGGTGAATGCCGAAGGATTCCCGACCATTGAAATGGTAAATTAATAGCTCAGTCCTGGACGGACTATCAACCTAAAAAACCAGGTACGATCGCGGACTTACCAAAATCCTAGACATTTCTGGAGAAATCCCGAAATAGCTAAGTAAGTCCAGGCTTTCGTTATTAGGAAGCGTTAAAGTTCATACCTTGGAGTACGTGCCAGCCCCAAGCTCTATAACTCCGCAGTTAAACAGGCGGCGTATTTGTAAAGCCAGTGCTGTGGAGAAAGTACCGCCTAATAACTATGCCGAGGCAACCTTCACTAATTAGGAACAGACGCAACCATGTCTAAAACTCTTCCCAATCAAGTATTTGTACTTGACACCGACAAAAAACCTCTAACTCCGTGCCTACCAGTGATAGCTAGAAAGCTGTTGAATGCAGGCAAAGCAAAGGTTTTCAAACTGTACCCGTTTACAATTATTCTGAAAAAATCGGTCAACGATATACCAGAGCCAATTGAAATCCGCATCGACCCTGGTAGCAAAACTACGGGCATAGCTTTAATTCAGGGAACCCAAGTCATTTGGGGAGCCCAAGTCACCCATCGGGGTCAAGCTATCAAGTCGAGACTTGAAACCCGGCGGGCTATCCGACGCAGCCGCCGTAACCGCAAAACTCGTTATCGAAAAGCGAGATTTTTAAATCGCACTCGTCCGAAAGGTTGGCTACCTCCGAGCTGGCAGCACCGAGTATTAACGACTATGACGTGGGTTTCTCGCCTTCGCAAACTAGCACCTATTCAATCGATTGCCTTCGAGTTGGTAAGTTTTGATACTCAAAAAATGCAAAATCCAGAGATTTCCGGCGTTGAATATCAACAAGGGGAATTGCAGGGTTACGAGGTTAGGCAATATTTACTCGAAAAGTGGAATCGGAAGTGTGCTTACTGCGGTATTGAAAATTTACCGCTGCAAGTTGAGCATATCAACCCACGCGCCAAAGGTGGCAGTAATCGTGTTTCCAACCTTTGCTTAGCTTGTGAAAAATGCAACCTCAAAAAGGGGACTCAAGATGTCAAGGATTTTCTTAAGAAAAAGCCCGAAATTCTTAGAAAAGTAATGAGTCAAGCTAAAACCCCATTGAAGGACGCAGCAGCAGTTAACGCAACCAAGTCCGCTTTGTTCCAAGCTTTGAAGGCTACAGCAATTGAACTTATCTATGTGGGACGCGGTTCTTTAACTAAGTTCAATCGAACTAATTTGAAGTTTCCAAAAGCTCACTGGATCGATGCTGCTTGCTGTGGAGATGTAAGTCAGGGTTTAACTTTGGCTGTCAATCAACCGTTGCTGATTAAGGCAATGGGTTGGGGTAGTCGTCAAGTCGTGCAGACTGATAAATATGGGTTTCCGCGTTCGGGGTATAAACCCAAGAAGAAAGTCGCAGGCTGGAATACGGGAGATATTGTTTCAGTAATTGATGGAAAACATCAGGGGGTTAAATGTAAAAGAATTAAAACTACTAGGTTCAAAGGTAATTTTGATATTCGGGTTAACGATAGTGTGATTAGCGTTTCTCGAAATCAAATTAAGCCCGTTCATCGTAACGATGGGTATAACTACTCGTTTGTTAGAGATTGTCGTGAAATGTCTGAGAAAAAGGTTAGAGAACACTGTGTCACATACTATCGTTACGAATATTTGCGAAGGGGTTGCTGATTGCGTCGGCGCTTGTCCGGTTGCTTGCATCCAACCAGGCCCTGGCAAAAATGTCAAGGGTACAGATTGGTTTTGGATTGATTTTGATACCTGCATTGACTGCGGTATTTGTTTGCAGGTGTGTCCTGTTGAAGGTGCGATCGTCGCCGATGAACGCCCTGAGTTGCAACAAACCCCCACTTGATTGAATTAACTCAAACACCTATTCAATGGTTAGCGCAAACACAAATAGAACTAGGCGCTAACAGTCGATCGAGATGTCAAGGAAGCCATGGTACGAGGAAAGCTACCCAAGCAGTAAAGATGGATAGCTTTGTGAATAGATTAACTTAATTAACTTACTGTTGCTAACCGGATGAATCAACCCCAGCCAAATGTGGCCGGGGTTTTTTTGAGTTGGCAAACTGGATTAACAAATTAGCCTAAAGCAGTTCAAAAGACTGCACCTCAAGTACCGGCCCGATCATCGCAAAAGTCATAATATCCTTACGCACCAAACCTTTGACACGGACTTTCAAACCCTCTTTTTTAAGTTCAGAAGAAGCATCCTTAAGTTCATAAGTTTCCCCATCTTCGCCCACCAAGGCCCAAGTACCTGGTCCAAAACCTTGGCGTTCAATTACACCCTTGACTGTAATACTCATGCTGACTTAACCTCTGTTTTAATTGCTAAACGTGCTAGCGCGAAACACATAAAAGCATTGACAATTAAAAATGTTTGTGCTACTAAACCTGTTCCCAATCCCCAAACACTGGGAGACACAAAAGCATTGACGGCTAAACTGCTAGCAAAGCCGATCGATGTGGCGATCGCAATCCACTTCCACTGTGGATGTCCCAACAGCAACACAATCAAAATCCCAGGAATCAACACACTAGCAAACATCGGATTCAGGATACTACTGCCATTAATTGCGCCCCCAAGTTCGGGAATAGAACTGCCCATCACCCGCAGCGGCCATTGTGGCAGGTCAAATACAAACAGATTTCGCAGGAAAAAGAACCCAGAACTACCAGCCATCAAACCGCCAGAAAAACCCCAAGTCCACTGGAAGGGGAAATAGTTCCGCAACAAGAAAGCCAGCAGATAGGAACCGAGCACCATTGCAATCTTAGGTAACAGCGCCACAGCACCGCCATCAATCCAGAAATGGGGACTGAGATAGCCGTTGTCATGCAACCAGCGGAAGAAATCGCGGAAGTTGATTTGGCCTTTGCGGGCTAGCTGAACAGCCGCAGCGGCGTCGAGGTTTCCCGCACCAAAATGGTTGAGGGGATCTTCGCCGACAACTCGCGCCGATTGTAAAAGTACGCTGCGAATTTGGTCTGGTTCTTGGATACCGGAGGCTTTGATCAGGGCTGCAACGGCGGCAACATGGGGAGATGCCATGCTTGTACCTTGGTAGCCTTCAAAAATTTCTGCACCGGTTTCTGGGTCGATCGTACTTTGGAGAATTTTCCCAGTTTCAGAACCACCAGGGGCTGAGATGTCAACTCCCGCGCCGAAGTTGGAGTAAGAAGCTTTTTCGTCGTCCGGGCCGAGGGCAGAAACGCCGATGACGTGGGGATAGCGGGCTGGATAGGAGGCGGAACTATCGCCGGAATTGCCGGCTGCTGCGATGACAACAACGCCTTTACTGTGGGCGTAGTCGATCGCCTCTGCCATTAACTGACTTTCCCCACCACCACCGAGACTCATATTAATCACATCAGCCCCATTATCCGCCGCAAATTTGATGGCTTCGGCGATGTCAGCAACGGTACCGCCACCACTACCACCCAAGACTTTTAGTGGCATTAAGGCTGCTTCGTAAGCAATGCCAGCAACACCGTAATTGTTGTTAGTTGATTGGGCGACTGTACCGGCGACGTGAGTACCATGGCCGTTGTCATCAAAGGCTTCGGCGCGATCGTTTACAAAGTCGTAGCCCGGTACAAATTTGGTTTCTTTTAAGTCCGCAACCGGGGATATTCCCGTATCAATTATCGCTACTGTTGTGCCACTGCCTTTGGTTTCGTTCCAGGCAGATTCTACATTGATGCTGCGGAGATTCCACTGTTTGTTATACATGGGGTCGTTGGGAATCTCGAAAGCGCTGTAAACGTAGTTTGGTTCAATGTATTCGGTATCTTTAGCCAAATTTGATTTTTTCAGGGCATTTAACAAACTGCGATCGCCCTTGACAACATACACATTATCCTGTTTGGAAAACTCGCTATTGAGCTGGGGATTGACATGGTACTTGTTGGCGATCGCCTCTACTTGTTTGACAATCTCAACAGCACCAACATCTTCGCGGAAATCCAGCAAAATAGAATCATAGGTCCCTTGAGTCGCCAATCCTGGGAAACTAGAAATTGCCCAGCCGAGGCCGATAAAAAATAAGCACAGAACGAAAAACTTTTTCATGCCAATGATCCTTGTAGGGAAGGCTTGCTCACCACCATAACCCAATTTTAAGCCCTTGTCATTGGCAGGAACATCTATCTATTTGCGATGAGGGAATTAAACCGGCAGAAGCTGCTAGTGTACCAGCATTGCTGTATTCGGTTAAGTTTCCCATCACAAAATCTAAAATCTAAAATAGTTTCAAAAGCGCGATCGATTTCAAGCGATCGGTCAAATAATAAGTAAGTCCACCTAATTAAATGCAAGATCCAAATCGCTCAAAAGCTTACTGGCTTGCTATTCTTCACATCGATCTTCTTCCTGAATTTCCCCCCTTGGGGGGGGGTAGGGGGGGGTGACTTCTTCCTTCTACTTAAAAAAATCTTTTAAATTTTAGGTGGCATCAAGCCACCTAAAATATTGAGTCTAGTATTCCCCTTCAGTTTAAGAAAAGGAATACTAGAGCAATGGGTTAGAACAAGAACAACTTAGAGTTGCCCGAAGCTCCCAAATTGACATCAACAGTTGCAAACAAACTGTTGCCACCAACCGTAGAACCATTGCTATCGTAATACAGTTTAGTAACTGCACCATCGTAGAGAGCAATAATCGACGGGCCAGTCAAAGTTGACTCGATCCCACTTACAGTAGCAACGGTGCTGCTATAAGCGTAGAAACTCGAACCCAAAGGCCCAGAACCAGTCGTAAAGGCAGCAAAACCAGTTTTGTCGAGGTTAATTACATCATCAGCAGTGCTGTAATTGGTAATTAAATCCCCGCCACCAACAGAAGTTCCACTGAAGACAAACACATCCGAACCAGCACCGCCGTTGAGAACATTAGTTCCCAAACCGCCGATTAAAGTGTCATTTCCGGCACCACCATTAATGGTATCGTTACCAGGGCCACCGAAGAGACTGTCGTTACCGTCATCCCCAGAGAGACTGTCGTTACCCAAACCACCATTGAAAATATCAGCACCAGAACCGCCGTTCAAAATGTCAGCAAAGTCCGTACCGGTGACGTTATTAACAGCACTATTGCCTGTAAACAATACAGGGGTGGTAAAGTTGTAACCGCCAGCGCCGGAACCGAAGTTGTTAATAGCAACCGGGAAAGTATTTCCAGCAGCAGTCAAGTCAACCACACTACTAGAAGCAGAAATAGTAGTATTACCAGCCGGAGCAGAACCTAGAGAGCCTGTGAATACAAAGTCCGAAGTACCCAAACTCACCGCAGCAGTACCAAAGCTAGCCACCGTGGTAGAACCACCCGGTGCAGTACCGTTGGAGTCA